>JBBQYL010000001.1:0-65221 GCA_038208735.1 Burkholderiales bacterium
ACCGTGATCACGCCGTGGCGATCGAGCTTCACGCGCGCCTTCGATTTCATCAGCAGGTTGTTGCGAAACGCCACCGCCATGCCGTAGCCGACGAGCCACTGGCCGTCGCGCACCTGCCCCGGCTTCGCCTTGCGCCGGCTCCAGCCGAAGCGCTCGGCGCCCAGGTGCAGGCATTGCACCAGGGCGCGCTTCGAGAACGGGCGCCCGGGCTTCTCGGGATCCTCCTGCGTATCGTGGATGATGCGAAATGGGACCGGATCGATGCCGGCCTTCTCGGCCGCCTCGTCCATCGCGATCTCCAGCGCCATCAGGCCCGACGCCTCGCCCGGCGCGCGCATCGCGTTGCCTTCGGGCAGGTCGAGCTCGGCCAGTCGCATCGAGGTCGATCGGTTGGCGCCGGCGCAGAGCAGGCGTGTCTGGCTCACGGCGGTCTCGGGATTTCCGCCCGGCAGGTCACCCGACCAGCTGTCGTGTCCGATGGCCGTGATGCGGCCGTCCCGGTCGGTGCCGATGCGGATGCGCTGGATGGTGGCGGGGCGGTGCGTGCCGTTGTTCGGGATGAGCGGCCTCGCCAACGCGACCTTCACGGGCCGGCCGACGGCGCGCGCGCCGAGTGCGGCCATGATGGCGTCGGAGCGCACGAACAGCTTGCCGCCGAAGCCCCCGCCGATGAACGGCGACACGAGGCGCACCTTCGCCTTGGGAAGGCCCAGTGTCTTGGCCACGTCGCCCACGCCCCACGCGATCATCTGGTTGGACGTCCACAGCGTGAGGTGGTCGCCGTTCCACGCGGCGATGGACGCATGCGGCTCCATCATCGAGTGCGAATGGTCGGGCGTGGTGTAGGTGGCGTCGAGCTGCACGGGCGCGGCGGCGAACGCGGCGTCGAAGTCGCCCACCTTGCTTTGCGGCGGGCCGGTCTGGTCGGTCTGCTTCGTGAGCTGCGCGCCGTCTTTCCCGGCGGCCAGGTCGAAGTGGCCCGGCGCCTTCTCGTAGTCGATGCGCAGCAGCATCGCGGCATCGCGCGCCTGCTCGAACGTGGTGGCCACCACGATGGCCACCGCCTGGTGGTAGTGCTCGATCTCGGGTCCGCCGAGCAGCTTGGCGGTGTTCTTCTCGCCCTTGCCCAGCTTGCCCGCGTTGCGTTGCGTGACGATGGCCAGCACGCCCGGCGCGGCCTTGGCGGCGCGCTGGTCCATCGACACGATGCGGCCCTTGGCGATGGCGCTGCCCACGACCACGCCGTAGACCGGATCCTTGACGGCGTCGTGCCGCTCGTACGCGTAGGGCGCGGTGCCGGTGGTCTTCAGGCCGCCGTCGATGCGGCGCGTCGGCTTGCCGACGATCTTGAGCTGGTCGATCGGATTGGTGGTGGCGGGGGTGTCGAACTTCATGGCTCAGGCTCTCGCCTGGACGACGACCGCGGCCAGCGTGCGCTGGGCCAGCGTCAGCTTGAACGCGTTCTCCGCGGTGGGATGGGCATCGGCGAACAGCCGGTCGGTGACGGCCTTCGCGCCGCGCGGCAGCTCGGCCTCGCTTGCCGTGTCGCGCCACGGCTTGGGTGCGACGCCGCCCAGCGCGATGCGTCCGCTGCCGTCCTTCTGCACGACGGCGGCCACCGACACCAGCGCGAACGCGTACGACGCCCGGTCGCGCACCTTGCGGTAGATGTGCACGCCGCCAAGAGGCTCCGGCAACGTGACCGCGGTGATCAGCTCGCCCGGCTCGAGGGCGTTCTCCACCTGGGGCGTGCCCTCGGGCAACCTGTGAAAGTCCGCGATGGGGATGACGCGCGTGGTGCCACCGGGCTTCACCGTCTCGATGGACGCATCGAGAAGGCGCATGGCCACGGCCATGTCGCCGGGATGCGTGGCGATGCAGGCCGGGCTGGCGCCGACCACGGCCAGCTGGCGGCTGTAGCCGCCGATGGCGCTGCAACTGCTTCCCGGCTGGCGCTTGTTGCAGGCCTGGTTGGTGTCGTAGAAATACGGACAACGCGTGCGTTGCAGCAGGTTGCCCGCCGTCGTGGCCTTGTTGCGAAGCTGGCCCGAGGCGCCCGACAGCAGCGCCCGAGACAACACGGCGTAGTCGCGCCGCACGCGGTCGTCTGCGGCCAGGTCGGTGTTGCGCACCAGCGCGCCGATGCGCAGCCCGCCGTCCGCGGTCGGCGCGATCTGGTCCAGGCCCAGTGCGTTGACGTCGACCAGGTGCGGAGGCGTTTCGATCTGCAGCTTCATCAGGTCGAGCAGGTTGGTGCCGCCGGCGATGAAGCCCGCGCCGGGCTGCCTCGCAACCGCCGCGGCGGCCTCGGCGGGGCTGTTGGCGCGTTCGAAGGTGAATGGCTTCATGCGCACGCTCCGTTGACTTCGGTGATCGCATCGACGATGTTGGAATGCGCGCCACAGCGGCAGATGTTGCCGCTCATTCGTTCGCGCAACTCGTCGACGGACAGCAGCGGGCGGACGCTCAGGTCGGCGGTGACGTGGCTGGGAACCCCGCGCTTGACTTCGTCGAGCACGCCCACGGCCGAGCAGATTTCCCCTGGGGTGCATACCCGCACGGGTAGCTCTCGTGCTTGATGAAGGCCTCCTGCAGCGGATGCAGGTGCTCGGGCGTGCCCAGGCCCTCGATGGTGGTGACCTGCGCGTCGGGATGCATCACCGCCAGCGTGAGGCACGAGTTGATGCGGCGTCCGTCCACGATCACCGTGCACGCGCCGCACTGGCCGTGGTCGCAGCCCTTCTTGGTGCCCGTCAGGTGCAGGTGCTCGCGCAACGCGTCGAGCAACGTCGTGCGGGTGTCGAGGTCGAGCGTGGTCGACTTGCCGTTGATCGACAGCGTCACCTGCGCGGTCGGCACGCTGGCGAGCGGCGCGGTGGCCGCCGGCGCTGCCGCCTCTGCCGACCCGCTGGCCACCAGTGCGGCCGATGACGCGCCGGTCAACAACAGCTCGCGCCGGGTCAGGGGGAGATGGCTCCCCGCTTGTCGTTCCATCATTTTTCGCTCCTCGCTCCTCGCTCCTCGCCGCTGGACGCTATCCAACGCGAGTTCGAGGCAAACGCGGTACCCCGCCGAGTGCGGCGCGGCAAACTCGTGCCGACGCCTACTTCACGCGTTTTCCATTGATGGACGAGGCTTCCACTGCCCACCCGTTGCCCGTCGCCAGGAAGTGCGCGTCGCCGTCCGCCGCCACGCGGTCGCCCAAGGACAGCTTGAGCTTGGTGAAGCCGTCGGGCTTCACATGGATGAAGTCGCCGCTGTCGAGCACGTAGCCGCTCGGCGCGCCATGCTTGGCGTAGTTGAGCTGGACGATCGTGCCTGAATAGCCTGCGCCCTTCGCGGCGGCCTTTGAAGGCAGGCGCCGTCCACGGACACGAGTTTCTGGAACGCGTGCACGGGATGCTCACCGTCTCCCTTGCTGGAAGGCGGCATGTCCTCCGTCGAGACGATGATCGCCTGGCCGGCGACGAGTCCTGCCACGAGGTGCGCCGTCTTCTCGTCGTGCTTGTCGACGACCACCTGGATTGGCTGGCCCGAGACGCGCAGCAGGGAGCCCTCCACGTCGCCCTTGGGGCTGTAGACGACTGGAGGAAGGTGCCGTTGAGTTTCGTGGTGGTCATGGGCGGATCAGCAGATGAAGTCTCCGCCGAACGGCATTCGATGTGCCGTCAGGAAGTCGTCGATCGTCACGAGACTCGCGACAGCGCCGACAAGTTCGAGATCAAGGGCGCGATCCGGGACACCGCCGACGTGATCGGCGCGCCGTCGTTTGCTCAGCGGGCGCCTGAATTGCTGCAATTGCCGCGTCAATCAAAAGAACGGAGGGATCGTATGGCAACGTATGGCGAGAAGTCTGGCGAGAAGGTGCAACGCGCGATGGACGAGATGAAGCAAGGCACGCTCAAGAGCGGCGGCTCGGGCAAGAAGGTGACCGACCCGAAGCAGGCGATCGCCATCGGCTTGTGGGAGGCTCGCGCCGAAGGTGCGAAGGTGCCCGCGAAGAAGGCCCCCGCCAGGAAGGCCGCCCCGCGCAAGACTGCAGCTCGCAAGTCCACCTGAGCAAGCCCCCGCACGCGAGACGCGAAGCGTCCCGCGTGCGGCCTCGTTTCACGTTCCCGCCAGCCGCTCCACCGCCAGGTCGACCAGCGCGCGCAGCCGCCGCAGCCGACGCAGGTCGCGGTGGAAGCCCACCCATACGTCGCGGCCGGGCGGCGGCGTGTCCACCTTGAGCCGCCGCAGGCCCGGCATGGCGTCGGCCAGCGGACGCGGCAGCACGGCCAGGCCCACGCCCTCGACGCACATGCGCGCCTGGGCCTCGCGGCTGTTGCTGGTGAACGCGACGTGCGCGCGGGGCAGCGTCTGCTTGAGCCAGCGCGCATCGGGGAAGTCGCGGTAGGCGGCGTCCAGCGTGATCAGCGCGCAGCCTTCGCCGTCCTTGGCCAGCGGCCGGCCGCGTCCCTTGGCCGTGTACAGCCCGTAGGGGATGGTCGTGAGCCGGCGCTGCACGATGTCGGGCTCGGCGAAGGGCTGGATGCGGAACGCCAGGTCGGCCTCGCGCCGCGCCAGGTTGAGCAGCCGCGCGTCGGTCACCAGCTCGATGGTGACGCGCGGGTGGGCCTTCACGAACTCGGCGAACACCGGCGTGAGCATGTGCACGCCGAACCAGTCGGACGAGGACACGCGCAACTGGCCATCGAGCGCCTGTCCCTGGCTGGCCAGCTCGCGCTCGAAGGCGATGGACTCCTCCTCCATGCGCTCGGCATGCGCCAGCAGCGCGGCGCCCTCGTCGGTGAGCGTGAAGCCCTCGGCGCCGCGCTGGAACAGCGCATGGCCCACGTCGCCCTCCAGCGCCTTCAGCCGCCGTCCCATGGTGGGTTGGCTCTGGCCGGTGAGCCGCGCCGCGCCGTTGAGCGAGTGCGCGCGGGCGATGGCGAGAAAGATGCGGACGTCGCTCCACTCCATGGCGGCCTCTACAAAAGTGAATGGCGATCATGCATGGCTGTCAATTTACATGCAAGGGTGAATAGAAAAGAATGACATCGCTAACTCGGACAAAGGAACCCGCCATGACCGCCTCTTCTTCCACCACGATGCGCGCTCTCGTCGTCGACGCCGCCAACGCCCCGTTTGCCCCGCGCCAGGTGGCGCGCCCCGTGGCCGGCCCTGGCCAAGTGCTGGTGCAGGTCGCGGCCAGCGGCGTCAATCCGCTGGATACCAAGATCCGCGCCGGCGCCGCGGCGCATGCGAAGCATCCGTTCCCGGCCATCCTCGGCATGGACCTGGCCGGCGTGGTGCGCGCGGTGGGCAGCGGCGTGGAGCGCTTGCGCGTCGGCGACGAGGTGGTCGGCCTCACCGGCGGCGTGGGCGGCCTGCAGGGCTCTCTGGCCGAGTACGCGGCCGTCGACCCCGACCTGCTGGGGCACAAGCCGGCCAACCTGTCGATGCGCGAGGCCGCGGCCCTGCCGCTGATCGCCATCACCGCTTGGGAAGGCCTGGTCGACCGCGCCCACACGCACGCCGGACAGAAGGTACTGGTGCACGGCGGCGCCGGCGGCGTGGGCCACGTGGCCGTGCAGATCGCCAAGGCGCTCGGGTCCGAGGTGTTCGCCACGGCCTCCGCCGGCCAGGCCGACCTGGTGCGCCGCCTCGGCGCGACGCCCATCGACTACGCCACCGCCAACGTCGACGACTACGTGGCGCAGTACACCGCCGGAGAAGGTTTCGACGTGGTCTACGACACCGTGGGCGGCGCCGTGCTCGATGCGTCGTTCCTTGCCGCCAGGGCGTACCACGGCCACGTGGTGAGCTGCCTGGGCTGGGGCACGCACGCGCTGGCCCCGCTGTCGTTCCGCGCGGCCACCTACTCGGGCGTGTTCACGCTGCTGCCGATGCTCACGGGCCGGGGCCGCGCCAACCACGGCCACATCCTGGAGGAAGTGCGAAAGCTGGTGGTGGACGTGCGGGCCTGAGCGTCCGGCCCGTTTCTGTGCGGCATGCTACGGCTGCACCGGGGCAGCCTGCGCGAGTTGATGGTCGATCTGGCCGAAGAACTCACCGGCGTGCGACGCTGAGGCGGCGCGGGATTTCCACGGCTGGCACGCCCTCGATCCGGCGAGACAATGGTCGAGTCGTCAACGCTCACCAAGGATGCCCGTGGAGCCCATTGCTGCCTTCGCCCCGCCCAAGAGTTCCGTCCAGGACGTCGTCGAACCGGCGCGCATACCCATGCTGTTCAAGGTCATGCTCGTGGCCTTCTTCATCCTCGAAGGGCTGGGTATTCTCATTGGCAGGTCCATGGGAGGCATCGTCTGGATCGGTGTGATGGCCATTGCCGCCTGGGCCACCCTCGATGGCAATCGAGCCGCATCGCGCGTGCTGGGCTGTTTCCTGGCCTTCAATGTCGTTCTTGCGCTCGTGGCTGCTGCGGCAGCGTTCCGCCACAGTGCGCTTGCGGGCAGCATCTGTGTCGGCCTGGCCGTCTACGTGGGCGTCCTTGCCGGCTACATTTTCTTCAATCCGCGCATGCAGGCGGTCTTCGGAAAAGCCGAGGCGAAGAAGTGGAGCGGCGGCTGAGTCCGCCTCGAGCGGCATTGTTGCGGCGAGTGCACATCCACCCCGGGCAACACCCCGGCAATCAACGGCGCAGCGTCACTGGCCTAACATGGTCGCGTGACCCCGACCGCCTACGAACGCCACCTCGAACGCGCCGTTGCGCTGCTGTCGCGCCGCGTGCGCAGCGGCGCCGCAGGCCTCAGCGGCGAGATCGCCGCCGCCCCCGTGACCAACGCCGCGTTGCGCGCGCTGCGCGGCGAGGTCGCCTCGACGCTTGCGCGCCGCCACGCCCAGTTCGCGGCCGCGTTTGCCGACGCGTTGAAGCAGTCGGCCATCGAGTTCACGCATCCGCCCGCGGCGAAGCCGCCCGGCCAGTGGCTGGACCTGGGCGCATTCGAGATCATGGACGAGTCGCGCATCCAGGAGGAGATCGAGGTGGCCCAGGTCGTGCGGATCCTCGACGAGGACTGCACGGTGGAACTGCGCCGGCTGATCAAGTTCGAGGGCGCGTTGCGCCGCTCCGAGGGCGTGCGCGTGGCCGCGTCGCCCATCGGTCCGCCGTGCCTGGCGCGCGCGCTGTGGGCCGGTTCGGACGGCCTGGGCCTGGCGCCGCCGGAGCGCGCCGAGCTCGTGCGCTGCGTCGCGCGCTGGCTGGCCCCGCGTTTGGGCGAGCTCCTTGCCGCCGTGCGCCAGGCCGGCTTCGCGGACGCCTCGCACCTGGAGGCTACCGACCGCGGTGGCGAAGGCGTCGAAGAACGGTCCACGGTCCACCCACCCACCGGCTTCGACGTCACGCGACCCGGCGCGCTGTTCGAGCTGATGGACCTGGACGAGCAGCGCCCCGTGTTCGCGGCCTCCACGGCGCACACGCCCCTCGACCGCATTCCCGACACCCTGCCGATGCCGCTCGACGGCGACGACGCGCGCATTCCGGGGCTGATCCACAGCCATCGCGAGGAACTCACCGCGCTGCGCGACGCCAGCAGTTCCCGGCTGGCGGCGGCGCTCATCGGCCACCTGTTCGTACAGATCGTGGCCGACGCCGCGCTGTCGGACGCGGCGCGCGTCTGGCTCGCCCGCGTGCAGCCGCTGGTGGTGCAGCTGGCCACGCACGACGCCACGCTGCTGCAGTCGCACCGACATCCGGTGTGGACGCTGGTCAACCGCGTGGCCACCACGATGAAGGCCGACAAGGGGCCGCCGGCGCCGGAGTTCGAGCAGTGGCTGTCCGACACGCTCGCGCAGGTGACGGCCGACCCGTCGACCGCGTCGTTCGAGGCGGCGGGCGAACGGCTGGGGCAGTGGCAGCGCCAGCAGGCGCAGCGCCGGCTGACGTCGGTGGAGGGTGCGCTCGACCTGCTGCGCCGCAACGCCTCGCTGGAGGAATTGGTGGAGCAGGCCAAGGCGCGGCTGCAGCGCAAGCTCGACTCGGCCAGGCCGCCGTCGCAGACGCGACGCTTCATCCTGACGCTGTGGGCGCTGGTGGTCGCGCAGGAGTGGACGACCCTGGGGCCCGAGCTGCGTCGCAACTCGCCGGCCATGGACACCGCCGTCGACATGATCTGGTCCACCGACAAGTCGCGCTCGCGCGCCGACGCGTCCACGTTGGTGGCGATGATTCCTGAACTGGTGGAGCGCGTGACGGCCGGCATGACCACCGTCAAGCTGTCCGACGCGATGCGCAAGGCCTGGCTCGACCAGATCGCCGCCATCCACCTGCACGCCATGCGCCGCCCTGCCGCCGAAGAGCCCGCCGCGGGGCCGGTCACCGTCGACCTGGAACTGGACGACGAACTCCCGCCGCCGCCGCCGCCACCGCCTCCGGCGCCGGTCCGCGCGTCGGACGCGTCGTCCCCGGTCGCGTCGCTGCAGATCGGCGACACCGTCTCGATGCAATTGCACGGCGACTGGCAGGACGTGCAACTGCTGTGGATGAGCGACAACGGCTACTTCCTGCTGTTCGCCGGCAACGGCGACGGCTCGCACAGCTTCACGCGCAAGGCGCTCGAGAAGATGGCCGCCCAGGGTCTGCTGCGCACCGCCGATTCCGGCTCGGCGCTGCAGCGCGCCAGCGACGAGCTCATTCGCCGCCGGCACTAGGATCTGTTCAGGCCTCGGGCGCCTGCAGCACAGGCCCCGGCCCGGCCGGCCGGCGCAGCAGCGCCAGGTGCAGCGTCTGCGTCAGCAGTTCGAGCGGATACACGGCATCCATCAGGTCGAACACCATGCGCCACTCCGCGAGCGTGCCGCGCCACCAGCCGATCTTCTCGGTCTTGCGCGACTGGGTGACGTCGCGCCAGTTCGCCACGGCTACCGGCAGGCGGGCGGCGATGATGCGCTTGTTCATGAACACCTCGATGCCGAAGCGGGGCAGGGCGTGGATCTCGTGCAGCACGTCGGCCAGCAGGCGCCGGTCCACCACGCGCTCGCCCGACACGAAGTCGATGCCGGCCCAGCGGAAGATGGCCAGGCTGTTGCGGCGCAGGCTCATGCTGACGGCGGCGCGGCCAGACAGCACCGGCAGCGCCAGGGCGTCGAGATCCTGGGCGCGCAGGCCCTTCAGGTCGGCGTCCAGCAGCATCAGCAGGTCGTGGCGCGCGGCGGCGACGCCGGTGGCGATGGCCTGGCTCTTGCCGCGGTTGCGCGCATGCGTGAGAAGGCGCACGCGCGGGTGACGCGACACCACTGCGGCCGTGTCGTCGGTCGACCCGTCGTCGACGACGATCACCTCGGCCACCAGCGGGTGCGCTGCGGCCACCTCCAGCACCGCGCCGATGCGCGGGCCCTCGTTGAAGGCGCAGACGATGCAGGTGATGCGGGGCGTTGAGGCGAAGTGATCCATGCGCGGCCATCGAGTGGGGACTTGCTCACTATCGACGCGCTTCGTGACAGCGTCACGGCATCGGCATCGGCATCGGCGATCGCCTGTCGGAGGCGTGTCCGTGTCGCGCCTGTCGTCGCGGCGTCATCGAGATGTCATGACCCCTTCACGCGCAGGCCCGAGGCTCGCAAGCTGTCTCCATCCTGTCTGCCGCGATGCCCGCCTCCTTCCTGCTGCTGCTCGCGGCCCAGTTCATGTCGGCGCTGGCGGACAACGCGCTGCTCATCGTCACCATCGACCTGCTGCAACAGCGGGCGATGCCCGCGTGGCTCGCGCCGATGCTCAAGGGGGCCTTCATCGCGGCCTATGTGGTGCTCGCGCCGTTCGTCGGGCCGCTGGCCGATTCGCTTCCCAAGGCGCGGCTGATGGCGTGGATGAACGCGGTCAAGATCGGCGGCGTCGCGGCACTGATCTTCGGCGTGCATCCGGTGGCGGCCTTCCTGGTGGTGGGACTCGGCGCCGCGGCCTATGCGCCGGCCAAGTACGGCCTGGCCACCGAGCTCGTGCGGCCCGACCAGCTGGTGGCGGCCAACGCCTGGATCGAGACGACAGCGGTGTGCGCGGTGCTGCTGGGCACCGGCCTGGGCGGATTCCTGGTCAGTCCGTGGCTGCTGGCGCACGCCGGCCACGGCGTGGCCGATGCGTTCACTCCCGTGCTGCCGTCGCTGGCGATCCTGCTGGGCGTCTACCTGCTCGCCGGCATCCTCAACCTGGGCGTGCCTGACAGCGGCGTGCGCCACGCCATCGCGTCCCTGCATCCCCGCGCGATGGTGCGCGACTTCGTGCAGTCCAACCGCAGGCTGTGGCGCGATCCCGAGGGCGGGCTGTCGCTGGCCGTCACCACCATCTTCTGGGGCGTGGGCGCCACGCTGCAGTTCGCCGTGCTGCGCTGGGCGCGCGAGAGCCTGCACCTGAGCCTGGACCGGGCCGCGTTCGTGCAGGCCGCGGTGGCGGTGGGCGTGATCGGCGGCGCCGTGGCGGCGGGTCGGTGGGTGCCGCTGGCGCACGCCAGGCGCATGCTGCATGCGGGCGTGCTGTTCGGCGTGCTGATGATCGCGGTGCCCTTCATCACCGACCTGGCCCTGGCCGTGGCGGTACTGATCGGGGTGGGCGCCGTGGGCGGGCTGATGGTGGTGCCGCTGAACGCGCTGCTGCAGGATCGCGGCAACGCGCTGCTGAGCGCGGGCCGGTCGATCGCGGTGCAGGGTGGCAACGAGAACGCCAGCGTGCTGGCATGCCTGGGCGTGTACTCCACGCTCGTGGCGTTCGACGTGCCGCTGGCCGCGCTGATGGCCGGCCTGGGCGTGTGCGTGGCGGCCGCGTTGACCGCGATCATCCTGCGCCAACGCGCGCGTGAGCGCCGCGCGCTCCTTCAGACCGACGAGTGGCGTGCGGGCGTGAACGCGTAGCCGGCCACGGGCTCGACGCGGCGCATCACGCCGGCCATCACGCCTTCCACCTGCGCGGCGATGCTGTCCCAATCGAGCGGCAGCACGCTGGTGCGGGCGCGGGCGCCCAGCACGCGGCAGTTGCCGAGGTCGCTGGCGGTGCGTGCCGCCGTCGTCACGAACGCGGCGTCGTCTTCGTAGGGCACGAGGGCGCCGTTCTCGCCGTGGCGGATCAGGCGTCCCGCGGCGGCGTAGTCGAACGCGACCACGGCCAGGCCGCTGGCCATGGCCTCGGTGGTGACGTTGCCGAAGGTCTCGGTGACGCTCGGAAACAGGAACAGGTCGGCCGACGCGTAGTGCGCCGCGAGGTCGTCGCCGCCGCGCTGGCCGGCGAAGATCGCGTCGGGGCAGTGCGCCTGCAGCTCTCTGCGCATCGGGCCGTCGCCCACCAGCACGAGGCGGGCGCGCGGCTGCTGGCGGCGGATCGCGTCGAACGCCGTCACCAGCGTCCTCAGGTTCTTCTCGGGCGCCAGCCGGCCTACGCAGGTGACCACCAGGTCGTTCGGCGCCGCGCCCCAGCGCGCGCGCAGCGCCTCGCTGCGGTGGGCGACGTCGAAGCGGCGCACGTCCACGCCGCGCGCCACCTGCGTCAGGTCGCGGAAGCCGGCGGCCTGCAGGTCGTCGTGCAGCGCCTGCGACGGCACCATCGTGCACTGTGTCGCGTTGTGGAAGCGGCGCAGGTAGGCCATGATCGGCCGGCGCAGGAAGCCGAAGCCGTAGTGCTTGCTGTAGGCGTGGAAGTTGGTGCGGAAGTCGGAGCATACCGGCAGGCCCAGCGCCCGGGCGGCCAGCAGCGCCGAGCGGCCCAGCGGGCCTTCGGTGGCGATGTGCACCACGTCGGGCCGCTGCTCGCGCCACAGCTTCACCAGCGCGCCCTTGCACGGCAGGCCCATGCGCAGGCCGGCGTAGTTGGGAATCGGCACGCCGCGCACCAGCACGTCGCCGCGGGCGTCGCCGGAGGCCGTGGGGGCCGAGTCGGCGGGCTGGCGCGGTCGCACCACCTGCACCGTGTGGTCGCGCTCGCGCAGGGCCTGCACGAGGCGCGCGATGGTCATCGACACGCCGTTGACCTCGGGCGGATAGGTCTCCGTCACGCAGGCGATTCGCAGGGGTCTGTGGCCGATGTCTGTTCTCACGGAAGGCGCCTCCGAATCGTTGCGGTCGCGGTCGATGATGACCCGTGCTCGCAACAGATCGATGACAGTTCCGAGTCAATTCATGCCGTCGGCGGACACGGCGCTTTCATATTTGGCGGTCACCATCCTGTCACGCCGCGCCGGTCGTCGCCGCCGGCGAACTCCCCAGAGGAACCCCGTGAACAACTTCATGCAAACCCTGCGCACGCTGCGGTGGGACGATCACCGCTTCTATCACCACAGCACCATCAACCAGAGCCTGCACTTCATCAGCGCGATCACGTTCTGCATCGCCTATGCGCTGCTGTTCGTCGACCCGGCCATCGCCGCCATCCTGGCGTGGACCGTATCGATGACCACGCGCCAGGCCGGCCACTTCTTCTTCGAGCCGCGCGGCTACGACGAGGTGAACCAGGTCTCCGACGCGTACAAGGAAGCGGTCAAGGCCGGCTACAACATCCGACGCAAGATCGTGTTGATGGCGATCTGGGTGGCGATTCCCGCCACGCTGTGGTTCGCCCCGTCGCTGGGTGGCCTGATCCAGCCGCACACCGACCTGCGCGGCTTCGTGCACGACGTGGGCATCGCCTGGCTGTCGCTGGGCGCCGCGGGCCTGGCGGTGCGCGTGCTCCAGCTGTGCATCACACGCAACGCGACCGAAGGCCTGGCCTGGGGCTTCAAGATCATCACGGATCCGTTCATGGACATCGCGCTGTACCACAAGGCCCCGCTGAAGCTGGTGCGCGGCCAGATGATCTCGTCGGTGTCGTCGCCGAGCGCGACCGCGCACTGAGAAATCGACAACAGCCCGTCGCGCCCCCATGGAACCCACCACCTTCGCCCTCTCCGCGTTGATGCTCGCCGCGTTGGCCGTCATGGCCCCGCGCGCCAAGCGTCGTCTCGAACTCTCGCGAGCCAAGCACGCCTCGCTGACCGGCCATTCGAAGATGGCCAAGCGAATCGCGGGCCTGCTGCCCGGCTACGCCTACGACGAGGTGCGCTTCTTCGGCTCGGACGGCGCCCCGGCGGAGTTCCAGCAGCGGCGCCGCGCCGGCTTCGAGAAGCTGGCCACGCTGTATCGCGAACGCTTTCCGAAGAGCGCCGCGCTGACGGCCCAGGCCAGCACCGGCATCTCCGACCTGCAGTTCACCGGCAGCTACCGTGTTCCGTACCAGTACAGCCCGTATCTGCGCCAGCACCTGAAGACGGGCAGCTTCCTGCAGTCGTCCAGCGGCGTCACCGTCCAGGACCTGGACGGCAACCGCTTCCACGACCTCACCGGCTCGTACGGCGTCAACCTGTTCGGCTATGACTTCTACAAGGAGTGCATCGCCGAGGGCGCGCGTCGCGTCGCCGAACTGGGTCCCGTGCTGGGCGCGTATCACCCGGTGCTGGTGGACAACGTGCGGCGCCTCCAGCGCATCTCCGGGCTGGACGAGGTGTCGTTCCACATGTCCGGCACCGAGGCCGTGATGCAGGCCGTGCGCCTGGCGCGCTATCACACGAGGAAGAAGTACCTGGTGCGCTTCTGCGGCGCCTATCACGGCTGGTGGGAGGACGTGCAGCCCGGACCCGGCAATCCGCTGCCCCCGCGCGAGACGTACACGCTGGAGGAGATGAAGGCCGGGACGCTGAAGGTGTTGCGCACTCGCCAGGACATCGCCTGCGTGCTGGTCAACCCGCTGCAGGCGCTGCATCCCAACGCCGCGGCGCCGGGTGACTCGTCGCTGGTAGATAGCGCGCGCCGCGCGAAGTTCGACCGTGCCGCGTACACCGAGTGGCTGAAGCAATTGCGACAGGTCTGCACCGAACGCGGCATCGTGCTGATCTTCGACGAGATATTCGTCGGCTTCCGGCTGGCGCCCGGCGGCGCGCAGGAGTACTTCGGCGTCCAGGCCGACATGGTCACCTACGGCAAGTCGCTGGGTGGCGGGTTGCCGGTGGGCGTGGTGTGCGGCAGGCGCGAGCTGATGAAGCGCTTCCGCGAGGATCGCCCTGCCGACATCTGCTTCGCCCGCGGCACCTTCAACTCGCACCCGTACGTGATGGGCGCGATGAACGTGTTCCTCGAGCGCCTCGAGGGGGACGACGTCAAGGCCATGTACGACGGCGTCGACCAGCGCTGGAACGATCGAACGGCGCGCTTCAACGAGCGCCTGGAGGCGGCCGGCGTGCCGGTGCGCGCGGCCAACATCCAGTCGATCTGGATGGTGATGTACGAGCAGCCGTCGCGCTACAACTGGATGCTGCAGTTCTACCTTCGCGCCCACGGGCTGGCGCTCAGCTGGGTGGGGACAGGCCGGCTGATCTTCAGCCTGAACTACAGCGATGCCGACTTCGACGCGGTGATCGACCGCTTCGTCGCCGCGGCCGCCGAGATGCAAGGCGACGGCTGGTGGTGGAACGATCCCGCGCAGAGCAACCGCACCATCCGGCGCAGCCTGCTGCGCGAAATGCTGCATGAGCGGTTCAGCAGCTGAGGACCGCATCGAAAGCTCATGAAAAAACATTTCCGCCGCCTGCTTGCACAGGAAGACCTGAACTTCCTGCTCACCAATCGCGTGCCCCGCATCGCATTGACGCACTTCATGGGCAGGTTCAGCAAGATCCGCAACCCGCTCGTCAGCAAGGCGTCGATCGGCCTGTGGAAGCTGTTCACCGACCTCGACCTGAGCGACGCCCGCCACCGCGAGTTTCGCAGCATGCACGACTGCTTCACGCGCGAGCTGATGCCGGGCGCCCGCGCGATCGATCCCGATCCCGGCGTGCTGACGTCGCCCTGCGACGCCATCGTCGGCGCCTGCGGGCCGGTGGCGGGAAGCACCGTGTTCCAGGCCAAGGGCTTTCCGTATCGGTTGGAGGAGCTGTTCGGGCCGGGCACCGACACCACGCCGTTCCGCGACGGCCGCTTCATCACGCTGCGGCTCACGTCGGCGATGTATCACCGCTTCCACGCGCCGCACGACTGCGACGTGAGCCACGTCAGCTACCTCAGCGGCGACACCTGGAACGTGAACCCGATCGCGCTGAAGCGGGTGGAGAAGCTGTTCTGCCGCAACGAGCGCGCCGTGCTGAGCGCGCGCCTGCGCCGAGGCAACTTTCCCATTGCCATCGTGCCGGTGGCCGCCATCCTCGTGGCCAGCATCCGGCTGCGCTTCACCGACGTGCTGCTGCACCTGAAGTACCGCGGCCCCAACGAGATCCCGGTGCAGGCCCGCTTCTGCAAGGGCGAGGAGATGGGCGGCTTCCAGCACGGCTCCACCATCCTCCTGTTCGTGCCGCCGGGCTTCGAGTTCGTCGACGGCATCGACACCGGCGCGCGCATCCGCATGGGCCAGGCGCTGATGCACCTGCCCCCATTGCCGATCGCGGCCGATTCGTCGCGCGCGCTGGAACAGGTTCCCGCGTGACGCGTGCGGGAGCGGCCGCGCTCGCGCGCCGCGCGGGCGTGGCGCTCGCGTGCGTCGGGGTCGCCGTCGCGCTCGACTTCGTGCTGCGCGACCTCCGCCTGGCCGAGCTGCGCGCGGCGCTGGTGGATCAGCCGCCGATGCGCATCGTGGCGTGCCTCGCGCTCACCGCGGCGAGCTTCTGCTGCCTGGCGCTGTACGACCTGGTGGGCGTGCGCGTGGCGGCGCCCGGCCGGGTGCGTGCGCGCCTGGCCTTGCTGGCGGGCGCTTCGAGCGCTGCCATCGCCAACACGGTGGGCTTCCACGCGGTGTCGGGTTCGGCGGTGCGCGCGCACTTGTACCTGCCCGCCGGGCTGGGCGGTGGCGAGGTGGCGCGCGTCGTGTCGACGTCGTGGCTGTCGCTCGTGGCCGGCAACATGACGATGCTGGCGGGCGCCGAGCTGTTCCAGGCCGCCACCGGCGCCGATCCGGCCTGGCATGCGGCGCTGGGTGTCGCGCTGG
Source organism: Burkholderiales bacterium (assembly GCA_038208735.1). Classification (GTDB taxonomy): domain Bacteria; phylum Pseudomonadota; class Gammaproteobacteria; order Burkholderiales; family Burkholderiaceae_C; genus Scleromatobacter. The sequence continues at coordinate 15,926 of JBBQYL010000001.1, forward strand.
AAGGGCTCCTGGTGACGTGGTTGTGGTGGCTGTCGCGCGGCCGGCGCGAGATCACGATGGGGCGGTGGCACCTGCCGATGCCATCGGCGTCGCTCGCGCTGCTGTTGATGGCGCTCGGCGCGGTCGAGAGCGGCACCGCCGTGGGCGCGCTGTACGTGCTGCTGCCGCCCGACCTGGCGCCGCCGTTCGACGTGTTCGCCGTGGGGTGCATCGCGGCCGTGATCCTGGGCGTGGTGTCGCACGCGCCGGGCGGGCTGGGCGTGTTCGAGGCGGGCATGACGGCGATCCTCTCCGGCCGCGGGCGGCCCGACCTGCTGGCCGCGCTGCTGCTGTATCGCCTGCTCTACAACCTGCTGCCGTTCGCGTGCGCCGTACTGGCGCTGGGCCTGCGTTCGGGCTGGCGGGCTTTGGTTGGCGTCACAAGGGCAGCGGCGCGTAACGCGTGAGGCTGGGAGCCTGCCGGCGGGCGTGCCGGGGCGGCCCTCGCGCCGCCAAAAAAAACGGCCCCGCGAACGGGGCCGAAACAGGACTTACAGAAATTCGGTCTGCGGTGGTTCAGGCACCCGTGATGCGATGGCCCACGATGGTCACGACCCGCATTTCGGTCGCGGCCGGTTGCGTGACCTGCCCCGCGGCGGCGACGCGGTACTGGTGGGCGGCCAGGGCGTTGGTGGCCAGGAACATCGAGCCCGTCAGCAGGGCGGCGAGGGCGGCGGGGGCGATGCGGGCGGCGAAGGTGTTGGTCATGGTGAGCTCCTGGAGGGTTGCGCTGCGTTGTTCGATGGATGGACTTTAGGCAGCGCCGCTCCAGGCTGCGAGCGGCGTGCGACGACGCGCGTCGAGCGGCGGACGAACTGCAAGCCAGCGCGACGAACCGAATCCCAAGCCGCGCCGAACGGCCGATTTCGAGGCGAAATGACCCCGCGGCGCCGCCTGCGCATTGACACCGGTCCGCGCGCCCGAGCCACCGGCCGGCCGGCTGCAGAATGGCTGCATGACCGAATCCACCTCCCTCCCCGCCGGCCTGTTCTCCCACGTCGACGACGGCGCGCTGCGCTGCCAGTGGTGCCGCGCCACCCCCGAGTACCGGCGCTACCACGACGAGGAATGGGGCTTCCCCGTCACCGACGAGCGCCGCCTGTTCGAGAAGATCTGCCTGGAGGGCTTCCAGGCCGGCCTGAGCTGGCTCACCATCCTCAACAAGCGCGAGGCGTTCCGCAAGGGCTTCGCCAACTTCGAGGCCGAGAAGGTGGTGCGCTTCGGCCAGGCCGACGTCGAGCGGCTGGTGGCCGACGCGGGCATCGTGCGCCACCGCGGCAAGATCGAGTCCACCATCAACTACGCCAAGCGGGTGCTGGAGCTGCGCGAGGAGTTCGGCTCGCTGGCCGCCTACGCCTGGCGCTACGAGCCGGCGGTCGACACCCGGCCGCACAAGCCCGAGACCGGCGTGGTGCTGGGGCCGTCGGCCGAGGCCGTGGCGATGTCCAAGGACCTGAAGAAGCGGGGCTGGAGCTTCGTGGGGCCCACCACCGTCTATGCGTTCATGCAGGCGATGGGGCTCGTCAACGATCACTACGAAGGATGCCATGCGCGCGAGGCGGCGTTCAAGGCGCGCAAGAAGCTCAAGAAGCCGGTTTGAACGACGCTTGCCCGTCCGTTCGAGAAATGACCGAAGGCCTTCGCCTGGCGATCTTGAAGCAACTCAACCTGGAGCGAAAGGGCTGATCGAATGTTGAACTACCCTGCTCGGCTGGCGCGGGACGGAGATGGTTTCATGGTGTCGTTTCCCGACATTCCCGAGGCGTTGAGCTTCGGAAGTTCTCGGGAGGAGGCGACGGCCATGGCCACGGACGCCCTGACGACGGCCATGGATTTCTATTTCGAGGATGGGCGCGCTGTGCCCGAGCCCTCGGATGCCAGGCGCGGGCAAGTGCTGGTCGCGCTGCCTGCAAGCGTCAGCGCGAAGGTGCTGCTGCTCAACGAAATGATGCGCCAGGATGTGCGGCCAGCCGAGCTTGCACGTCGCCTGAACGTGCGCCCACAAGAGGTGACGCGCATCACGACGCTGTCGCACCCGACCAAGATCGATACGATCTCGGATGCGCTTTCCGCGATGGGCAGGCGCCTCGAGCTGAGGCTCGCTTAGCGGTCTTGGAGCGAGAGACCTCTGCCAGTTGCCGGCAATCTGGCGTGCATCAGTCCTTTCCACTCGCCCCCGCCCTCAACCGCTCCCGCGTCCGCGCCGGTGTATTCCCGAACCAGTCCCGACACGCCCGGTTGAACGAGCTCTGCTCCCGATACCCCAGCATGAAGGCCACGTCGGTGAGGTTCAGCCGCGAGTCGCGCAGCAGCTCCTCGGCCAGCGCCTGGCGCGCGGCCTCGTGCACCGCCTGGAAGTTGGTGCCCGCCTCGGCCAGCTTGCGCTGCAGCGTGCGTGTGCTCACGGCGAGCGCGGCTGCCACGTCGTCCACGCGGGCGCGGTCGTTGGCCAGCTGGGCCGCCACCTCGCGGCGCACGTCGGTGACGATGCGCGGCTCGGCGGTCTCGCGCAGGCGCGAGGCCAGCAGCGCGTCGGCGTGGCGTTGCAGCACCTTCAGCATGCTGCCGTCGGCATTGGGCACCGGGCGGTCCAGCAGCGCGGCGTCGAACCGGCCGTAGGCGGCGGGCACGCCGTAGATCACGTTCGGGCCGAACACCTGCGCATGCGCCGCGCGGATGGCCGCGTCCGGTTCGGGGTAGGGCAATCCGATCTCGTGCACCGGCAGCCGCTCGTGGGCCAGCCAGCTCACGAACGTCAGGATGCCGGCCAGCACGCTGTCGCCCAGGTGGCGCGCCTGTGCCGGCGTGCAGGCGTCGAGCCAGGGCGTGTCCCAGTAGTAGGTGGCGACGCCGTGGCGCTCGTCCAGGCGCGAGCGGCCCAGGTCGTGGGCCAGGCCCTCGTAGCGGCGTGTCTGCTCGAAGGCGCCGCGCAGCGTGGTGCAGGCACACACCACCAGGCCGTAGAACGGGTAGGTGGACAGCCGGGCGTGCAGTCCAACGTGGAGTCCGAACACGAGGTCGGTGGCGAGGCGGTGGCCGGCCCCCAGCAGCGCGAGGTACTCGGCCACGCTCAGGCTGTCGCGCGCGGGGTCGAGCGTGTCGGCGGGCCAGCCCAGCTCGGCGCACAGCGCGTCGGGCGCCACGCCCTGCGCCTGCGCGGTGGCCACGGCGGTCTGTGCGTAGGCCATCGCCACGCGAGCGTCGGCCGCCGGCGGGATGGGGCAGGGCGCGTCCGGCGATGCGGCGGCCGCGAGGGTGGGAGAGGGCGCCGGCGGGACTGGCATGTTGTGGCAACTCGCCTGTCGGCGAAAGACAAGCCGCCGCGGCACGCGGGGCGCACCATCGCGGCGTCGCGTCGCGGGCGTCCGAGAACTGATCGCCCGCCGACGCCTGTCGACCTGAAAAACGAGTATAGCCACGATGACCGCTGAACGACGCTGGAACGGCTGGGGCGACGCCCGGGTGCAGGAAGCGCTCAAGCCCGAGGCGCTGGCCTTCCTGGCGCAGGCCATCGGCGCCGGAGCGCCCCGCCCCGACGCCGCGTTCGCGGCCGTGCTGGCCCAGGTGGAGGCGCAACCCTCGCGCCTGCCGCCGCATCCGCTGGTGGACGCCGGCGCCGAGACGCGCCTGCGCGCCAGCTTCGGCCAGTCCATGCACGACTGGCTGCGCCTGCGCTTCGGCGTGCACGGCCGCGTCACCGACGGCGTGGCGTTTCCCGCCAGCGCGGCCGAGGTGCGCACGCTGCTCACGTGGGCCCGCGAACACGGCGTGCAGGTGCTGCCTTCCGGCGGGGCCACCAGCGTCGCCGGCCACCTCACGCCGGTGGGCGCGGCGCCGGTGCTCACGCTCAGCATGGGTCGCATGATGCGGCTGCTGGATCTCGACACGGCGTCGCAGCTCGCCCGCTTCGAAGCCGGCGTGGCCGGGCCCGACCTCGAGGCTCAGCTGCGCGCCCACGGTTTCACGCTGGGACACTTTCCGCAGAGCTTCGAGCTGTCGACGCTGGGCGGCTGGATCGTCACGCGGTCGTCGGGCCAGCAGTCGGCGCGCTATGGCCGCATCGAGCAGCTGTTCGCCGGCGGCACGCTGCAGACGCCCGAGGGCGAATGGACGCTGCCCACCTTCCCGGCGTCGGCCGCCGGGCCCGACCTGCGCGAATGGGTGCTGGGCTCCGAAGGCCGGCTGGGCGTGTTGACCGAGGCCAGCGTGCGCGTCACGCGCGCGCCGGTCGCGGAGCGCTTCGTGGGGATCTTCTTCCCCGACTGGGCCAGCGGCCTGGCGGCGGTGCGTCGCATGGCCCAGGCCAGGCTGGGGCTGTCGATGCTGCGCCTGGCCAATCCTGCCGAGACCTTCACCACGCTCAGCATGGCCGGCCACGCCGGCACCATGGCGTGGCTGGAACGCTACCTGTCCCTGCGCGGCGCGGGCGAGGGCAAGTGCCTTCTGTTTGCCGGGTTCACCGGCGACAGCGCCTCGGCCGTGCGCGCGTTGCAGCGCGCCGCGGCGGCGATCTGGCGCGAGCACGGCGGCGTGAGCACCGGCACGCTGCTGGGCCGCAAGTGGGCCGAGCGCCGCTTCGCCGGCGTCTACCTGCGCAACGCGCTGTGGGACGCCGGCTACGCGGTCGACACGATGGAGACGGCGTGCGACTGGCCGCGCGTCGATGCGATGGTGCGGGCGCTCGAGGCCGCCGGCCGAAGCGCGCTCGCGCAACACGGCGAGCGCACGCACTGCTACACGCACCTGTCGCACGTGTACGCGCAGGGTTCCAGCGTGTACAGCACCTTCGTCTACCGCATCGGCGCCGGCTACGACGAGGCGCTGGCGCGCTGGCGCTCGCTCAAGACCGCCGTCGGCGACGCCATCGTCGCGCAGGGCGGCACCATCACCCACCAGCACGGCGTGGGCAAGGACCACGCGCGTTGGCTGGTGGCCGAGAAGGGCGCGACGGGCATGTCGGCCATCGCCGCGATGGTGCGCGAGTTCGACCCGCATGGCGTGATGGCACGCGGCAACCTGCTGGGGGACGAGCAATGAGCGGCGGACGCGACTCACGTTCGGTGACGGTGACGGTGACGGTGCCCGTGTCCGTGTCCGTGTCCGTGCCCGTGCCACGCCGATGACCCCCGACGTCGACCTGCTCGTGATCGGCGGCGGCATCGCCGGCGCCGGCGTGGCGCTGGAGGCGGCGCGGCGCGGCGTCTCCGTGATGCTGGTGGAGGCGCGCGACTTCGCGTGGGGCAGCTCGTCGCGCTCGTCCAAGCTCGTGCACGGCGGCCTGCGCTACCTGCGCGAGGGCGCGTTCGGCCTCACGCGCGAGTCGGTGCGCGAGCGCGGCCGCCTGCTGCACGACGCGCCCGGCCTGGTCGAGCCGCAACGCTTTCTGATCGGCCATTACCAGGGACGTTCGCCCAGCCGCCGCGAGATGGCCGTGGGCCTGGCCATCTACGACGCGATGGCGGGCGAGCGCACGCGTGCGTACCACCCGCCCGCGCAGGTGCGCGAGCTCGCGCCGCACGTGGCCACCGACGGGCTGCTGGGCGCAGCGGCCTACCTCGACGCGAAGACCGACGACGCGCGCCTGGTGATGCGCGTGCTGCAGGAGGCGCAGCAGCACGGCGCGCGCGTGGTCAACCGCGCCGCGGTGAAGTCGCTGCTGCGCGCCGGCGACGCCGACACGCCGCTGTCGCCGCTGTCGGTGCTGCCGCCGGGCGGCGGCCCTGGCGTGAAGCCGGGCACGGTGGTGGGCGCGCGCATCGAGGGCGCCGGATTCACCGGTCATGTGCGGGCGCGCTGCGTGATCAACGCCACGGGCTTCTGGGCCGACGGCCTGCGCCGCGGCCTGGGTGACGCCATGCTGCGTCCGCTGCGCGGCAGCCACCTGGTGTTTCCGCTGTGGAAGCTGCCGGTGGGCCAGTCGGTGAGCCTGATGCACCCGCGCGACGGCCGGCCGGTGTTCGCCACGCCGTGGGAGGGCATGGCGCTGGTGGGCACCACCGACCTCGACCACCACGACGACCCCGACGTCGAGCCGAGCATCTCGCGCGAGGAGACGGCCTACCTCGTCGAGGCGCTGCGCCACGCGTTCCCGCGCCTGGACCTGCGCGCGTCCGACGCGGTGTGCAGCTTCTCCGGCGTGCGCCCGGTGGTCGACGACCGCGGCGGCGGGCGCGACCCGTCGAAGGCGCCACGCGAACACGTGGTGCGCGACGAGCACGGCCTGATCACCGTCACCGGCGGCAAGCTCACCACCTTCCGCGTGAACGCGCTCGACGCGCTGCGCCACGCCGCGCCGTACCTCTCCGGCCTCAGTGCCAGCACCAGCACCAGCACCAGCACCAGCACCAGCACCAGCACCAGCACCAGCGCCACGCTGAGCGCGTCCGACTTCGATTACCGCATGGCCGATCCCATCTTCGCCCCGCAGCCGGTGCCGACCGCCGCCTTCGCACTGCCGCACGGCCTGCGCCACCGCCTGCTGGGACGATACGGCGCACAGGCCGGCGAGCTGCTGCGCGAGTCGGCGCCCGCCGACCTGCAGGCCGTCGCCGGCACCACCACGCCCTGGGCCGAGCTGCACTGGGCGCTGCGCCACGAGCAGGTGCGCTTCCTCGACGACCTGCTGCTGCGCCGCACGCGCCTGGGCCTGCTGCTGCCGGACGGCGCCGCGGCGCTGCTGCCGCGGCTGGAGCCGGTGGCGCGCGAGGCGCTCGGCTGGTCCGCCGGAGAATGGCGCGATCAATGCGACCGCTACGTTCGAATCGTCGCCCAGTGCTACACGGTGCCCACCCCATGACGACTGCCCGGCCCGACGACCTGTTGCTGTCCATCGATTGCGGCACCCAGAGCGCCCGCGCGCTGCTGTTCGATCCGCGCGGCGAACTGGTGGCCAGGTCGCAGGTGGCGCTCGAAGACTACGTCGTGGAGCAGCCCGGCTGGATGGCGCACGAGGTCGACGGTTTCTGGGCCGCGTGCGCCCGCGCCTGTCGGCAGCTGTGGCTGGATCGGCCCGAGCTGGCCGCGGCCGTGCGCGGCGTGACGGTGACCACGCAGCGGGGCACCATCATGCCCATCGACGCGCAGGGTCGCGCCGCGTTGCCGGCGCTCATCTGGCTCGACCAGCGCAAGGCCACGCAGGTGCCCCGGATCAGCGCCGCATGGCGCGCCGCGTTCCGCCTGGCCGGCGTGGGCGACACGGTGCGCTACTTCCAGCGCGAGGCCGAGGTGAATTGGTGGGCGCAGAACGAGCCCGCGGCCTGGGCCCGCACACACAAGGTGCTGTTGCTGTCGGGCTTGTTGAACTGGAAGCTCACCGGCGAGTTCGTCGATTCCATCGGCTCGCAGGTGGGCTACGTGCCGTTCGACTTCAAGGCGCACGCGTGGGCGAAGCCGTCCGACTGGAAGTGGCAGGCGCTGGCGGTGCGCCGCGAGCAGTTGCCCGAGCTGCGGCCGGTGGGCTCGATGCTGGGCCGCGTCAGCGCGGCGGCCAGTACGGCCACGGGTATCCCGGCGGGCACGCCGGTGATCGCGGCCGCAGCGGACAAGGCCTGCGAGGTGCTGGGCTCGGGCTGCCTCGAGCCGAACGTGGGCGGTGTGTCGTACGGCACCACCGCCACCATCAACGTGTGCACCGCGAAGTACGCCGAGGCGCTGTCGTTCGTGCCGCCGTATCCGGCCGCGCTGCCCGGACACTACGACAGCGAGGTGCAGATCTTCCGCGGCTACTGGATGGTGCGCTGGTTCAAGGAGCAGTTCGGCGACCGCGAACGCAACGAGGCGCAGGCGCGCGGCGTGGCGCCGGAGTCGCTGCTCGACGAGCTGGTGGGCGCGGTGCCACCGGGATCGCTGGGCCTGGTGCTGCAGCCGTACTGGACGCCCGGCATCCGCCATCCCGGCCCCGACGCCAAGGGCGCCATCATCGGCTTCGGCGACGCCCACACGCGGGCGCACGTGTACCGCGCCATCCTCGAGGGCCTGGGCTACGCGCTGCGCGACGGCCGCGAGCGCATCGAGAAGAAGACGGGCGTGGCGCTGACCGAGCTGCGCGTGTCGGGCGGCGGGTCGCAGTCCGACGCGGCGTTGCAGATCACCGCCGACATCTTCCGCCTGCCGGCCAGTCGGCCTCACGTGCACGAGACCAGCGGGCTGGGCGCGGCGATCGACTGTGCGGTGGGGCTGGGGCTGCATCCGGACTTTCCCGCCGCCGTGCGCGCCATGACGCGCGTGTCGCGCACCTTCGAGCCCGACGTTCGCAACGCGGCGCTCTACGACGAGCTGTATGGGCAGGTGTACCAGAAGATGTACGCGCGGCTGGCGCCGTTGTATGCGCGCATCCGGGCCATCACCGGGTATCCGTAGGGGTCAGAAAGCGATGCCCAGCCCCAGGTCCAGGCGCGTCAGGTCGGTGTTGGTGCTGAAGCGCTGGTAGTCGGCCTTGAGCACCACGTTCGGGTTCAGGTAGAAGTTGGCGCCGGCCGTCCACACGCGGTCGTGCGGCTGCGGCCAGGCCTTGCCGTCGGACGCCAGGCCGGTGGGCACCGGGGTGAAGCCGGGAGCGATGCCGGCGTAGCTGGCACCCATGTCGTAGTGCTCCCAGCGCACGAACGGGCTCAGCTTGTAGCTGCCGCTTTCCCACACCTTGTACGCGCCTTGCACGTAGTAGCCGAGGAACGACGACGGCAGAGGATTGGACGCGCCGGCGTTGTCGAGGTTGTACGTGGCGGTGTTGGAGAACGTGCCGTGCGCGTACACCGCCGAGATGTCGGCGTTGCCCGGCGTCCAGCGGCCGTGCACTTCCCACAGCGTGGCGCGGGTCTGCGGCAGGTTGGCCGGCACCACGGGCAAGGCCATCTTGCCGGTGGACACGAAGCCGCCCAGCAGCAGGCCGGGGATGCCGGTGTAGTTCAGCGCGGCGTATTCCTGCAGGTGCTGCACGTTGGCGTTCTGCAGCTCCTGGTGCGTGGCCTGCATCGGCGCCGAGCCGCTGTTGATCAGGTCCAGCGCGGTGCGGTATTGCGGATCCTCGATCATCGGGTTCCAGCCGGACAGGTTCAGGCCGGTGGTGACTCCGGCGTCCCAGGTGAGGCCGATGTCGCTCGTGCCATGCAGGCCCAGGCCGCCTTCGCGCCAGGTGCTGGGGATGATCAGCGTCTCGACGAAGTTGCGCTGCACGCCGTAGAAGGCGGTGGGTTCGTGGTGCTCGTTGATGAGGCCCACGGGCATCAGGTACAGGCCGATCCTGGCGTTGATCGAGTCGGTGAGCTGGCGGTCGATGTAGAACTGCTCCACCTCGAACTCGCCCGAGTCGCTCGCCGAGGCCACCGCGTGTTCCACCTCGAACTCGGAGTTGAAGCTGGTGCGCTCGTCGAACTTGTAGCCGATACCGAACACGGCGCGCGCCAGGTCGGCCGTGGCCAGGCTGTGGTCGTGCGCCGGGTTGGTGTAGTAGATCTCGCCGTAGCCCCACAGGCCGAGATTGGGCGAGATGCCGCTGGCCGCTGCAGGTGCAGGTGCGGGCGCCGCGGCGACGACGGGCGCGGGCACGGCGGCGGCCCTGGCCTGCGCGGCGGCGAGCGCGTCGTTCTGCGCCTTCACGCGCGCGAGCTCCTGCTTCATCGAATCCAGCTGCTGCTGCATCTGTCCGATCTGCTGCACGAGCTTGTCGGCGAGAGCTGGCGAGACGTCGGCGGCGCGGGCCGATCCGAGCAGGCACAGGGACAGGACGGCGACGGCGACAGGCGTATTTTTCATGCTGTTCATCAATGGCTCTTGGAGTTTTTCGGGGCGGCCGCGACTTGCGCGGCGGCCTGGCATTGCGCGGGCAGCACCTGCGCCGTGGGATGGGCCGGATCGAAGCCGTCGGTCAACGTGCACAGGAAGGTGATCACGTCGTCGATCCCGGCGGCGTCGAGCGCCGGCGTGTCGCCGATCAGGCGGTTGTAGGGAATCTCGCTGGTGTTCACGTTGCCGAGATAGCCCGCGTCGCTGCCCACCACGCCGGCCTGGACCACGAACTGGCCGCCGTAGAACGCGGGCAGGTCGTCGAACTTGGTCACGCTGCCGTCGGAGGCGGTGGGGTACCACTCCTCGGGATTGGTGTCGCGCCGCACGTAGAAGCCGACGGCGTCCTTGAGCGTGGTGAAGCGGCCGTTGTGGAAGTACGGCGCGGTCACGGCGACGTTGCGCAGCGTGGGCACCTTGAACTGGCCGCAACTGGCGGCCAGGTAGACGGTCTGCTCGCGGAACGGGCCGCACACGCCCAGGTCGTAGTAGGTCTGCACGCCGTCGGTGCTGTTGACCGGCACGTCGCTGGCTGCGCCGGCATCGTTGGCCGCGATCAACGGGTTGCGCGGCACGCCCAGGTTGTCGTAGCTGTAGTCGGTGAACATCGGCGGCGTGGCGCCATCGGCCGATGTGCCGGGATGGCACGCGCTGCAGTTGCCCTTGGTGGCGTTGTTGAACAGCGCCATGCCGTTCAGCTCCTGCGCCGTGAGCGTGGCCTGGCCGTGCTGGTAAGCGTCGAACTTGCTGGAGAACGGATTGAACGTCGGCTCCTCCGTCTCGAACGCTGCCAGGGCGGAGCCCATGCGCGCCAGCGCGGTGTCGGGATCGTTCAGCACCGCGTTGCCGTACAGCGCCACGAAGTCGGCCAGCCAGGGGCGCGTCTTCAGCTTGGCGACGACCGCGGCGGCGTCGGCGTTGGCCATCTCGAACGACGTCGTGAACGGCAACCGGGCCTGGTCGGCCAGCGTCTCGGCACGGCCGTCGCGGAAGAACCCCCCGTTGGGGCTGCCGTCCGAGGCGAAGTAGAAGTTGGGCGTCAGCGATGTGTACATCAACGACGGTGTGTTGCGGAAGCCGCCCTGGTCCATGCCGGAGCCGCCCAGCGGCACGGGCGAGCCGTGGTCGACGCCCTCGACCGACGCGTCCTCGGCAAAGGCCGAGGCGGACACGTGGCAGCTTGCGCAGGATTGGGTGCCGGAGGCCGACAGGGCGGTGTCCGCGAAGATCTTCTGGCCCAGCAGGGCCGCGGCCGACCGCGTGGTGGATCCGCCGCTCGAGGGCGGGGCGCTGTCGCCACCACTGCCGCCGCAGGCCGCCAGCAACAGGGGCAGGTTGGCCAGCGCGGCCAGCGTCCACGCCCGGGCGCCGGCGCCTGAACTGAAGCCAGGGAAGTTCATCGTCTTTTCTTTGCTCGCCTGGCGAGACGCTAGTGATCTGGATTGATAGAGCAAGTGCGAGTGATTCGCACTTGCGGTTCGGACTCTAACGATGCGAGGGCTTGCCAACAAGGTGAAGCTGAAAATAATTCGGCTTCAGCACAGGTTTCGTTGCGGCCACGCGGCAATCCGGGCGTGCGTTGGCGTGCCTCGGCAACGCCATCCAGGGGCAGTCTGCTTTGGCGCTCAGTCCAGCAACGCCACCGACTTCACCATCGCCCACACCGCCACCCCGGGCGCCAGCGCGAGCGCCTGCGCGGAGCGGCGCGTCACGCGCGCCAGCAGCGCGCTGGCGCCTGGGCGCGTGCGCAGGCGCACGAGCACCTGTGACGGATGCGTGTCGTCGGCGATCGCCTCCACCGTGGCGGGAATCTGGTTGACGATGCTGCTGCCCGGCTGTTCCACCAGGCTCAGCGACACGTCGCGCGCCAGCACGCGCAGGCGGATGGGATGGCCGACGGGCAGGGCGGGATCGCGGGTCCAGAACGCGGCGCCGGGCACGTCGAGCCGGGCCAGGTGCCACTCGGCGTCGAGGTCGCCCACCGCGCCCTGCAGCACCACGCCGGCGTCCTCACCGGGCGGCAGCGGCAGGTCGAGGCGGCTCAGCAGCTCGCCCACCGGGCCCGACGCGATGGCGCGGCCGGCCTCCATCAGCACCACGTGGTCGGCCAGGCGCGCCACCTCCGCGATGGCGTGGCTGACGTAGACGATGGCGATCCCCGACAGGGCATGCAGCCGCTCGATGGCGGGCAGGATCTCGGCCTTGCGCGCCGAATCGAGCGCGGCGAGCGGCTCGTCCATCAGCAGCAGGCGCGGGCTCACGGCCAGCGCCCGCGCGATGGCCACGCGCTGGCGTTCGCCGCCCGAGAGTCCGTGCACCGAGCGTTGCAGGAGGGGCTCGATGCCGGTCCAGGCGATGGCGTCGTCCAGCGCGATGCGCCGCTCGGACGGCGCGAGCCGCTTCCAGCCGAATTCGACGTTGCCGCGCACGTCGAGGTGCTCGAACAGGCTGGCCTCCTGGAACACCACGCCCACCGGACGCCGGTGCGGCGGCACGAACGCGGCGCCGTCCTGCCACGCCTGGCCATCGACCACCACGCGTCCGCCGGGCGCGCGCTCGAGGCCGGCCAGGCAGCGCAGCAGCGTCGTCTTGCCGCAGCCGGATGGGCCGAACAGCGCGCTGACGCCGTCCAGCGGCAACTGCAGCGCCACGTCCAGCGTGAACGCGCCGCGCGGCAGGCGAAGCGTCGCCTCGATCATGGCCGCGTCGCGCCGGGCGCGGTGGCGGCCAGCAGCGCGCCCTGCGGCCGCAGGCGGTACACCCACAGCAGCATGGCGAACGAGAACAGCAGGAGCATGGCGGCGAGCCGATGCGCCGCGGGGTATTCGATCGCCTCGACGTGGCTGTACAGCTGCGTGGAGATGACGCGCGTGGCGCCGGGGATGTTGCCGCCGATCATCAGCACCACGCCGAACTCGCCCACGGTGTGCGCGAAGCCCAGCACCGCGGCGGTGATCACGCCGCGGCGCGCCAGCGGCAGCGCCACGTGCACGAAGCGCTCCCACGGGCCGGCGCGCAGCGTGGCCGCGGCCTCCAGCGGCCGCGCGCCGATGGCCTCGAAGGCCGACTGGATGGGTTGCACCACGAAGGGCATCGAATAGAGCATCGAAGCGATGGCCAGGCCCGTGAACGTGAACGGCAGCAGGCCGAGGCCCAGCGCCTGCGTGGCGCGCCCGACGAGGCCGTGCGGGCCCATCAGCATCAGCAGGTAGAAGCCCAGCACCGTGGGCGGCAGCACCAGCGGCAGCGCCACCAGCGCCGACAGCGGCGCCTTCCAGCGCGAACGCGTGTGCGCGAGCCACCACGCGAGCGGCGTGCCGAGCGCCAGCAGCAGCAGCGTGACCACCGCCGCGAGCTTGAGCGTCAGCGTCACCGCCTGCAGGTCGGCGGCCCACTCGGCATCCACGCGCCTCGCCCTACCAGCTGTAGCCGTAGGCCTTGATCGCCACGCGGGCCTTGTCGCCGGCCAGGTAGTCCACGAACTCGGTGGCGGCCTTGGACACCTTGGTGGCGGCGATCACCACCGCATCCTGCCTGATGGGCGAGTAGAGGGTGTCGGGCACCAGCCACATCGAGCCCGGCGCCGTGGAGCCGTCGGGTGGCTGCACCTGGCCCAGCGCGATGAAGCCCAGTTCCGCGTTGCCGCTCTGCGCGAATTGGTAGGCCTGGCCGATGTTCTCGGCCGTGACCACGCGCGACTGCACGGCGTCGGTGAGCTTGAGCGCGGCCAACGTCTCCCTGGCCGCCTGGCCGTAGGGCGCGAGCTTGGCGTCGGCTACGGACAGGTGCTTCCACTTGTCCGACTTCAGCACCTCGCCCTTGGCGTCCACCAGCGCCGGGTCGGCCGACCACAGCACCAGCTTGCCGATGGCGTAGGTGTGCAGCGTGGTGGGCACCGCCTTGCCTTCGGTGACCAGCTTGCCCGGGGTGACCTGGTCGGCGGCCAGCAGCACGTCGAACGGCGCGCCGGCCTCGATCTGCGCGTAGAACTTGCCCGTGGCGCCGAACGACAGCTTCACCACGTGGCCGGTGTCATGCTCGAACTGCGCCGCGATCTTCTGCGCGGCGGCCGAGAAGTTGGCGGCGACCGCCACCTGGACCTCGTCGGCGTTGGCCGGGAAGGCGAGTGCGGCGAGCGTGAGCGCGAACAGGCCGCGGGGCAGGGAGAGCTTCATCGGGCGTCCTCGGGTTCAGGGAGGCCCATTCTGCGACATGCCGCGTGACACCCCCCAAAGGTAGCGAGTGCGCGCGCCATCGCCCGGCCGTAGACTGCCCGCCACCCCAACAGGACCGCCGGGAGACCTCGATGCCCCATCGCCCGCTCGCCGCGATCGCCGTGCTGCTGCTCGGAGGCTGCGCCGCGCAGATGCAGCCGGTGGCCGACTTCGGCGCGGCCGCCAACCACCTGGCCGGCGTCTACAAGCCGTTTACCGACGGCATGGGCGCCAGCTGCGAACAACGCGAGCGCTACGTGGCGCGCGGCAACGCCGGCGCCTACGACGACGCCGCCGCCGAACGCGCGGCCGCGAGCAAATGCAAGGCGCTCAAGGAGGCCGGCGCCACCGCCGCCCTGTTCGGGCAGGCGCTGGGCGACTACGCCACGGCGCTGGCCAAGGTGTCGGGCGCCAAGGCCACGCTGTTCGACAGCGACCTGCGCCAGCTCTCCGGCGTGTCGGCCAAGCTGGCCGCGCGCGACGGCGCGCCCCTGTTCGACAGCGGCAAGCTGGGCGCGGCCATGAAGATCGCCCGCGCCGCCGCGGTACTGGCCACCGAGGAGAAGCTGCAGGTACTCACCCGAGCCACGCTGGAGGACAACCACGAGGCCTTGAAGATCGTGGTCGACGCCATGCAGACCTATGCCGACCGCGTGTATGCCGGCCAGCTCGCCGACACCCGCGACATCATGGGCGGCGAGCTCGATCGCTTGGTGGCGGCGTCCGACGCGCCCACCCAGGCCGACGTGGAGGCGCGCCTGCCCTGGCGCTTCGCGCAGGCCGCCGCGCGCACCGACCTGCATGCCAACGCGCTCGAGGCCCGCCGCGTGAAGGCGTTCGGCAAGACGGCCGACGCCCTGGTGGCCGCGCACGCCGACCTCATCGCCAACTTCGACAAGATCGGCGGCGCGCGCCGGCTCGAGCTCGTCGCGGCCTTCGTCGCCCAGGTGCAGGCGATCAACGACGACGCCGATGCGCTCTGAAAGGACTCCCATGCCCACGCCAACGCCCACCGCCGCCGCCGCCGCCGCGCTCGCCGCCAAGGCGGGCCCGTCCGCCTCGGAGACCGCCGACGCGCTCGCCGACCTGGCCGACGTGGCCGGCCACACGGCCGTGCTACTGTTCAACTACCGCTGCGACAACCCGACAGCGCCCGACATCGGCCAGGCGCGGCAGCTGCAGGAGACGCTGCAACAGCGCGCCGACGACCTGCGGGTGCAGGCGGTGCGACTCCTGGGCGTCAATGCTGCCGACGCGCTCGCCCGGTTGAAGGATGCGTCGCGGAAGGTGGCCGATTTCCTCGGCGAGGAAAAGAAGATCGCCGGCCGGCTGGTGTTGGCCACCTCGGTGGTGGGACTCACCGGCGCGGCGCTGGCGGGCGACGTGGGCGCGATCCTGACGGCGGTCGTGGCCGTGCACGACGCGCTGGGCGACGCGAAGGCCTGAGCGCGTGCACCTGGTGGTCGCGCCGCTCGTTGAGCGTGTTGGGATGCACGACCAACACCGGGCCTTGCCGGTTGAGCATCAGCCAAGGGACGAAGTTGCCGAAGGTCCCGGCGTCGACCGCCGCCTGGTACATCGGTCGGGCGTGCGGGCCCACCATGGCGGCGAGGGGCAGGGGGCGGGTCATGCGGGCACTCTGCATAAAACGACGCGGCCCTGGTTGCATCGCTGCGACCAGGGCCGGCCAACGGGCTGGCGAAGGATCCGTCAGACCCCTCGGCCGCTGATCAGGCGGAACAGCACCGCGATGATCGCGATGACGAGCAGGATGTGGATCAGGCCGCCCAGCGTCACCGAAGTGAGCATGCCGATGAGCCAGAGGATGACGAGGACGACGGCGATGGTGTAGAGCATGTTTTCTCCTTTGAATGGGGACGGACTACTTCTTGATGCTGGTGTCGTTGACGACGCTCTGGACGCCTTCGACGTTGCGTGCGACGGTTGCCGCGCGTGCTTGTTCATCGGCGCTGTCGACAAAGCCGCTCAGCTGCACGACGCCCTTGTTGGTGGTGACCGCGATCTGGGTCCCCCGGGTGGATTGATCGGTCATCAGCGCCGACTTCACCTTGACGGTCACGACGGAGTCGTCCAGCACCGCGCCGGCCGTGGACTTGCCGTCCTTGACCATCAGCTTGTTCTGCACCGCGGTGACGCCGTCGACGCCCTTGGCCAGCTGCACCTCGCGGTCGGCCTGCGCCTGGTTGTCCACGAAGCCGCTCAGCAGCACCTCGCCCTTGCGCGTCTCCACGCTGGTGTCGCCGCCCTTGCCGACGTTGTCGGTCATCAGCGCGGACTTCACCTTGGTGGTGATCACGGAGTCGTCGAGCTCGGTGCCAGCGGTCACTTTCTTGTCGACTGGCGTGTCGGGCCGGTTGCAGCCCGCCAACGCCAGCCCGGTGAGCGCGGCCGCGACGGCCAGGCCCAGTTGTAACGGTGTGGATTGCTTGGTCATGGATGAATCTCCAGCTTGGCCTTGCGGCCCGTGGAGCCGATTCGGCAAGCACCGTGCCCGACAGTGGACGGCCGGGCTTCAGCCGCGCGTCAGACTTTCTCCCTAGCTCGTCGGGCGAGCGACGCTGGCGGGACCCTCCTTGGAGGGATTCAATGGAGACGCCCGCGTCCCAGACTTGTCTCTCCCGCCCTCAACTGATGGAGTTTCACCATGACGGAGTCCAGATTCATCGCGGTTCCCGGCAGCGAACGCACGCCTGCCTTCGGCGCCACCGCCACGCGCGCCGCCGATGCCGAGGCGTGGGTGGAGGTCACCCTCAAGCTCGCCCGCAAGGCGCCGTTGCCGGCGGTCGATGCGCGCCCGCAGGCCACGCTGACGTCGACGGAGCTGGGCTCGCGATTCGGCGCGTCCGATGACGCGGTCAAGCGCGTGTCGGACACCTTTGCGGCGCTGGGCCTCACCGTGCTCGCCGGCGACGCCGCCACGCGCAGCGTGAAGCTGGGCGGCCCGGTCAACATCATCGAGCAGGCATTCCAGGTCAAGCTGATGCAGTTCGACGGCATCCGCGGGCCGTACCGTGGCCGCGTGGGGGCGTTGCACGTGCCGGTGGCGCTCGAGAACGACATCGTCGGGGTGTTCGGCCTCGACAACCGGCGCGTGGTGCGCCGCCGCCCCGACAGCGGCCGCAAGCGCCACGTGGTCGACCACACCACCGCCGCCGCGGCGCCCAGGAAGCGCCCGTGGTTCTTCCCGTCGGAGCTCGCCATCGCCTACGACTTCCCCGACGGCGACGGCAGCGGCCAGACCATCGGCCTGCTCGAGTTCGGCGGCGGCTATTTCGAGAACGACCTCAAGGCCTTCGGCAAGGCCGCCGGCCTCGCGAGCCTGCCCACCGTGGTGCCCATCAGCGTGGACAAGATGCCCACCGACACCAACGACGAGGCTACCGGCGAGGTGATGCTCGACGTCGAAGTGCTGGCCGGCCTGTGCCCGCAGGCCACCATTCCCGTGTGGTTCAGCCAGTTCACCGAGAAGGGCTGGGTCGACGCGCTCGACGCCGCCATGCACGACGCCACGTACAAGCCGCAGGTGCTGTCGATCAGCTGGGGCTACGCCGAGGACGTCTCGGTGTGGACCGCCTCGGCCGTCACGCAGGTGAACGAGGCGCTGCAGGAGGCCGCGCTGATGGGTATCACCATCTGCGTGGCCGCCGGCGACGACGGCTCGTCGGACGGCATCAACGACGGCAACGCCCACGTCGACTTCCCGTGCTCCAGTCCGTTCGTGCTGGCCGTGGGCGGCACGCTGCTGCGCACCGGCGCCAAGCGCAGCGAGCGCGCGTGGAAGGACGGCGACGGCCTGCGCGCCGACAACGGTGGCTCCACCGGCGGCGGCGTCAGCGCGCGCATCGCGCGGCCGGCCTGGCAGTCGGGGCTGGACATCGCGCCGGTCAACCCGGGCCAGCTGGCCGGGCGCATCGTGCCGGACGTCTCGGCCAACGCCAGCGCCAACACGGGCTACTTCGTTGTGGCCGGCGGGCAGCAGGAGATCAGCGGCGGCACCAGCGCCGCCGCGCCGTTGTGGGCCGGCCTGCTCGCGCGCATGAACCAGCAGCTGGCGGCCAGCGGCAAGCGCGTGGGCTATCTCACGCCGCTGCTCTACGGCGCCACCCCCGGCGGCACCGGGCCGCTGGGCAAGCAGGGCTGCAACGACATCCACACCGGCGACAACGTGACCGCGCATGTAGGCGGCTTCAAGTCGGCCGCGGGCTTCGACGCCGTCACCGGCTGGGGATCGCCCAAGGGCAAGGACCTGCTGGCGGCGCTTGCCAAGGTGGTGTGACCCCTTTTCGTGGACATCCGCTCCGACAGGCGATTGCGGGGCGCCCCGCGGAGTCGGATACTGCCGGCATGGCCATCCCCCACGCCCGCTCCGGACAGATCGTCGACATCCACGCCACCGACGGCACGCTGCCGTCGGCGAAGTCGTTCGCGCTCTTCAAGAGCGGCCAGCTGGAGGTGATGCGCGTGGTGCTGCCGGCCGGCAAGGCGTTCCCGCCGCACCGCGTGGCGGGCGAGATCACCGTGCAATGCCTGGCGGGCCGCATCGACTTCAGCGTCGACGGCGTGTCGCAGGAATTGTGCGCGGGCCAGTTGCTGCACCTCGAAGGCGGCGTGCTGCACGGCCTCGTGGGCCTGGAGGACGCGTCGGCGCTGGTCACCATCGTGCTCTGCAAGGCCTGATCCGGCAGAGGGCGCGTCCTTCTTCTCTTTGTCGTGCCGGTCGCGTATAACGGCCGGGTCGAGCGGACGAGCGAGCCGCCGGCCATGGCACGACACAAGAGGAGCGAGAAATGAAACAATATGGCGCCGAGTTCCTCGGCACGTTCTGGCTGGTGCTGGGCGGCTGCGGCAGCGCGGTGATCGCGGCGGCGTTCCCGGGGGTGGGCATCGGCCTGCTGGGCGTCTCGCTGGCCTTCGGCCTGTCGGTGCTCACCATGGCCTACGCCATCGGGCCCATCTCGGGCTGCCACCTCAACCCCGCGGTCTCGGTGGGCCTGTGGGCGGCCGGCCGCTTCCCGGGCGACAAGCTGCTGCCCTACATCGTGGCGCAGGTGTTCGGCGCGATCATCGCCGGCGGCGTGCTGTACATCATCGCCAGCGGCGCGCCGGGCTTCGATGTCGCCAAGGGCTTCGCGTCGAACGGGTTCGGCGCGCGCTCGCCGGGCGGCTACTCGATGCTGGCCGGCCTGGTGTGCGAGGTCGTGATGACGATGTTCTTTCTGATCGTCATCCTCGGCGCCACCGATTCACGCGCGCCCGGCCAGTTCGCGCCGATCCCCATCGGGCTGGCGCTCACGCTCATCCACCTGGTGAGCATCCCGGTCACCAACACCTCGGTGAACCCGGCCCGCAGCACCGGCGTGGCGATCTACGCGGGCGCGCCCGCGCTGGAGCAGCTGTGGCTGTTCTGGCTGGCCCCCATCGTCGGCGCGTTCATCGGCGCGCATGTGTTCCGGTTGATTCGCGGCAAGGACGAGTGAGGCGCACGGAGCGCGGCAATGGCCCGCAACATCGAGATCAAGGCGCGCGTGGCCGACATGGCCGCGCTCGTGGCGCGCGCGGCGGCGATCGCCGACAGCGGTCCGGTGGAGATCCCGCAGGACGACACCTTCTTCCGTTGCGACGACGGCCGGCTCAAGCTGCGCGTGTTCGAGGACGGGCGCGGCGAGCTGATCTTCTATCGCCGGCCCGATGCTGACGGCCCCAAGGTCTCGTTCTACGTCCTGTCTCCCACGGCGTCGCCCGACACCCTGCGCGAGGCGCTGACGTTGTCCAACGGCCAGGAGGGCCGCGTCGTCAAGCACCGCACGCTGTTCCTGGTGGGGCGCACGCGCGTGCACCTCGACCGCGTGCAAGGGTTGGGCGACTACATGGAGCTCGAGGTGGTGCTGGCCGACGACGAGACGCCGGAGGCCGGCGTGCGCGAGGCCCACGCGCTGATGGCGCGGCTGCGGGTGCCCGCCGAGGCGCTGGTGATCGGCGCGTACCACGACCTGCTGCGCGCTCGATCCGTCGGCTAGCGTGTCGCGGCCCAGGCGAAGACCGCCACGTTCGCCGCCACCGACAGCCAGAAACGGATGCGGAACGCCCGCTTGACCGTCTTGTGGCGCAACGCCTGCTGCGCCACGATTGCGCCCGGCCAGCCGCCTACCAGTCCCAGCGACAGCAGCGTCGACTCGGAAATGCGATCGCGTCCGGCGCGCGCGGCGCCCTTGTCGGCGGCGTAGAGCGCGAAGCACAGCAGGCTGGCGCCGGCGTAGAGCAGGTGCGTCCACAGGGGCAGGCCGCGAATGAACGCCACGCTCGCGTAAGCCGTCGCGAAAGCGGCCAGCATCACGGCGCTGGGGGCGTCGAAGCGATGCAGGGGGACGGCGGGTCGGCGCGGCATGCCGCCAATGTACGATGACACGCCAACCGCAGAGTCTCGCCATGCAGGTCCGCCCTTTCCTCGATTCCGACGAACCCGCCGTCATCGCCTTGTGGGAGGCCGCCGGCCTCACGCGGTCGTGGAACGATCCGCGCAAGGACATCGAGCGCAAGCGATCGGTGCAGCGCGAGTGGTTCCTGGTGGGCACGCACGACGGCGTCGTGATGGCGTCGATCATGATCGGCTACGAGGGCCGCCGCGGCTGGATCAACTACCTGTCCGTCGATCCGGCGCATCGCAACCAGGGTCACGCGCGTGCGCTGATGCGCGAGGCCGAGCGGCTGCTGGCCGCGGCCGGTTGCCCGAAGATCAACCTGCAGATCCGCACCAGCAACGCGTCGGTGATCGCGTTCTACAAGGCCATCGGGTATGCACGGGACGACGTGGCGTCGTTCGGCCGGCGCCTGATCGCGGACGAGTAGCGGCTACTCCGTGATCCCTTCGATCCGCCGCGCCCGCACCCGCTTGCCCTTGACGAGCCCCGCGTTGAGCTTGCCCAGTGCCTTGTCCGCGATCGCGCGATCCACGGCCACGTAGGTGGACATGTCGGTCACGTTGATCTTGCCGATCTGCGTGCCCGGGAAGCCCATGTCCTTGGTGAGCGCGCCCAGTACGTCACCCGGCCGGATCTTTTCCTTGCGCCCGCCCAGGATCTGCAGCGTGACCATGGGGGCGACCAGCGGCTTGTCGGAGCCCACGTCCAGCTCCGACAGCTTGTGCCACTCGGTCTCCGCCTTCTGCAGCACCTCGATGTTGCCCACGCGGCCCATCTCGTCCATGCTGGCCAGGTTCAGCGCCAGGCCTTCCTCGCCGGCGCGGCCGGTGCGGCCCACGCGGTGCACGTGCTGCTCGGTCTCGTAGGTGACGTCCACGTTGATCACGCATTCCAGCTTGGCGATGTCGAGGCCGCGTGCGGCCACGTCGGTGGCCACCAGCACCGAGCAGCTGCGGTTGGCGAACTGGATCAGCACCTGGTCGCGGTCGCGCTGCTCCAGGTCGCCGTGCAGCGCAATGGCCTGGATGCCCTCGGCGGTGAGCACGTCCACCAGGTCGCGGCACTGCTGCCTGGTGTTGCAGAACGCGATGGTCGACGCCGGCTGGTAGTGGCGCAGCAGGCGGCCGACGGCATGCAGTCGCTCGCTGGGCTTCACCTCGTACCAGAGCTGGCGGATCTGCGCCGCGTCGTGGCGCGACTCCACCTTCACCGTCTGCGGGTTGCGCATGAATTGCTGGCTCAGCTTGGCGATGCCATCCGGGTAGGTGGCCGAGAACAGCAGCGTCTGGCGCGTCTTGGGGCAGGCGCTGGCCACGGCCTTGATGTCGTCGACGAAGCCCATGTCCAGCATGCGGTCGGCCTCGTCGAGCACCAGCGTCTTCAGGCCCGACAGGTCGAGCGCCTCGCGCTCGAGCAGGTCCATCACGCGGCCGGGCGTGCCCACGATCACGTGCGCGCCGTGCTCCAGGCTGGCCAGCTGGTTGCGCACCGGCACGCCGCCCACCACCGTCAGCACCTTGATGTTCTCCTCGCCGCGCGCGAGACGGCGGGTCTCCACCGCCACCTGCTCGGCCAGCTCACGAGTGGGGCACAGCACCAGGCACTGCACGCCGAAGAAGCGTGGGTTGAGCTTGTCGAGCATCGCCAGCGCGAACGCCGCGGTCTTGCCGCTGCCCGTCTTGGCCTGGGCCAGCAGGTCGTGGCCCGCGAGCGCCACCGGCAGCGCGGCGGCCTGGATCGGCGTCATCTCCACGTAGCCCAGCTGGGTCAGGTTGGCGATGACGGCGGGCGGCAGCGAGAGCGTGCTGAAGGACGTGGCGGGGGCGGGCGAATTCATGCCCCATTGTCGCCGCCGGGGGCCTCCACCGGTGGAATGATGCCCGGTGGAACCCGTTCACTTCGTGCGGTCGTGGTGCACGGCCTCGATGTTGTGGCCGTCCGGGCGCGGCGTGGTCGGACATCGGCTCTCCTGGGGGAAAGGGTATCGGGAGATCCCGCACCGGGTACGATGGATCGCTGATGCCCACGAAGACGCTCTCTCGTCCATGACGCCCGCCGACCGCCTGTCCAGCCTCGCCGCCGAGCGCAACCGCCAGCCCATGCTGGAGGTGCTGCGCCACGTGCTGCCGCCCGCGGGCCGGGCGCTGGAAATCGCCAGCGGCAGCGGCCAGCACGTGTCGTGGTTCGCGCGCCACCTGCCGGCCTGGACCTGGCAGCCCACCGATTTCGCCGCTGCATCGCTGCCCTCCATCGCCGCATGGAGCGCGCTGGGCGCCGACGACCTGGCGGAGTCGCCCACGTCGGGCGCGGGCACCGGGCCGCTGCCCAACGTGCTGCCTGCGGTGCAGCTCGACGTCTGCGCCGCGCACTGGCCCGTGAGCGGCGTCTTCGATGCGATCACCTGCGCCAACATGCTGCACGCCTCGCCGCCCGGCACGCTGCCCGGCCTGATGCAGGGGGCGGGCCGGCACCTGGCGCCCTCCGGCGTGATGGTCACCTACGGCCCCTACATCCTCGACGACGAGCCGCTGACCCCCAGCAACATCGAATTCGACGCCTGGCTCAAGTCGCGCGACCCGAGCTGGGGCATTCGCCGCCTGGCCGACGTCCTGGCGCACGCCCGGGACGCGGGCCTGCGCCTGCGCGAGCGCGTCGCGATGCCCGCCAACAACTTCATGCTGGTCTTCGACCGCGAAGGAACCGCCCGATGACCGAATCCACCCTTGAGGCATCGCCCGGCGCGCTGGCCATCGCCGAGACGCGCGCCTGGGTACGCCGTGCCGTGATCGGCCTGAACCTGTGCCCATTCGCGCGCGCCGTCGACGTCAAGGACCAGATCCGCTATGTCTACAGCGACGCCACCGACGCCGAGACGCTGCTGGCCACGCTGGTGGTGGAGCTGCAGCGCCTGGCCGACACCGACGCCGAGCTCGTGGACACCACGATGGTGATACACCCCCGGGTATTCACCGACTTCGAGGACTTCAACGATTTCCTGGAGCTGGCCGACGCGGCCGTCGACGACCTCGAGCTCGACGGCGTCATCCAGGTGGCCAGCTTCCACCCGCGGTTCCAGTTCGCCGACACCGCGCCCGACGACGTCACCAACGCCACCAATCGTGCGCCGTACCCCACGCTGCACCTGCTGCGCGAGGACAGCGTCGACCGCGCCGTGGCCGCGTTCCCCGAGGCCGAGGCCATCTTCGAACGCAACATGGCCACGCTCGAGAAGCTGGGCCCCACGGGGTGGGCCGCGGTGAAGAAAACCTGGGAAGACGACGCCGCCGCCGAGCTGCGCGCCTGAGCGTCCAGATCCCCCGACTTTGCAACTTCCGCAGCGACAGCGCACACTGAGATCATGGTTCCGCCAGCTTCATCCTCGGCCATCGGATCGTTGCTGATCGTCGACGACAACATCGTGCAGCGCCTCCAGGTGGTGGCGCTGTGCCGAGAGCTGGGCGTCGAGATGATCTACGAGGCCGCCAGCGGCGCCGAAGCGCTGGAGCTGCTGTCGCTGCTGGTGCTGCCGCCCGACGTGATGGTGGTCGACCTCGAGATGCCGGTGATGGACGGGGTCGAGCTGATCGAACTGCTGCCCGAACGCGGCCTGTCGATCCCGCTGATCGTGGTGTCCAGCCGCGAGGTGGTGCTGATCAACACGGTGGAGACGCTGGCGCGCAACCTCGGCATCCCCGTGGTGGCCGGCATCCGCAAGCCCTTGCGCCGCGAGTCGCTGGCGGCCGCCTTCGACAACTGGGATCGCGAGCAGGCCGACCCCGGCGTGGTGGACAGCGGCATCCCGATGCTGGCCATCCCGCCGCAGGACCTGGCCGCGGCCATCGCCGGCGGGGCCATCCGCGTGCACTACCAGCCCAAGGTGGACATGACCAAGGGCGTGGTGTGCGGCGTGGAGGCGCTGGCGCGCTGGACGCACCCGACGCTCGGCGAGATCCGCCCCGACCGCTTCATCGACCTGGCCGAACGCGAGGGCCTGATCCACGCGCTCACGCTGTCGGTGCTGGGCCAGGCCTTCGGCGAGGCCGGCCGCTGGAACGCGGCCGGGCTGCGGCTGTCGCTGGCGGTCAATCTGTCGCCGCGGCTGCTGGAGGATCCGGGGCTGGTGCGCGAGCTCTCGGCGCTGCTCGACGCGCACGGGCTCGAGGCCCGCCAGGTAGTGCTGGAGATCACCGAAAGCTCGGTGGTCGACTGCATGGGGGTGTCGCTGGGCGTGCTGGCGCGCCTTCGCCTGAAGGGTTTCGGCCTGTCCATCGACGACTACGGCACCGGGTTCTCGTCGATGCAGCAACTGGCGCGCATCCCGTTCAGCGAGCTCAAGATCGACCGCGCCTTCGTGCACGGCGCCAACCAGCGCACCAACCTGCGCGTGATCCTGCAGTCGGCGCTCGACATGTCGCGCCAGCTGGGTCTGGTGACCGTGGCCGAGGGCATCGAGACGCTGGCCGACTGGCAACTGGTGCGCGACTCCGGCTGCGGCGTCGGCCAGGGCTTCCTGGTGGCGCCCGCGATGCCGGGCGACCTGGTGCCGGGGTGGATCAACCGGCACGAGCCGCGGTTGCTGCAACTGGGGTGCGCCGCTTAGCTCAGCCGATCCCGTGCGCCCCCAGCAGCGCCCGTGCGCGCCGCAGCTCGGCCTGCAGGTCGAGGATCAGCGCCGCGGTGTCCAGGTTCGCGCCGAAGTCGCGCTCCAGGCGGCGGGCCGCGAGCGCGCGTTGCAGGTCGGCGCTGCGAAACTGCCAGCGCTCGGGAGGCTCGGCGGGCGCGTCGACGTGCAGGATCTCCACCTCGACGAGGCGGACGACCCAGCGGTCTTCGGCGCCGACGGCGCGGGCGAGCTCGCGCACGCTGAGCGGCGTGGCATCGATGACGGTGGTGACGGCGCGCATCTCAGGCTCCCAGGTGCTGGCGCGGGTTGAACGACGCGGCCTTGGCGAGTTGCTCGTAGGCGGCACGGACGGCGTCGGAGTCGGCCGGCGGAAGCGCGATCTCCAGCAGCAGGTACAGGTGGCCCGGCGTCTTGCCGGGAAGGCCGCGTTCCTTGAGGCGCAGCTTCATGCCGTTCTTGGCGCCCTTGGGGATGGTGACGTCCACCTGGCCGCCGGTGGGCGTGGGCACGGTCACCTGCGCGCCGAGCGCGGCCTCGGTGGGCGTGACGGGCAGCGTCATGTACAGGTCGTGGCCCTCGATGCGGTAGCGCGCATGCGGCGCGATGCGCACCTCCAGGTAGAGGTCGCCCGCGGCCTCGCCGCCGTGGCCCGGCAGGCCCTGGCCGGCCAGGCGGATGAACTGTCCGGGGCGCACGCCGGCGGGAATCTTCACGTCCAGCGTGCGGTCGACCAGGCGCGGGCGGCCCTGGTCGTCGATCTCCTGCGCGCGCAGCGACAGCTGGCGCTCGGCGCCGTTCAGCGCGTCCTCCAGCGAGATCTCGATGGCCGCGTGGTGGTCCTCGCCGCGCTCGCGGTAAGGGGCACGCTGTCCGCCGCCGCCGCCGCCCCTGTTGCCAAAGATGGACGAGAAGAAATCGCTGAACTCGGCGTGGTCGGCCGGGCCCTGCGCGGGGCCGCGCTTGAATTCGTAGCCCTGGTCCCAGCCGGGCGGCGGCTGGCGAAAGCCGCCGTCGGGGCTGCCGCCGCGCGCCACGTGGTCGGCGAGCTGGTCGTAGGCCGCGCGCTTCTCCTTGTCCTGCAGGACGTCGCGCGCTTCGTTGATCTCGCGCATCTTCGCGTCGGCGTCGGCTTCCTTGCTGACGTCGGGATGGTACTTGCGGGCCAGCTTGCGGTAGGCCTTGCGGATGTCGTCGTC
Source organism: Burkholderiales bacterium (assembly GCA_038208735.1). Lineage (GTDB taxonomy): Bacteria > Pseudomonadota > Gammaproteobacteria > Burkholderiales > Burkholderiaceae_C > Scleromatobacter. Next base: position 42,219 of record JBBQYL010000001.1, read on the forward strand.
GCCGGCGTCGCGGGCGACGCCGAGGGCGCTGTAGTAGTCCTTGAAGTCCATGGTCGTATGGTAAGCCTTCAGCGCGCCTTCCTGGTCAGGCGCCGCGCGTTGGCGGTGGCCTTGCGATGCACCGGCGCGAGGGCGCGGTGCGCCAGCCGCGCCGTGGCGTCGGAGGCCGCCCCGTGCTGGGCCGACGCCGTGCTGCGCATCAGCGTGTCGGCCAGGTGGCGCTGGCGGACCATCGTCTCGGGCAGGGTGCGGCTCGCGGCCAGGTGCGTGGCGGCGTTGAACAGGTCGAGGCTGGTGCGAAACGCCTGCCCCGCCAGGCCCGCCAGCAACGGCGCCGCGCCGGTGGCCAGCGCGTGGCCTGCGCGCGAGAGCGCGTCCACCTTCTCGGTGACCATGCGCGAGTTCTCGCGCTTGTCCGCGGCCGTCGGGTTCAGTCCCGCCGTGGCCATGCGCGTGCTGCGGATGGCGATGACCTGCGCGGCCGACGTCGACATCTGCATCGCCTTCACGCCCAGCGTGCCCCACAACAGGAACGGATTGGCAAACGGTGAGGGCTGGCGAGACTTCATGGTGGATCCTTGGCGCAACGCACACGGGGCGCCCAGGCGTGGGCGCGACGGACGACTGTGAGCAAGAGACGCGCCCAGCCGGGCCATTCCTGACAAACCGCAGCCTCGCACCTGCGGGCGGCTTGTAAGGTTTCAGCCACGCCGCCGACGAAGTGATGCGGCCATGCCACGATGCGGCACGGCCCGCGGGCCATTTCGGCCCCACCGCCTCATCGCGGGGTGCCTCGTTCCCGATTCCGGAGTCCTTTCCATGTCCACGTTCCATCGTCTTGCCCTGACCGGCGTCCTGTTGCTCGCCGCCGCGTCGTCCCAGGCGCTCACCGTCACGCCCTACACGCCCACCGCGCTGGCCGCCGCGCAGAAGGCCGGCGCTCCGCTCTTGCTGCACTTCCACGCGAGCTGGTGTCCCACCTGCCGCGCGCAGGACAAGGTGTTCGACGCGCTCAAGTCCGATCCCGCGCTGAACGTGACGCTGATGGAGGTGGACTACGACCAGGAGAAGGCGTTCGAGAAGCAGATGAAGGTGACCGCGCAGTCGACGTTGATCGTGTTCCACGGCGCCACCGAACGCAGCCGGTCCACCGGCGAGACGGATCCGGCGAAGCTCAAGAGCATGCTCCAGAGCGCGATCTGAGCCGTGTCCGGCTTCACCGAACCCGCGCTGAGCGTCGTCGCCGGCGCGTTGACCACGCTGTCGCCCTGCGTCTTCCCGCTGCTGCCGGTGATCGTGGGTGGCGCGGTGCAACGGCACCGGGCGGCGCCGGTGGCCATGGGCTTGGGCATGGCGCTCACGTTCATGCTGATCGGGCTGCTGGTGGGTGGGCTGGGCGGCGTCGTGTCGCTCGCGCCCGACGACGTGCGGCGCGTCGGCGCGTGGCTGCTGCTGGCGTTCGGCGTGGTGATGCTGGTGCCTCCGCTGGAGCGCCGCTTCTCCAACCTGATGACGCCGCTGGCGTCGTCGGCGAACGCGGCGGGCGTGCGACTGCGGGGCGGCGCGCTCGCCAGCGCGTTCGCGTTGGGCGGCCTGCTGGGCCTGGTCTGGAGCCCGTGCGCCGGCCCGTTGCTGGGCTCGACGCTGGCGCTCGTGGCCACCGCCGGCGGTGCGCCGCGCGGGGCCTTCCTGCTGGGGCTGTTCGGCCTGGGCGCCGCGCTGCCGCTGGTGGGCGCGGCGTACGCGTCACGCGCGGGCTTCGGGCGCATGCGCACGTGGGTGCTCGCGCATGCGAGCGACGCCAAGCGCGTGATGGGCGGCCTGCTGGTGCTGGTAGGCGTGCTGATTCTTTCAGGCGGTGATCACGCGATCGAGGCCTGGGTCAACGACCGCCTGCCCGACGCGTGGCTCGCGCTGACGACGCAGCTCTGAGGCGCTACTTCTTCAGCTGCACCTTGAGGTTGGTCACCTGCTCGGTGTGATCGATGTCGCCATTCGCGGTGTCGTGGTCGATCGTGTTGGGATTGGTCTGCTGCTGGATGGCACGGGCCGCGTCGTCGCCTTTCAGGTTCTGGCGCGAGACGACCAGGCGCCGCCCCTGGGTGCGGCCGTTGCGGGCGGCCTGGTCGGCGTCGGCCTTCGCCTTCACGCTGCCGGCGGGATCGGTGGTGACCGATGGCACGCTGGCCGCGGTGAGCTGCTTGTTGGCGGTCGTCGCCAGCGTCGGCTTCTTGCCTTGCACCTTCGCCGAGCCGTCCAGGTTGATTTCCTGGCCAGGGGCGGCGTGGGCCACGGCGGCGGCGAGGGCCAGCGTGGCGATCGTGAAAATTCGGGGGATGGTCATCTGGAGGTCTCCTTGCGGCCGCAACGACCGCGTTTTCCTCATGATGAGGCAAGGCACGCGCCCGCGCTCAGCCGTGGGCGGGCGACCCCGATGGCAGCTCGGCGGTGATCTCGAGACCCGGATGCGCGTTGCGCAACGTGAGCGTGCCGCCATGGGCCTCGGCCACCAGCTTGCACAGGTACAGCCCCAGGCCCACGCCGCCGGTGCTGCGCAGGCGGGCGGCGTCCGCGCGATAGAACGCCTCGGCGGCGTGCTGCAGCTGGCTTTCGTCCATGCCCGGGCCGAAGTCGCGCACCGCCAGCTGCACGCCCATCGCCGTGCGCGCCGTCGATACCCGCGGCGCCTGCTCCGCCTCGCTGCCATGGCGCAGCGCGTTGTCCACCAGGTTGCGCAGCAGGAGACGGATGCGGGCGCGATCCAGCGCCAGCGCGGGCAGCGTCTCGTCCAGCCGCAGCGACAGGACGCCTTCGGCGGCCTGGGCGTCGCACTGTTCGTGGATAATGTCCGACAGCGTCGCCTGCTCGGTCTGCAGTGCCGCGTGGCCGCCGGCCTGCACGTCGGCCAGGCGCTCGCTCTCCAGCAGGTCGGTGATGAGGTCGCGCATCTCGGCCAGGTCGCGCAGCAAGGCGCTGCGTTCGCCGCTCTCCTCGATCAGCTCGGCGTTCATGCGGGCACGCGCCAGCGGCGAGCGCAGCTCGTGGCTGATGGCCAGCAGCAGCTGGCGCTTGGCGTCCAGCATGTGGTGCAGCCGCGCGGCCATGCCGTTCACCTGTTCGGCCAGGTCGCCGAGCTCGTCGCGGTTGCGCGGCACGATGGGCTGCGAGAAATCGCCCTGGCCGTAGCGCACCGCGCCTTCGCGCAGCGCCACCAGCGGGCGCAGCATGTGGCGCACCCACGCGTAGGCCAGCGCGGTGAACAGCAGGAGCATCGCCAGCGTGGCCCAGCCGATGTGCTCGGAACGCGCCTGGTGCGACATGTCGGCCAGGCTGAAGATGACCCGATGGCCGTCCGGCAGGCGGCGCACCACGCGCCACAGGGTGGGGTCGATGTCGGTGCCCAGCGTCATGCGGTTGGGCATGCCGCGCGGGCCCAGGTGCGGCGCCGGGTCGGGCGCCACGTGGTCGAAGGATGTGCGCACCGGGGGGCGGCGCGGTTCGGGCAGCACCAGCGGCAGCGAATCGCCGTTGGGCAGCGTCACGATGGGCCGGTGTGGCGGCCGCTGCGGTTCGTCGGCCGAATCCCAATTGACGTCAGGCCCCTCGATGCGGATGTGCAGCGGCAGGCGCTGCGCGATCACGCGGGCGCGGTCGACGTCGGGCGGCGCGCCGATCTCGGCCATCAGGGTGTCGGTGTAGTTCATCACCAGCGGGCGCAGGGTTTCGTGCCAGCCCACCCGCTGCAGCACGTGCATGCCCACGGTGAAGGTGACCGCCACGGCCACCGCGAGCACGATGAACAGGCCGACCAGGCGCGCGCCCAGTGACGGGAAGCGCGCGCGCCAGCGCGGCGCCAGCGGGGTCACCTGGGCGCTCCCGCGAACGCGTAGCCGGCGTTGCGCAGCGTCTTGATGCAGTCCAGCGGCTCGAGCTTCTTGCGCAGCCGGCTCACCAGGATGTCCACCGCGCGGGTGTAGAGGTCGGCGTCCTGGCCGCGCAGGCGGTTCAGGATCTCGTCGCGATGGAACACCTTCTGGGGCACCCGGGCCAGCATCGCCAGCAGCTCGAACTCGGTGCCGGTGAGCTCCACCGGCTCGCCCTGGCGCAGCACCTGGCGCCGCTCGAGGTCGATCTCGAGCCCGTCGAACACCAGGCGGCTCTGCGGCGTGGGCGCCGGGGCGCGGGCGCGGCGCAGGATGGTCTGGATGCGCGTGAGCAGCTCGCGCGGCTCGAACGGCTTGGGGATGTAGTCGTCGGCGCCGATCTCCAGGCCCACGATGCGATCCATCACGTCGCCGCGCGCGGTGAGCATCACGATGGGAATGTCGGAGTCGCGCCGGATCGTGCGACACAGCTCGAAGCCGTCCATCTCGGGCAGCATCACGTCGAGGATGGCGGCGTCGTAGGCCGTGGCGTGCAGCTTGGCCAGGCCTTCGCTGGGCGTGACGGCGCTGTCGAGCTCGTAGTCGAACCGACGGAAGTAGGTGGCGAGCGGCGCGGCGAGCAGCGCGTCGTCGTCGATCATCAGGATGCGGCGCATGCGGCGATTGTGGGGCGTTCTTCAACGACGACGAGGCAGGAGCCGACCCGCGGCTGCTGCCTCGTGCAGGACGGCGGGGGAGGGGCCCGCCGTTCCGGGGACGTCAGTCGCCCGCGGGGCCCGACGCGCCGTGGTGGCCGTGCTCGCCGCCGGGGCCGCCAGGGCCGAAGCCGTCCGGGCCGAAGAAGCCGTGGTGCTTCGCGGCGAACTCGCGCACCTGTGCCTGCTGCGCGGCGTTGAGGCTGTCGAAGAAATCGCCGCCGGCGGTGATCAGCGCGGGGCTGTCGGCCTGGATCTTGGCCACGTGCTTGTTCACCAGCGCCTGGGCGCCGGCGCGGTCGAACGTGTTGCCGGCGATCAGCGTGGCCATCGCGGCGTGCGGATCGGCACCGGCCTGGGGCGCGTGGTCGGCCAGCATCAGGTCGCCCAGGACCTTGAGCTTGGCGGCCTGGTTGGCGTCGAGGTTCAGGCGCTTGCCGATGTGTTCCAGCATCCTGGCCTCGTGCTGGGCCATCTGCTCGGCCGACGGCGGGCCGTGGTGGAAGCCGACGCCTTGCGAGTAGGCGGCGAGGCTGCCGAACAGGGCGGAGGAGACTGCCACACCGACCAGGGTGCGCTTCAGCCAGTTCTTCATGATCTTCTCTTTTCCTAGGGGTTGGGTGACGTGGCAAGAGTCGTTTTCGCCACGTCCTCATTACGCGTCAATCCGGCCGGCGCTTGCTTTCAGCGCGGTATCGCCGTGTTTCGTTTTGTCTCGTGCGTCGGGCGGACACCGAAGATGGAATGCTGCCGCGATACTCGGCATCGGGGCAGAGCAAATCCCATGGACCGGCCCAGCTTGGCCAAACCGAAACATCAGACTGGCGCAAAGCAACCGATTCGCGCCTCATCGACACATTCCAGGCGCACCAGAGAGGCCTCAAGCAGTGACCAAGAGAGCGGGCGCACCGCCCACCATCATCGACGTGGCCCGCAAGGCCGGCGTGTCGATCAAGACCGTCTCGCGCGTGATGAACAAGGAGCCCACGGTGCACGCCGACACGCGGGCCCGCGTGCTGGAGGCCGTCGCCGGGATGAACTACCGGCCGCAGCTGTCCGCGCGCAGCCTGGCCGGCGCCAGGTCGTTCCTCATCGGCCTGCTGTACTACGACCCGAGCGCCGCCTTCGTGGCCAGCGTGCAGCAGGGTGCCACGCGCGGCTGCCGCGACGCCGGCCGCCACCTGGTGGTGGAATCGTTGCAGACCAACGGCGTCGACGTGCAGGCGCAGATCGAAGCCATGCTGTCCGCGTTGCGTCCCGACGGCATGATCCTCATTCCCCCGCTGTGCGACAACCCGGCGATCCTCGAGGTGCTGCGCGCCAACCGCACGCCCTGCGTGCTGATCGCGCCGGCCGGGGACGGCCACGGCATGGCGCGCGTGCACATGGACGACGCGCTGGCCGCCGAGGAGCTCACCAACCTGCTGATCAGCCTGGGGCACACGGCCATCGCGTTCATCGAGGGAGACCAGTGGGCCAGCGAACGGCGCCGCCACGGCTACGAACGCGCGCTGAAGGCGCACGGCATCGCCGTCGATCCGGCGCTGGTGGTGCCGGGCACGTTCCAGTTCGAGTCGGGCGTGGCCGGGGCGCGCACGCTGTTCGCGCTGCCGCATCCGCCCACGGCCATCTTCGCGGCCAACGACGACATGGCGCTGGGCGCGCTCACCGAGGCGCAGCGCCTGGGCCTGTCGGTGCCGCACGACGTGGCCATCGTGGGCTTCGACGATTCGCGCGCCGCCACGCTGGTGTGGCCCGAGCTCACCACCGTGCGCCAGCCGCTGGCCGAGATGGCCATGGCCGCGGTCGGCATGCTGCTGTCCGGCGAGGCCCAGGCCGACGAGCGCCACGCCGCGCCGGTGCGCGTGCTGCCGCACGAGGTGGTGGTACGCGGGTCGTCGTCGGCGCCGCCGCGGGGGCGCGCTTGAGCGAGCTGGCGTTCAGGCGCGCCGCCGAGACCGACATCCCCGCGATGTCGCTCATCCGCCTCGCCGTGCGCGAGAACGCGCTGTCCAACCCGGCGCGCATTACCGAGGCGATGTACCGGGACTACCTTGACGCCCTGGGTCGCGGCTGGGTGGCCGAGCTCGACGGTGAGATCATCGGCTTCTCGTACGCCGACCGCACCGACGCGTCGATCTGGGCGTTGTTCGTCGACCCGGCGCGCGAGGGCCTGGGCGCCGGCAGCCGGTTGCTTCGTCTGGCGGTGGACTGGCTGTTCGAGATCGGCAACGACGAGGTGCGGCTGGGCACGCAGGCGGACACCCGGGCCGATCGCTTCTACGCCGCGCAGGGGTGGACGTGCGAGGGCATGCGTGACGCCATCGAGGTGGGGTACCGGCTGCGCCGGACCCCTTGAAGACAACCAAAGAGGAGAGAGAACATGGCAGGACGTTTTTCCCGCAGCTGGAGCCTGGCCAACGCCAGCTGGCAGGTACTGAAGCAGGACACGCAGTTGCTGGTGTTCCCGCTCGTCTCGACGATCGCCGCGGTGGTGGTGGCCGGCGCCTTCGCGCTGGGCGGGCTCGGGATGTGGTCGTACGACGGCCTGTCGAGGCTGTCGGGCGAGCGGCTGCCCATGGAGTTCTACGTGCTGGGCTTCGCGTTCTACGTGTGCCTGTACTTCGTGATTTTCTTCTGCAATGCCGCGCTCGTGGGCGCGGCGATGCTGCGCTTCGACGGCGGCGTGCCCAGCGTGGGCGACGGCTTTCGAATCGCCGCGGCGCGGTCGGGTCGCATCCTGGGATATGCGCTGATCGCCGCCACCGTGGGCATGGTGCTGCGCGCCATCCAGGAGCGCGTCGGCTTCCTGGGCCGCTTCGTGGTGGGCCTGCTGGGCGTGGGCTGGACGGTCGCCACGTTCATGGTGGTGCCGGTGCTGGTGAGCCGTGACGTCGGCCCGATCGACGCGGTCAAGGAAAGTGCCGGGCTGCTGAAGAAGACCTGGGGCGAGAACGTGATCGGCAAGGCCGGACTGGGCCTGGCCTTCCTGGTCGTCTACCTGGGCCTGGCCGTGGCCGTCGTCGCGTTGCTGGGTGGCGCCGTGGCGCTGGGCAACACGCCACTGGTGGTGACGGTCGCCGGGTTGGCGGTGGTGGCGCTGATGCTGGTCGCGCTCGCGCATGCGGCGCTCACGGGCATCTACTCGGCCGCGTTGTACCGCTACGCCACCACCGGATCGGGCGGGGCGGGGTTCGATTCGAGCGTGCTGCAGGCGGCGTTCGCGCGCAAGTAACGCATCGTCTTCAATAGGCCGGCCCGCCGATCGGCCGCGTCCGGTCTTCCTCGAACTGCTCAGCCCCTTCCACCGCCCGCAGCCACGGCTCGCGCCGCTTGATCCACAGCTCGTAGCCGGGCACGAACGGCGCGGGCGCCTGCGACAGCGCGCCCAGCTTGATCTCCGCCTCGCGCTCGTCCAGGGAGAACAGGCGCGAGCCGCAGCGGGTGCAGAACTGCCGGCCTTCGAACTCGGCGGTCTCGCCCGTGCGTTCGAACTGCGCGGCCGGCCAAATCCCATAGAAGGTGAACGCGGAGCCGCTCTCCTGGCGGCAGTCGGTGCAATGGCAGATGCCCACGCGGTCGGGCTCGCCGCGAAGCGAGAAGCGCACCTGTGCGCAGCGGCACTGGCCTGTGTAGATGTGCATGGCGGGTCTCCTGGCGGTCACGAGCGCGGCATGCGGCGTGCCGCCCGCGCCGGGGCGCTGGTGGAGTCTCGCACGATCAGCTCGTGCGGCAGCACGCGCTGCACCGCCGCGATGGTGCGCGTGCCCGGCGTGCCCTGCACGGTGGGCGTGCCGATCAGCAGGTCGACGGCCGCGCGTGCCATCGCCACCGTGGGCTGGCGCATCGTGGTGAGTGGCGGCCACACCAGGCCGCTGGCGGGCGAATCGTCGAAGCCGGCGATGGCCAGGTCGTCGGGGATCGCCAGCCCCTGGCGCTGGGCGGCGGCCAGCACGCCCAGCGCCATGTCGTCGTTGCTGGCGAACACGGCGGTGGGATGGTGGCGCAGCTTGAGCAACTGGTGGGTGGCGGCCACGCCCGATGCGAACTGGAAATCGCCGTCGATCACCAGTTCGGGCGCGATGTCCACGCGCGCCGCCTTCATCGCCTTGACGAAGCCCTGCTCGCGCAGCGCCGACGCGGCCTGGTCGGCGGCACCGCGGATGAACGCGATGCGGCGATGGCCCAGGCTCAGCAGCAGGTTGGTGATCTCCTCGGCCGCGTGCACGTCGTCCATGCGCACGCTGGGCATGTCCTTGCGCTGGCGCGCGGGCGATACGAGCACCGTGGGCGTGCCGCTGTCGTGCAGCGTCTTGAGCACGTGTGGGTTGTCGCACAGCGGCGGCGTCAGGATCATGCCGTCGGGCCGCAGCGTGGACACCATCCGGTGCACCTGCTCGCCCAGGTCGTGCGCATCGTTGTCCATCGACTCCACCACCAGGTGGTAGCCCGCCTCGCGGCAGCGCATCGTGGCGCCCTGCTGCACGCCCGAGACGAAGGCCGCGCTGGGGTCGAAGTACAGCAGGCCGATGAGGAACGAGCGCGCGCCTGCCAGGCTGCGCGCCGACTGGCTGGGCCGGTAGCGCAGGTCGGTCATCACCTGCAGCACCTTGGCGCGGGTGTCGGGCCGCACGCCGGCCTCGTTGTTCATCACGCGCGAGACGGTCTTGATCGACACGCCGGCCACCTCGGCCACGTCGCTGATGGTGGTGGAGGCGGCCGGCGGCGTGGCCGATGGCGTGCGGGGGGTCGCCATCAGGCGGCGCTCCGTTCGGGCGTACCGGTCGGCACGGCGCCGCGCACGCACATCGCCTCCACCAGCGCGCGGTGGTCGGGCAGGTCGGCCGCCGCGCGGCGCGCCACCTGGGCGATCATCGCGAACTCCAGGCGCGCCTCGGCCGCCCGCGGCCATGCGGGACGCGCGCGCGCCAGGTCGGTCGGATACCCCATGCCGTACAGAACGTACTGCCAGCTGGAGGGCGGGTACATCTCCAGGTCGGCGATGAAGTCGAGCCGGTGCGGCGGGCGGCAGCGCCAGCGCGCCAGCAGGTCGCGCAGCGTGGGCGTCCACGAGGCCGGGTCGGCGTTGTCGCGCCAGAACGCGGTGTCGTCGCGCCGCGTGAGCGCATAGTGCAGCTTGAGGAAGTCGACGATGCGCTCGAAGCGCGCGCGCATCTGCTCGTTGAACGCGTGGGCGACCGGCGCGAGGTTGCCGTCGGCGGGCAGCAGGAAGCCGATCAGGTAGGCGGCCGCCTCGATCAGGCCGATGCCCGAGCTCTCCAGCGGTTCCAGGAAGCCGGCCGACAGGCCCACGGCCACGCAGTTGCCGATCCACTGGGTCTCGCGGTAGCCCACGTCCAGCTTCAGCGCGCGCGGTGTCAACCCGTTGGCGGCCGGGCCGATGTAGCGGCGCAGCGTGCGCTCGGCGGCGGCGTCGTCGGCGTGGCGGCTCGAATAGACGTAGCCGATGCCGCGTCGACGCTGCAGGCCGATGTCCCAGGTCCAGCCGGCCTCGTGGGCGGTCGAGATCGTGTACGACGGGATCGGCGTGTCGGACGCGGCGTAGGGAACCTGCATCGCCAGCGCGCGATCGACGAACAGCACGTCGTTCAACGGCTTGCGCTTCGCGCCCAGCGCATCGCCGATCAACGCGGCGCGGAAGCCGGTGCAGTCCACGTACAGGTCGGCGCTGATGGCCCCGCGTTCGAGCGTGACGACGGCGGCGATGTGGCCGTCGTCCTCGCGCAGCTCGACGCGTTCCACCGTGGCGATCACGCGCTCCACGCCCAGCGACTGCGCGTGCGTGGCCAGCAGCGTGGCGAACTTGCCGGCGTCGAAGTGGTAGGCGTAGTTCATGGGCCCGAGCCAGTCGCCATCGCTGGCGCGCTTGGGCGCGCGAGCGGCGTCGGCCACGTGCTGCTGCATCGACACCGCGTTGGCGAACGCCCGCGGCGCGCCGTCGGCCGCACCCGCCTCGCCCAGCAGCCAGTAAGGCATCAGCTCGGGCGCGCCGGGGCGCTGGCTGGGCGGGTTGAACGGATGGAAATAGCGCTCTCCGGCGCGCGTCCAGTCGACGAAATTCACGCCCTGCTTGAACGTGGCGTCGCACTCGCGCACGAAGCGCGCCTCGTCCAGGCCGATGGCGTTGAGCGTGCCGCGGATCGAGGGGAAGGTGCCTTCGCCCACGCCGATGATGCCGATGTCGCTGGACTCCACCAGCGTCACGCGGATGCCGCCCGCGGCCGTGCCCAGCGTGCGCGCAAGAAAAGCCGCGGTGAGCCAGCCGGCGGCGCCGCCGCCGACGACGAGGATGTGCTCGATGGGTTTCATGAGGCTCGTCTCCAGCGCGGTGGCGGCGTGTGCGCCCCGTCGTTTGTCGGTGCGCGGCGACGTCTCGGCATTTACCCGTAGACGCTCGCAGCGCTTCTTATAGCGAATCATAACGGCAAGAAGACAACGCTGTCATTTGATCGTTGACAGCGTTGTCATCGCTGGGCATCATGCGATCCATTCCAGGGCCGAAGATGACTGGAAACGCCGCACAGACGGCTGTAGCTGACCCACCAAAAAACTGGAGACAACGTGACTACTCGCGCTCAGACATCGCGGGGCTCGCTCGCGACCCCGATCCAACTGGCCATCCTGGCCATGCTCGCAGCGACGGCCTCGGCCCAGGCACAGACGGCCACGCCGTCGGCCGCCGCTGCCAGCGCCGCCGCCGCCGCGGACACCAACGTGTTGCAGGAGGTCACCGTGACGGCGACCAAGCGCACCACCACGTTGCAGACCACGCCGCTGGCCGTCACCGCGATCAACGCCGCGGAGCTCGACAAGGCCCACGTGCAGACGATCGCCGACATCGTCCACCTGGCGCCCAGCTTCCAGGCCACCACCGAAGGCGACCACGGCGTCATCACGATGACCCTGCGCGGCATCGGCAATGACAGCGCCAAGACCGAATACGCCGACCCGGAAGTGGCGCTATTCGTGGACGGCATCTACGCGCCGCGCGCCGAAGGCGCCGCCGCGCTGCTGTTCGACATGGAAGGCATCGAGGTGCTGCGCGGCCCACAGGGCACGCTGTACGGCCGCAACTCGACGGTGGGCGCCGTCAACATGAAGACGGCCAAGCCGGAGCTCTCCGGCAACTTCGGCAACCTCGAGGTGGGACTCGGCAGCTACGATCGCCTCGGCAGCCGCGCGGCTTTCAACTTCGTGCTGAGCGACACCTTCGCGCTGCGCGCGGCCTTCGTGCACGAACAGCACGATGGGTACGTCGATTACCAGGCCGCGCCGAAAATCTCGCTGGCCGACCAGCACGCCGCCGCCGACCCGTACATCGCCTCGTTCAACACGGTGCATCCGGAACACCCTATCGCCTTCCAGCCGATCGATCCAAATTCGTTCGTCACCACCGGCCCGAAGTACAACTCGCAGGACCAGAGCGCGGCCCGCCTGAGCTTCCTGTGGAAGCCTACGCACGACATCACCTGGAACGCGTCGTACGAAAAGTTCATCGATCGCGGCACGCCCGACATGAACCTGATGCAGACACCGCGTCCCGGCGAGAAGTTCTGGTCGGCGCTGATCAACGTGGCACCCCAGCTGCATCGCGACGTCAACACCTTCCGCAGCCATGTCGACTGGAACCTCAGCGACTACCTGGCGCTGAACTACACCGCCGGGTATTCCGACTTCAAGGGCTCGAGCGACTTCGACCAGTCCGGCGGCGCCACGGTGCCCACCAGCTTCACCACCGGCGCCAAGGTGCAGGAAGACCGCACCAACTGGTCGCACTACAAGAACTACAGCCACGAACTGCAACTTCAGTCGGTGGGCAAGCACGATCTCGACTGGATCCTGGGCGTCTACTACGCGGCCGAGGACAACGGCATCCGCTTCGACATCCCCATCACCAACGGCACGCCGCAGGGCACCATCAACTGGCAAGGCTCGTTCGTGCAGCCCAAGGAGACGGTGCAGTCGGAGGCCGTGTTCGCGCAGGGCACGTGGAACGTGGGCGACAGCCTGCACCTGACGGCCGGCGCGCGCTTCACGTCGGACGACCGCAAGAATGAAGGCGGCATCGGCTGGGGCTGGGGCGGCACCACGATCGACGACGGCGTCCCGCAGCTGCGCATCGATCCGGGCAGCGACGCCGCCGCGCCGGGCTCGGGCTTCAACCCTGGGCACAATGACGGCCACTACACGGGCACGAAGGCCACGTGGCTGGGCCGCGCGAACTATGACATCAGCAAGACTGCCATGGTCTACGCCAGCGTGTCCACCGGCTACAAGTCGGGCGGCCTGCAGGACGGCGGTCGCCACTACGGGCAGGAGACGCTGACCAACTACGAGGTCGGCTCGAAGAACACGCTGCTCGGCGGCACGGTCAACTGGAACAACTCGCTGTACTACGAGGACTTCAAGGACTTCCAGTTCAGCGCCCCGGTGACCAACCCGGACGGTTCGCACACGCTGGCCACCGGCAACGTGCAGGGCGCCAAGGTGTACGGCGCGGAGACCGAACTCGCGGTCAACATCACGAAGGACGACCGCGTGCAGTTCTCGGCGGCCTACGAGCACACGCGCCTGGGCTACCTGCTGGCGGGCAGCAACGACTACTCGCTGCCCACCTGCCCCGATCCCACCATCTCGAGCTGCCTCGACGTGACCGGGCACGCGCTGCCGCACGCGCCCAAGGGTTCGTTGCAGGCGCAGTACGAGCACACGTTCCGATTCGCCAGCGGAGCCAAGGTGCAGCCGCGCGTCAACTTCCACTACGAGACGGGCAGCTGGCTGAGCGTGTTCAACATGGGTGACGGCGACCGCCAGAAGGCCTACACCCGCACCGACCTGGGCCTGCGCTACTCGGCGGCCAAGGACTGGTACGTTGACGCGTTCGTGCAGAACGTGGAGGACGGCCGCATCAAGACCAACGCGCAGAACTCGTTCGGCGTCTGGCAGTCGCAGTACATGCCGCCGCGCACGTTCGGCATCAACGCGGGCTACGAGTTCTGATGCTCCGCGGCGCTCTCCGCACGGCGAGCGCCGCCTCTTCTCCGAAACCGGCCGCGTCGTGGGCGGCCGGTTCTTACAGGCTGCGACCGCCGCGTCGCAGCCCCTTTTCCAACACCATGACCTCCATCCTCCGGGCGTTCCTGCTCGCGGCCGCTGCATTGTCCGGAACGGGCGCCAGCGTCGCCGCGACGACGATCACGCTGGCCACCTTTCCCGATCTCGACCGCGCCGCCAGGGCCGCGCTGCCCCGCTGGCATGCGGCGCATCCCGACATCGACGTGAAGATCGTCTCGCGGCAATACGCCGACCATCATGACGCGATGACGACCGCGCTGGCCACCGGCTCGGGCCTGCCCGACGTGATGGCCATCGATTTCAAGTACATCGGCAAGTTCAGCGGCTCGGGCGGGTTCGAGAACCTATACGTTGCCCCGTATGGCGCGGACGCGTTGCGGGCGGCGTTTCCCGCCTACACGCTCGCCCAGGCCAGCAACGCGCGGGGCGAGCTGGGCGCGCTGCCGGCCGACATCGGTCCCGGCACGCTGCTGTACCGCGCCGACCTCGTGGCCAAGGCCGGGCTCACCGAGGCCGACCTCACGAAGGACTGGCCCACGTTCATCGCCGCGGGCGTCAAGCTCAAGGCCGCCACCGGCGCCTGCCTGCTGGCCAGCAGCAGCGACATCGTCGACATCGTGCTGCGCTCCAACCTGCCGCCCGGCGAGGGCATCTATTTCGACCACGCGGGCAAGGTGCTGGTGGACGACGCCCGCTTCGTGCGCGCGTTCGAGCTGGGCCGCGCCGCGCACCTGGCCGGCATCGACGCGGGCACCACGATGTGGACCAACGAGTGGGTGGCGGGCTTTCGCTCCGGCCGCATCGCCGGCCAGATGATGGGCTCGTGGCTCGCCGGCCACCTGAAGAACTGGCTCGCGCCCGACACCGCCGGCAAATGGCGTTCGGCGCCGCTGCCCGGCGGCGTGTACGCGTCGTACGGCGGCTCGTTCTACGCGATTCCCAAGCGGGCTCAGCACAAGGCCGAGGCCTGGGCGTTCATCCGCTTCCTCACCACCGACCGCGAGACGCAGCTCGACTCGCTGCGCGAGTTCGGCAACTTCCCGTCGCTGCTCGCGGCACAGCAGGATCCGGTGGTGGCCGCGCCCATCGCCTTCCTGGGCGGCCAGCCGGCCGGCGTGCTTTGGCGCGAGACCGCCTTGAAGGTGCCTGCCATCCCCGTGGACAAGTACGACTCGATGGCCACCGATGCCGTCCGGTCCGAGTACCAGAACGTGATCGCCGACGGCAAGGACATCCACGCCGCCCTCGCCGATGCCAAGGACCTGATCGAACACCGTGCGCGTCGCTGAAGCCCTCTCCATGAACCCGAAGCTGCTTCGCAAGCTCGCCCCCTACGCCTTCATCGCGCCGTTCTTCGTGCTGTTCGGCGTGTTCGGGCTGTTCCCGCTGCTGTTCTCCATCTGGCTGTCGCTGCACCAGTGGGACGCCGCGTCGGGGCTGGCGGCGATGCACTGGGTGGGCCTGGAAAACTACCGCTACGCGATCACCGACCCGTGGTTCGTGAAGTCGCTGGGCAACACGCTGTGGTTCGCGGTGGCCTCGGGCGTGCCGCAGCACCTGGTGGCGCTGCCGCTGGCGTTCCTGATCCACACGACGCTCAAGCGCAGCCGCAACTTCGTGGTCGGCGCCTACTTCGTCCCCTATGTGACGTCGAGCGTGGCGATCGCGCTGATCTTCACCACGCTGTTCTCGAAGGACTTCGGCGTCATCAACGCGATGCTGCCCGGCCCGCCCATCGACTGGCTGGGCGACAAGTTCTGGGCCCGCATCACCATCGCCTTCGTCGTGTTCTGGCGCTACCTGGGCTGGAACGTGGTGCTGTACCTGTCGGCGCTGCAGGTGATCTCGGGCGACCTGTACGAGGCCGCCACGCTGGACGGCGCCTCGCGCTGGCAGCAGTTCCGCTACGTGGCCCTGCCGCTGCTCAAGCCGATGATGTTCTTCGCGATCACGCTCACGCTGATCGGCAACCTGCAGCTGTTCGAGGAGCCGTTCATCCTGATCCCGCCCGACTCGGGCGTGGCCACCAGCGTGATGACCACCGCCACGTTCATGTACCGCATGGCGTTCTCGGACGGCGACTTCGGCACCGCGTCAGCCGTCTCTTGGCTGCTGTTCTTCATCATCGCGGCGCTCACCTGGGGCAACGCGCGCCTGTTCGGCAAGGAAGGAGCGAGCGATGTCGCGCGCTGAAGCCCTGACGCCATCACGCGTGATCACGCTCCTGCTCGTTGCGGCCGGCGTCGTCCTGCTGGCCGCGCCGTTCTGGTTCACCTTCGTGTTCGCCACGCAGTCGCGCGCCGACATCTTCGCCACGCCGCCGCCGTTCTGGTTCGGCACGCACTTCCTGGACAACCTGCGGCTGCTGCTGGAGCGCCTGCCGTTCTGGCGCAACCTGGGCCTGAGCCTGTACGTGGCCACCATGACCACCGCGCTCAACCTGCTGCTGTGCGCGCTGGCCGGCTATGCGTTCGCGGTGCACGAGTTCGCCGGCAAGAAGGTGCTGTTCGCGCTGGTGGTGGGCTCCATGATGCTGCCGAGCTTCCTCAACATGATCCCCACCTTCATGGTGATGGACCAGCTCGGGTGGATCGACCAGCCGCGCGCGCTGTACGTGCCCGGCGCGGCCGGCGCGCTGGGCATCTTCCTGATGCGCCAGTACATCGGCTCGGCCATCCCACGCGACCTGATCGACGCCGCCCGCATGGACGGCAGCGGCGAGCTGCGCACGTTCTGGAGCGTGGTGATGCCGCTGTGCGGCCCCGCGCTCGGCACGCTGGGCCTGATCACCTTCATCAACGCCTGGAACAACTTCGTCGGGCCGCTGGTGGTGATGCGCAGCGTCGAGAACTACACCGTGCCGCTGGCGCTGCGCAGCATGCAGAGCCCCAACAACACCGAGTGGGGCGCGTTGATGGCCGGCAGCGCCATCGCGATGCTGCCGCTGCTCGTCGCCTTCGTCTTTTCCGCACGTCGCCTGGTCGCCGGCCTCACCGCCGGCGCCGTCAAGTGAATCCCCCCATGAGCTCCTCACAGTTTCCCTTTCCCACCCTGCCGGCCCACTTCACGCTGGGCGTGGCCACCAGCGCCGCGCAGATCGAAGGCAGCGCGCCCGGCGACGGCAAGGGCCCGTCGATCTGGGACGCGTTCTGCGCGACGCCCGGCAAGATCAAGGACGGCTCCAACATCGACGTGGCCTGCGACCACCTGCACCGCATGCCCGAGGACGTCGAGCGCATGACGTGGCTGGGCCTGGATGCCTACCGTTTCTCGTTCGCCTGGCCGCGCGTGCAGCCGCTGGGGCAGGGCGCCTGGAACGAGACCGGCTTCGCGTTCTACGACCGGCTGATCGACACCCTGCTGGCCGCGGGCATCGCGCCGCACGCCACGCTGCACCACTGGGACCTGCCGCAGGCGCTGCAGGAATCCGTCGGTGGCTGGCAGTCGCGCGCGACCGCTGAACATTTCGCCGTCTACGCCGCCGAGATCGCGCGCCGCTTCGGCGATCGGCTGGCCTCCATCTCCACGCTCAACGAACCCTGGTGCGTGGCCACCCTCGGCTACGAGCGCGGCCAGTTCGCGCCGGGCCTCACCAGCCGCAAGGCCGCGATGCAGGTGTCGCACCACCTGCTGCTGGGCCACGCCCTGGCCATGCAGGCGATGCGCGAGGTGGCCGCGGCCGACCCGGCCGGCCGCCATCCGCAGCTGGGCATCGTGCTGAACCACACGCCGGCGTTCGCCGCGGAGAAGACGCCGTCCGACCTGCAGGCAGCGCGCATCGCCGACGGCCTCGACGTGCGCTGGTACATGGATCCGCTGTTCCGCGGCGCCTATCCGGCCGACGCGATCGACGACCTCGGCGACGACGCGCCGGTCGTCGAGCCCGGGGACTTCGCCGTCATCCGCCAGCCAATGGACTTCCTGGGCATCAACCTCTACACCCGCCTGTGGGTGAGCACGCGCGAGCCGAAGATTCCGGCGCCGGAGCCGCATGGCGTCAACGACATGGGCTGGGAGATCGTGCCCGAGGTGCTGACGCAGCACCTGGTGCGCCTGACGCGCGACTACATGCCGCCGCCCATCCTCATCACCGAGAACGGCATGGCCAACGCCGACATCGTGACGGCCGACGGCGCGGTGGACGACACGCCGCGGGTGGCCTACGTGCAGGCGCACCTGGCCGCGGTGCAGAAGGCCATCGAGCTCGGCGCCGACGTGCGCGGCTATTTCTACTGGAGCCTGCTCGACAACTTCGAGTGGGACTCGGGCTACGCGAAGCGCTTCGGCCTGTTTCGCGTGGACTACGACACGCAGGCGCGCACGCCCAAGGCGAGCGCGCACTGGTACCGCGACTTCATCGCGAACCAGAAGCTTTCACGTACGGAGTAGGCGATGGCAGAACTTCAATTGCAGGGCCTGCGCCGCACCTACGGGAACGGCGTCAACGCGGTGGACGGCATCGACCTCACGGTGGCCGCGGGCGAGTTCATGGTGCTGGTGGGCCCGTCGGGCTGCGGCAAGTCGACGACGCTGCGCATGATCGCGGGGCTCGAGGACATGAGCGCCGGCCGCATGTTCATCGGCGGCGTCGACGTCACCGACGTGCCGCCGGCCGAGCGCGGCGTGGCCATGGTGTTCCAGAGCTACGCGCTCTATCCGCACATGACGGTGGCCGAGAACATGGGCTTCGCGCTGAAGATCGCGGGCCGCTCGAAGCGCGACATCGACGCCGCCGTGCGCCGCGCCGCCGAGTCGCTGCAGCTCGAGGCGCTGCTCGACCGCAAGCCGCGCGCGCTGTCCGGCGGACAACGCCAGCGTGTGGCCATCGGCCGCGCGATCGTGCGCGAGCCCAAGGTGTTCCTGTTCGACGAGCCGCTGTCCAACCTCGACGCCTCGCTGCGCACGCAGATGCGCCTGGAGATGGCGCGGCTGCACGAGCGCCTGGGCGCCACCATCATCTACGTCACGCACGACCAGGTGGAGGCGATGACGCTGGGCGACCGCATCGCCGTCTTCAACGCGGGCCGCATCGAGCAGGTGGGCACGCCGGGCGACGTCTACAACCGGCCGGTGAACCGCTTCGTGGCGGGCTTTCTCGGCTCGCCTCAGATGAACTTCCTGCCGGCCGTGGGCGAACTCGACGCCGCCGGCCCGGCCCTCCAGGTGCCCGGCGCCGGCCGCCTGGCGCTGCCCGTCGACTGCACCACGCCGCTGGCCGACGTGCACGCGCTGGGCGTGCGCCCGGAACACTGGATGATGACGCCCGGCGAAGGCACCGACGGCCTGCACGCCGCCATCGACCGCGTGGAGTGGCTGGGCGACGTGACCCTGGTGCACTGCCGCCTGACCGGCCGCGACGCGGCCAATGCCGACACCGGCACGATCAGCGTGAAGACCGTATGGCCCGGCAGCGACGCGCTGCCGCGCGGCATGCCGGTGCGCCTGCAGGTGCGGCCGAAGGACCTGATGCTGTTCGACGCCCAGGGGCGCGCGCTGGCGGCGTAGAAGGCGTCTGGCATTGCCTGCGAGTACGCAGGAGATGCCAGACCCCTTCGCGCTTACTTCTTCTTCAGCGAATTGAGCGCGCTGAACGCCAGCGCCATCGCCGTGGGCGTGGCGGGCGACGACACGACGTTCGGGCGCGAGGAACGCGAATCGTCCGGACGCGGCGGGCGGCGATCGTCGTCGCGGCGGGGACCGCGCGGCGCGTCGGAACGCGGCCCGTTGTTCGGGCCACGCGGGCCGTCGGCGCGCGGGCCGCGGCTGTCGGGACGCGGACCGTTGCGCGGGCCGTCGGGACGCGGACCGCGCGGGGCGTCCAGCGGGCCTCGCGGGCGATCGGCCTGCGGCGCGTCGCTGCGCGGACCTGGCGGGCGATCGCCGCGCGGACCTTGCGGACGATCGGTGCGCGGTGCGTCGGTACGCGGGCCCTGCGGGCGATCAGCACGCGGCGCGTCGGTGCGCGGGCCCTGTGGGCGAGCGGCACGCGGTGCGTCGGTGCTCGGACCCTGCAGGCGATCCGTGCGCGGCCCGTCGGTGCGCGCACCCTGCGGTCGATCGTTGCGAGGCGGGCGGGGCGGACGCGGCGCAGCGCCCGGCGCATCACCCTGCGGCGCGGCGCCATCGACCGGCGCGGCGCCATCGACCGGCGCAGCGGCTTGCGCATCGCGCGGCGGGCGCGCGTTGCGCTGGCCTTCCGGACGCGGACCACGATTCGCGTTCGGGTTCGGCCCGCGGCGGTCGCGGTTGAACGCGGGCGCCGGCGGCGGCTCCAGCGCTTCCTTGCGGGCGCGCGCCAGCAGCGGATCGAGCTCGCCTTCGGGCACGTTGCGGCTGGTGGCGAACTCGGCCGCCGGCAGCGTGTTGGCCTCGAACTCGCGCAGCAGCGTGGCGCGGTTGGCGCGTTGCTCGTTCTCGAGCGCGATACGCGCCTGGGTATTGGCGCGGCGGCGCGCCAGCTCCTCGGTGGCGGCCACGCGGTGTTCGTCGCTCAGCTCGTCGCCGGGGGCACCGTCGAGGTCATAGCGGTGCGTGGCCTTGACCAGCGCATTGAGATACGCGTGGCTGCCCGTGTAGCGGCGCAGGAACGCCGACAGCTGCGGCTTGGTGAACAGGCCCGGCGAGCGTGCCTGGATGTCGGCCTGGATACGCAGCTTGATCGGCTTGGGCGGATTGGAGAACAGCGCCGGATACAACTTGCGGAGTTGCGGTCCGCAGTCTTCCTGCGCGGGACGAGCGGCGGCGCCCGCCGGCTCCGCGGTTTCGCCGGCGTCGCCGGCGTCGCCAGTTTCGGCCGGTTCGGCCGCATCGATGGGATCGACCGGATCGGCGGAATCGGCCGACGGTCGGGCGGCTGCGGCGTCGGTGGACGCCTCCTCGGCGGGGGCAGCGGCGGGCGCCGACTCGGGCACGCCATCGGTCGCCAGGGGCAGCGACTGGGGTGCGGAATCGTCGCCTTCAGGCGGCATCGAGGACGGGGGAAGCGAAGACATTCGGCAGCGGAGACAAAGCGGTGAAGGGGCGTATTGTCGCAATGATTGGGGTCGCGTGCTGCAACACCTCCCCAGGCCGTGCGAAAAGAGTGCCTCTCAGGGCTTTGGCGCCTCGTCTCCGGCCTCGGCCTTCGAGGCCAGCTGGCGGGCCACTTCCTGCACAGACGCCTCCGAACGCTCGATGAAATGCGCGTGCATGTCCTCGCGGATCTGCTCGGCCGTCGCGTTCATCTTGGCGCCCAATGGGGATTGCCAGAAGGCCAAAATCTCGGCGCGCTCCTGCTCGTCGAAGTGGCGGTCCAGCGGATCTCCCTTCACGGGCTGGCGGCTTTCGGCGACGAGCGTGGGGCCCAGCGCGCTCAGCTTGCGGCCGGTGGGCGAGCCGAAGAACGCGGTGATCTGGCGGATCTCGGCAGTCTCGAAATACTTCGAATAGATCTCGTAGGCGGTGTACGCGGCCAGTTCGTCGGCGTCGAAGCGCTGCAGCGCGGACTGCAGGTCGCGCCGGCCCTGCGCCAGCAGCGCGGGAACGCGCGCGTGCGCGGCCTCGGCCAGCGCCGGCTTGGCGAACTTGTCATGGTCAAGGTCGGCGTGCGTGGCGTCCTCCAGCCGCGGCAGCGAATCGCGCGCGATCTTGGGCGCCATCTGCGGCCAGACTTCGGCCAGGCGGTACGCGCCGATGAACTCGGCCAGGGCCTGCCGCTTGTCGTCGGTCGGCGCGCTGGCGGCAGGCGCGTTGGCGGGCTGCGCGTGCGTCGTCGTGGCGGCCAGCGCGAGCAGCAGGGCGGGGAGCGCGAAACGGGCGATGGGCGTCATCGCCTCATTCTCGCGCCTTCGCGCGGCGCAGGTCGCCCGGCGGCGAATCGCCTGCGCCACAATGCGTCGCATGGAGACCCCTCGCCTCGCCATGCGCCTGCCCGCGCACGTGCTCAACGGCCTGGCCGTGGCGCTGGGCATCTCCCTGATCCAGATCACGCTCGCGCTCACCGCGGGCAAGCTGGCGGCGCTCGCCGCGGCCACCGGCGCCATCTGCGCCAGCCTGGCCGACCTGCCCATCGCGCCGGATCGCACGTGGCGCCGCGTGGGCATGGGCGCGCTGGTGGGCTGGGCCAGCGGCGTGCTCATCGGCCTGCTGAGCGAGTCGGGCGCGGCGATGGGCTTCATCATCATCTTCCTGTCGTTCAGCGCCACCATGGCGCTGGCTTGGGGGCTGCGCGCCGGGCCGCTGTCGTTCATCCCCATCCTGGCGCTCATCTTCACCCTGGCCGCGCCGCCGCACGGCACGCACGCGCTGCTGGTGCACGCGGGCTGGTCGGCGGTGGGCGGGCTGGCCTACTTCTCGTGGGCGGTGTTCAGCTCGCGCGTGCTGCAACCGCGCTATCGCACGCTGGCGCTGGCCGCCGCGCTGCAGGCGCTGGCCGCGCTGCTGCGTTCACGCGCCGCTCTGCTGTCGCGCAGCGAGGGCGGCGCGCCGCCGCTGCAGGACTGGATCCGCAGTCAGGTGGCGCTCGACGAGCGCCTGCAGGCGGCGCGCGACCTGCTGTTTCCCGCGGCCGGCAAGCGCCACGCCGGCCCCGCGATCGCGGTGCTGCTGCAGGCGGTGGAGATGCGCGACACGCTGCTGGCCGGCGAGCTCGACATCGAGCTGCTGGGCCACGACGGTCCCGCGGGCCAGCTGCGCGAACGCCTGCGCATCCACGGCACGCGCGTGGCCGACGCGGTCGACGCGATGGCGCAGGCATTGCGCGACTTCGGCATGCAGGTGCCCGCGGCCGCCGCGGCGCCGCTGGACGACCCCGACCTCGAGACGGTGGAGGCCACCGCGCCGTCGGCCGCGGCGGCGGCGTCGATCGCCGAGTCGGCCGCCTCGGCCGCGGCGACGGCACCGTCGGCCTCGCTGGACGACCAGGTGGCGACGGCGGACGCCGCCCGCGTGGGCGATGCGGCGGCGCGCGCGGTGGCGCCGGGCGCGCCCGAGGGCGGGCCTGTGGCGGATCCCGCGAGCGCCGCGCGTGACGCGGCCGCGGCCGCGCGCGCGCAGACACCTCCACGCGTGCCGCTGTTCGCCAGCACCGATCCGCGCTATCCGCTCGCCGTGGCCTTCTACGGCCGCGCGCGCCAGATGGTGGGGGTTCTCGCGCGCATGCAGGCCGCGCTGCGCGGCGAGGTCACGCCGCTGCCGCTGGCGCGCGACGAGCTGCAGGTGTTCATCTCGCCCGAAGGCTGGCCTCTGGCCGCGCTGCGCGCGCAGCTCAACACCCGCTCGCCGATCTTCCGCCATGCCGCGCGCCTGAGCCTGGCGCTGGGCATCGCCTACTTCATCGGGCTGGCGCTGC
>JBBQYL010000002.1:0-65000 GCA_038208735.1 Burkholderiales bacterium
TACGATCCATGGGAGGGCTTGCCTTGGAAAGAGAGTTGGATGTCTGTCAACACCCATGCTATCGATCCTCGGCCGGCCCTCCTCATTCAATGACTTGGCCGCGACACTTCGACCCGCAGCGGCTTATGTAAGTGCCATTCGGCTTAGCCTGAAGACACTGACGTCCTCCCACAAGCAGGGCTTCGGCGCCCCGAGTTCACCGGAACCCTCATGCAACAAGACGATCTCAGCGACGACCCCGAGGATTCCGAACATCCACCTGAAGAGCGCGCCCGTGCCGGTGCGCGCAGCACCTGGTTCAGCGTGGCGGTCAACGTGGGGCTGGCGACGACCCAGGTCATCGTCGGCATCGTCGCGCGGTCGCAGGGCCTGATCGCGGATGGCGTTCACTCGCTGTCCGACCTCGTCGCGGACATCGTCGTCCTGTTCGCGGGCCACCACAGCAGGAAGGGCGCCGACGCCGACCATCCTTACGGCCACCAGCGTTTCGAAACCGCCGCGTCCCTGGCGCTGGGCGTTCTGTTGCTCGCCGTGGGTCTGGGCATGCTCTGGTCTGCGGTCCACAAGCTCGAGGCGCCGGAGACCGTTCTTCCTGTCGGCCAGGCGGCCCTGTGGGTCGCGGGCGTGGCGCTCGCGACCAAGGAACTCCTGTTTCGCTACATGCTGGCCGTCGCCAAGCGAGTCAAGTCGAGCATGCTCGTGGCCAACGCCTGGCACGCCCGCTCGGATGCAGCGTCGTCGCTGGTAGTGGGGTTGGGGATCGCCGGCAACATGGCCGGTTACCCGATCCTCGACCCGATCGCCGCACTGATCGTGGGCTTCATGGTTGCGCGCATGGGCTGGTCGTTCGGATGGGACGCGATGCACGACCTGATGGACCGGGCGGCCGACGACGAGGAGGTCGAGGCCATCCGCCGAACGCTGCAGGAAACCCCGGGCATCCACGCCGTCCATGATGTGCGCACGCGCAAGATGGGTGACCTGATCGTCGTCGACGCCCATCTCGAAGTGGAGGCGTCCCTCACCGTCGAGGCGGGGCATGCCATCGCCGTCCTGGCGCGCAAGCGCGTGCTCGATCGCCACCGGGTGCTCAACCTGATGACGCACGTCGATCCCTGGCGGCCGCCCACGGCGCTGCCGATGGCCGTTGGCGGTCGACGTATCGCCGCCGGCGACTTATGAGCGCGAACCTCGTGCGTACAGGCCTGACCAGCGCCGAGGCAAGATCGCGGCTCGCCAAGGATGGCGCCAACGAATTGGCGGCGGCAAGTCGGCGCGGCGCGTGGCTGCTGCTGCGCGAGGTGGTTTCGGAGCCGATGTTTCTGTTGCTGGTCGGCTGTGGCGCGATTTACATGCTGCTGGGCGATCGCAACGAAGCCTTGATGCTGCTGGGCTTCGTGTTCGTGGTGATCGGCATCACGTTCGTGCAGCAACGCCGCACGGAAAGGTCGTTGGACGCCTTGCGTGACATGTCGAGCCCGCAAGCGTTGGCCTTGCGCGACGGTGTCGCCGCAAAGATCGCGAGCAGTGAGCTGGTGTGTGGCGACGTGGTACTGCTCGCGGAAGGCGATCGCGTCGCAGCAGACATGGAACTTTTCGAGGCGTCCAATCTCACGGTCGACGAATCGATGCTGACCGGAGAGTCGGTGCCGGTCAGCAAGTTCGTGCGCGAGTGTGCGCCAAACGGAGGCGTCGACAGTCCCGAATCGGCGGACTACCGTGTCTTCTCGGGGACGCTCGTCACGCAGGGAACCGCGTGCGGCCAGGTGATCGCGACCGGCGAGCGGAGCGCACTCGGGCGCATCGGCAAGTCTCTCGAAGCGATCGGGATGACGGATACCCCGATCCAGCGCGAGACGCAGCGCATCGTCAAGCGCGTGGCGATCGCGGGCTTGCTGCTGGCGTGTCTGCTCGCGATCGCATATCGCGTGTCCACCGGTCTGTGGTTGCCGGCGCTGCTGGCGGGGCTGACCCTGGCCATGGCGATCCTGCCGGAAGAACTTCCCGTGATCCTGACGCTGTTCATGGGCCTCGGCGCCTGGCGCCTCTCACGCGAGAAGGTATTGGCGCGCCGGATTCCCGCGATCGAACTGCTTGGCGCGACGACGGTCCTTTGCGTCGACAAGACGGGAACGCTGACGGTCAACCGCATGTCGGTGCGAACACTGTGGTCGGAAGCCGCGGTGCATGACTTTGTGCCGGGCGTCTTACGACCGCTCGAGGAGGCGCTGCACGGCGTTCTCGAGTACGCGGTGCTGGCCAGCCATCGCCGCGCTTTCGATCCGATGGAGTCGGCGATCGTCCAGGCCGGCCAGAGCCTTCTGGCGAACACGGAACACCTGCACGCCGACTGGCTTCTGGTCGACGACTACCCGCTTTCGCGCGAGATGCTCGCGATGTCCCGTGTCTGGCGGTCACCGAACCTCGCCGAGCACGTGATCGCGGCCAAGGGCGCGCCCGAGGCGATCGTCGACCTGTGCCACATGAGCCCGGAGCGGCGTGTCACCGTAGCTGCGCAAGTGGCCGCCCTCGCACGCCAGGGGCTGCGCGTGCTCGGGGTTGCACGGGCCCGCTTCGGTGTGGCCCCGTTGCCTGACATCCAGCACGACTTCGACTTCGAGTTCCTGGGGCTACTGGGTCTGGAGGATCCGGTTCGCCTCGATGTTCCGCAGGCCATCGCCGAGTGTCGGACCGCCGGCATCCGGGTGGTGATGATTACGGGCGACCACTCCGCGACGGCGCTGGCGATCGCCCGCGCTGCGGGACTGGCCGACGATGGTGCAGTCCTCACGGGTCAGGCGATGAGCGAGATGAGCGACACCGACCTGCGCGCGCGTCTTTCCGACACGCACGTCTTCAGCCGCATTCCGCCAGACCAGAAATTGCGTATCGTCCAGGCCTTCCGCGCGCGCGGAGACATCGTCGCGATGACCGGCGACGGCGTCAACGATGCCCCCGCCCTGAAGGCCGCGGACATCGGCGTGGCGATGGGCGCCCGCGGCACCGACGTTGCACGCGAGGCAGCTGCGTTGGTTCTCCTGACGGACGACTTTGCGTCCCTCGTCACCGCGGTGCGGTACGGCCGGCGGGTGTTCGCGAACCTGCGCAAGGCCATCGTGTTCGTCGTCGCCGTCCACCTGCCCATCGTCGGGCTCTCGGTGCTGCCGGTGCTTCTGGGCTGGCCGATGCTGTTGATGCCGGTGCACATCCTGTTCCTGCAGCTCATCATCGATCCGGCGTGTTCGATCGTCTTCGAGGCCGAGCCGATCGAAGCCGGCGCGATGACCGCGCCGCCGCGGCGGCCGGATGCGCGTCTCTTCGACATGGCGGTCCTCGTCCGCGGGCTCTGCCAGGGCGCAGGCTTGCTGGCGACGTTGCTGCTGACCTTTGCCCTGGCGCGCCACTACGGCGAGCCGGACGACGCGGCGAGGGCCTTGACGTTCTCGGTCATGGTGCTGTCCAACCTGGGACTCATCTTGGCCAATCGAC
Source organism: Burkholderiales bacterium (assembly GCA_038208735.1). GTDB lineage: Bacteria > Pseudomonadota > Gammaproteobacteria > Burkholderiales > Burkholderiaceae_C > Scleromatobacter. The sequence continues at coordinate 3,490 of JBBQYL010000002.1, forward strand.
GCTGGGATCACGTATCGATGCAAGGACGCCCACCGACCAATTCGGCGTTCCGGTGGATGGCTGCGGCGGCCACCGTCTTGCTGGTCTGCATCCTCGGCATTCCCGCGGTTGGCGCCCTGTTTAGCTTCACGCTTCCAACGCCAGGCATGCTGGCGGTGGGCGCGCTGCTTGTCGCCCTCAATGTCGCCTGGTTCGAAGGAGTGAAGCGGGTGCTCAAGAAGGACGCGACCCCCACCGAGCAGTCGGGGCAATGTCACGCGGCCGGCGAATGACATGATCCCTGCCTCGCCCCGTGTTGCGGCACCCCCTCGACCTGGCAAAGGCTGGCCGGTCCGGGCATGCATCGCGATCGCCGCCTGCTGGATCCTGGCGCCATTTTTGTCCGCCTTGGCGTGGGCCTGCATCCTCGCCCACGTGACCTGGCCCATGCATTCTCGCCTGATGCGAACGATGCCCACGCTGCCGAAGACAGGTGCTGTGCTGTCGACCGCGGCAGTAGCGACAGCTGTAGTGCTCCCCCTGGTGAGTCTCAGCGCCTGGTTGCGAGCCGATGCGGCCGCCGTCGCGCACTTTATCGGCGGCTACCTGGATCGGGGCATGAACGATGTGCTGGATAGCGCGACCGGAATCCCCTTCATCGGCCCGGCGATACACGATTGGTTCGCCGACCGCATCGGCACCGATGCCAGCCTGCGTGACTTCGTCAAGCAGTGGGCAGCCGAAGGACTGGGCGCACTACTGAGCGTACTCGGGGGTGTCGGCCGCAACGCGGTGAGGTTCGGTCTTGCGATCATTTTCCTGTACGTTCTTTACCGTCGTGGCGAGGAAGTGATTGCGGCGCTGAGAAAGGCGCTGCGAAAGACCGCCGGCGCCGAAGGCGAGCGCTGGATCCGGGTGGCGGCGGCCGCCAATCGCGCAGTCATGCGGAGCCTGCTACTGGCAGCCCGTGCTGCAGGGGGTCGTGGCCGGCATCGGCTACTGGCTCGTCGGCATCGAGGCACCACTGCTGCTGGGCTTTGCCACAGCCGTCGCGTCCCTGCTGCCCATGGTGGGAACGTTCCTCGTGTGGGGCCCGCGAGCCTGGTCTTGCTCTCGACAGGCCACCCGTTGGCCGCACTTTCGCTCCTGGCCTGGGGAACGCTGCTCGTCCATCCCCTGGACAACGTCCAGCGGCCATTGTTCATCAGTAGTGCCGTGGACATTCCCTTCTTTCTGGTCTTCCTCGGGGTCGTAGGCGGCATCTCGGCCTTCGGCCTGGTGGGCCTCGTCATCGGCCCCGTCGTCCTGTCGGTCTGCTGGAGCATGACGCGCCAGGCCTGCCCGCCTCCGGAACACGACTCCGACGATGCAGCGGTCAGGAGAACGTCGTGATCTCGTGGGCTATCGATTCGTTTCTTGCCGGCCACTGCTTGGGTCCCTGGTTGCAGGGTTGGTGGGGTGAAGCGGACGCCTGTCCTCGCCTAGCCGCGGCCGGAAAGCGTTCTTGCTCCGCGATGCGACATTGGCGGCGATCGCCCATCACCGCAATCTGGAGCAACCAGGAATCATCAACATGTCCCATCACCGCCCGCAACCTTGACCTCCATCCATGACGCCCTCCTTGCCTCTCCAGCCCAGCTACGACCGCCGCACGATAGCCCTCCATTGGCTCACAGCACTTCTGGTCATCAGCCTTTGGCTGCTTGGCCAGACCATCGACTGGTTTCCGAAAGGCAGCCCGCGTGCGATCGCTCGGAGCACCCACATCACACTCGGGGTGGGGCTGGCATTCGTGCTGATTCGCCGGATCTGGTGGCGACTGGCCGATGGTGTGCGCATGAAAGGGGCAGGTAGCAATGCCTTCGACACGATCGCCACATGGACTCACAAAGTCCTCTACCTGCTGCTGGTCGGTACCGTACTGCTGGGAATCGCGAACACCTGGGTGCGCGGCGACACTTTGTTCATGCTGCTGAAGATTCCCGCCTTCGATCCTGGCAACACGGCGCTGCGCGAGTCCGTCGAGAATTTGCATTCGTGGGCGGCAAACATCCTGCTGATCGTCGCTGGACTGCACGCCGCCGCGGCGCTGTTGCACCATTTCGTCCTCAAGGACGATATCCTGAGACGTATGTTGCCGCGGCGTTAGAGCGTGAGCTGGATAGCAAAGGGCTTGGCCCAGCACGCAGCCTGATATCGTTTTCTCTGAGGTCTGACGGCAACGAACGAATGCACGCTCAACCTTGCGTGCAAGACGGCTATCGCAAGTCCCCGTTCAAGAAGTGTAAGCACCGAGGGCGCCGTACTGCTGCGCTGGTCGCCTCACACGGGGCACCTAATCGACCCCCAGCGGTCATTGCTTCACATCAATGGTGGCTCACTGCCTCGGCATCTCACCGTCGCGATGGTGCATGTGGCCGGCCATGGCGTCGGTGCCATGGTCATGCAGTTGCGCATCGAACCAGGCGTGCAAAGCCTCGACCAGCTTCGGATCGGCCGTGCGATACGTCAACTCCGCGCCGCCTTCGACATCCTTGTAGTCGATGGCAACCTGACCGACCGTGGAGGCCTTGAGCTCGGCCAGCCCGGGCATGTCTGGGCCGTGAATCTGCGTCGGCCCGGAGAAGTCGCCTTTCAGGAACTGCGCCTGGAGCTCGTGCAGGTGCCCGCGCACCAGATCCACCTGCTTCGTGTCGGTCCGGCTCTTCGCGACCACGCGCTGCGTCCCGCCGTCGGAGGTCGCGGTGAACGCATGCGTCGTCGCCTTCAGGCTGAACGGCATCACGTCGGCGCCGCGCATGGCGACATCGGCCTGGCGCTGAGTGTCGTCCGCGTGGACGGCGAACTGCTCAACCAGGTGATTCTCGCGGGGTTCGCCCGTTCCGGTCGATGAGACAGCGCTTTGCGGCGCGGTGCGTAGAGACGCGTCAATATTGCCAGGATTTCAACGAGCTTCGCGTCGGCGAGCCTGTAGAAAATCCGTTTGCCCTCGCGGCGCGTCGCCACCACGCCGTCAGTGCGCAGGACGCATAGCTGCTGCGACAGCGTGGGCTGATGGATGCCCAGCAGTTCCTCCATCCGGCTCACGCACAGTTCGCCCTGCGAGAGCTGGCACAGGATCAGGAGCCTGTCTTCATTGGCAAGCGCCTTCAAGAGGGGGACGGCCCTGCCTGCGATGCTGCGCAGCACGAGCGGGTCGACCAGGGGCTTGTCCATCACGGCAAGGCAGCCGACCTCACTCGGGCTGCGCCCGGCGCTCCAGACGTTCGAGCCCGAGCATCTTGAAGATGTACTTCTCGTAGATCGGCTCCGACGTTCCATTCTTCATCTTGTAGAGGAAGTACTTCTCGAACGCCACCTTGGCCAGGTGCACCCACTTGCCCTTCTTGAACCAGTTGACGTTGCGGGGCGGAATCTGCGGCATCGCGACGAACGCCATGCCGGTGTCGCCCATGTCGGCCAGGCAGATCGCGTTCCAGCTCCCCTTGGCGTCGGCCGGCTGGCCCGCCAGGTCGGCCGCGATGTTGTGCACGATGGCGGTCACCATGGTCTCGATCATGTAGCCCGTCTTGGGCGCACCGGTCGGCACGGGCGTCACCTCCACCGGGGGGATCGCCACGCAGACGCCGGCGGAGTGGATGTTGCGGTACTTCTTGCTGCGCTGGAATTCGTCGATCAGCACGAAGCCGCGCGGGTTGCACAGGCCCTCGACCGCAGCGACCGGATCCACTCCCTTGAAGGCGGGGATCATCATGCTGTACCTGAACGGCAGTTCATGCTCCTTCTTGACGCCCCCCTGTTCGTCGAGCTCGGTGACGAACATCCTGCCGGCCTCGACCCGGGTGACCTTGGCGTTGGTGATCCACTTGATGTCGTTCGAGCGGAACTCGCTCTCGAGCATCGTCTTGGAGTCCCCGACTCCGCCGAGACCCATGTGGCCGATGTAGGGTTCGCTGGTCACGAACGTGATCGGCACCTTGCTGCGCAACTTGCGCCGCTTCAGGTCGGTGTTGAAGATGAACGAGAACTCGTAGGCCGGCCCGAAACACGACGCGAAGGGCATCGCGCCGATGATCGCGGGACCCGGGTCGGCCAGGAAGCGCTGATAGTTCGCCCATGTCTGCTCGGCGTGGTCGATGGTGCAGATCGATTGCGTGTGCCCTCCGGGGCCGGCACCCGGCACCTCGTCGAATGAAAGCTTCGGCCCGGTGGTGATGACGAGGTGGTCGTAGGCCAGCCGGGTGCCGTCCGCCAGTTCGATGGCGTTGTTGTCGGCGTCGATGCGCGTCACCGGCTGGGCGATGAAGGCGATGTCCTTCTTCTCGAGGTGGGGTCGGATCGGGAACGTGATCGCCTCGCGTTCCCGCCAGCCCACGGCCACCCAGGGATTGGATGGCACGAACTGGAAGTAGTCCACCGAATTGACCACGGTGATGCGATGCTCGCGACCCAATTTCTCACGCAGCTCGTAGGCAGCGGGCATCCCGCCCGTTCCGGCACCAAGGACGACGATGTTCGACATGGCGGTCTCCTGAAAGGTCTGTTTTTGATCAATGCTCGGTCGGGATGCGCAGTGTCGAATTGACGTCGCGCAGCCAGGCTTCGTCGAGGCGGCCGGCGGCGGCGGCGAGCCGCAGCCGATCCATCGCCAGGTCGATGCGCGCCTGCAGCAGCGCAAGCTCGGCGCTGGCGGCGTCGTTCTCCGCGTTGAGCAGTTCCAGCGTCGTGCGGTCGCCGACCTGGTGACCCAGGCGCGTGCCGTCCAGGCGCGACCGCGTCGACAGCAGCGCCTGCGTCAACGCCGTGATCCGCCCCGCCCCGACCGTCAGTCCGAGCCAGGCCGAGCGGGCCTGCTGGGCCACCTGCTGGCGTGCGCGGTCGGCCTGGGCCTGTGCCTTCTCGATGCCGTGCTGGGCCTCCTGCGCACGCGCGCCGCGCATGCCGCCCGTGTAGAGCGGAATCGACACCTGCACACCGATCATGCGGTTGCCGGAACTGTTGGTCGCATTGCCGTAGTCGCCCCTGCCGCTCAGGCGCTCGCGGCCCAGTTGCGCGACAAGGTCCACGCTCGGCGACAGCAAGCCCCGGGACTTGGCCGCTTCCTGGCGTGCGACCTCGACTGCTGCGAGCTGCAGGCGAAGTTGCGGGCTGCGCGCCTGCGCTTCCTGCAGCCAGTTCGCCATCGGCGCCAGGGAAGCGGGCGTGTCGACCGCGGCGGGAATCATCAGCGACAGGCCCGCGGGCTGCAGCCCCGTCGCGTCCGCGAAGTCTTCCTGCTTCAGGCGCAGGTCGGTCTCCAGCGCGAGCACCTGGGCCGCGATGGCCTCGACGCGCGCCGCGGCCTCATGGGTATCGGTGATCGGAACGTCGCCCAGGCGGAAGCGATCCTGCGTCTCGACGAGTGCCTTGGCCACGGCCTGCTGCTGCTGGCGCAGCACGCGCAAGGCCTCCTGCGCCGATACGACGTCGAGATAGCGCCGGGACGTGTCGAGGATCAGCAACTGCTGCGCGGCATCCCACTCGAGGTCCGCCTCCTCGGCGGACAATTCCAGCTGGCGTCCCTGCGCATCGCGCTCGCGGTCGTAGAGCGGCAGGCTGGCGCTCAGCCCGACGCGGCCGAGCACGCCCCGGTTGATCGACGTGTCGAAGCCGACCCCAGACGAGGTGCCCAAGCCGGGCGCCGAGAACTGTGCGCCAGCGACGTGGGTGTCGCTGCCCGCGACGCCCGCCGTGCCGGCGAGCATCACCGTGGGGCGCCACAGCGCATGCGCCTCGTCGCGACGGCTGGCTCCGGCTTCCCAGGCGGCCCGTGCGGCCGCATAGTCGAGGTCGTGCTGCTGGGCGGCACGCCAGGCATCGACCAGGTCCGTCGCACCAGCGGGCAGACAGGTCGCTGCAACCAGGGCGCAGGTCAATGCAAGGCCGAAGCGCAGGGGCAGTCGGGAATGCGCCATCAAACGGCTCCCGTGCCGAGTTGCTGCCGTACCCATGACACCATCTGCGCCGCAGGCATCGCTCCGGACACGCGGGCGGCCTCTGCGCCGTTCCTGAACAGGATCAGGGTCGGAATGCTGCGAATCGCAAAGCGCGCACTGGCAACGGGTGCCACGTCACTCTCGACCTTCACGAATCGAACCTCCGGCAACTGGCCCGCGGCCGCCGCGAAATGTGGCGTCATCTGCTTGCACGGCCCGCACCACTCGGCCCAGAAATCGACAAGCACGGGCAACCCGGTCTTGGCGATGAAGCCGGGGAGCGCTGCGTCGGACAGGCTCACGGGCTCCGAGGCCATCAGGTCGGTGCCGCAGCGCCCGCACACCGGTGCATCGCGCAGGCGATCACCGGATACGCGGTTCGTGGTTCCGCACGAAGGGCAGACGAGATGCACGGCGCGCTCCCTCAGACGCCCGGTCGGGCGCCCAGCTTGCGCATGATGGTTTCCATCAGGCACCACTTGGTCAGCCCGCTCTGCAGCAGGTTGACGCCGACGAACGCAGTGAACGCCAGCCACCAGGCACTGACGAAGATCGGGCTGCCGGGGATGCCCAGCGCCAGGGACAGCAGGATGAAGGAACCGGCGACGATGCGCACGAGTTGCCATGAAGTCATGTGGAAGCTCCTTGAGGATTGACGGGGAATGCATCGATGGCCGGGTCGACCGACCCGGTGATCGCATCCAGGCGGTTGCGGTAGGCAACGAAGTAGAGGATCGGGATCACGACCAGCGTCAGCACGGTCGACACCAGGATGCCGAAGATGAGCGAGATGGCCAGCCCGTTGAAGATCGGGTCGTCGAGGATGAAGAAGGCGCCGAACATGGCCGCGAGGCCGGTCAGCACGATGGGCTGCGCCCGGGTGACGGCCGAGTGCACGATCGCGTGCTTGAACTCCACGCCGGCGCGCACCTGCAGGTTGATGAAGTCCACGAGCAGGATCGAATTGCGTACGATGATCCCGGCCAGCGCGATCATGCCGATCATGCTGGTGGCGGTGTACTGCGCGCCCAGCAAGGCATGGCCCGGCATCACGCCGATGATGGTCAGCGGAATCGGCGCCATGATGATCAGCGGCGTCAGGTACGAACCAAACTGCGCGACCACGAGCAGGTAGATCAGGATCAGGCCGACCGCGTAGGCCGCGCCCATGTCGCGGAAGGTCTCGTACGTGATCTGCCACTCGCCGTCCCACTTGAGCGCGTAGTCGCGATAGGCGTCGTCGGGCTGGTGGATGAAGTATTCGGCCACCGTTCCGCCGCCCGGCGTGGCGATCCTGGCCAGTTGGCTGCGCATGGAGAAGACGCCGTACAGCGGGCTGTCGACCTTGCCCGCCATGTCGGCCACGACGTAGTTCACCGGCAGCAGGTCCTTGTGGTAGGCGGGCTGCTCTCGAACGGTGTCGGTCATCGTGACGAGCTCGCGGATCGGCACCAGGTTGCCCGCAGCGCTGCGCACGTCGAGTTGCAGCAGTTCGTTCAGGTCGCCTTGCCGGTCGGCTGCCAGCTGCAGCGTTGCGGCAGCGGGATACTTGCTCTGGTCATGGAGATACGCCGTCGCCTCGCCGGCCAGGCCGGCGCGCAAGGTGGTGACGATCGCCTGTTGTGGAACGCCCAGCATCGCTGCCTTCTGGCGATCGACCACGAGCATCTTCTTGGGCGCAGTCGCGATGCTGCTGTCGTCGACATCCACCAGCCCCGGCGTCTTCTCAAACAGCGCGCGAACGGCCTTCGCGACCTGCTGCCGTCCCTCGGCCTCGGGACCGTAGATCTCCGCGACGATTGGCGACAGGACGGGCGGCCCCGGCGGAACCTCCACGACCTTGATGTTGGCCCCGAAGCGCAGGCCGATCTTCTGCAAGGCCGGTCGCACCCGCATGGCGATGGCGTGGCTCTGCGCCGAGCGCTCGTGCTTGTCGACCAGATTGACTTGCAGGTCACCGACGTTGCCGCTGACGCGCAGGTAGTACTGGCGCACGAGGCCGTTGAAATTGATCGGCGCTGCCGTGCCGGCATAGGCCTGGTAGTCGGTGACTTCGGGCTGGGTGACCAAATACGCGCCGAGATCGCGCAGCACCGCGGCCGTCTGCTCCACAGGCGTTCCCGCAGGCATGTCGACGATCACCTGGAACTCCGACTTGTTGTCGAAGGGCAGCATCTTCAGTAGCACCAGCCCGGTGGCCGGCAAGGCCACCGACATCGCGATCAGCGCCAGGATGCCCAGGCCCAGGAAGCCGCGGTTGCGCGCGCCGCGGCGGTCGTCGAGCAAGGGACGGAACACGCGCTCGAACAGCGGGCCTAGCTTGGCGGCCAACCCGTGGGCGGCGGGCGCGTGGCCCTCTGTTGCGACGTCCTCCGCGGGCAGGGCCTTCATCCACAGCCGAGCCAGCCACGGCGTGACCATGAACGCGATCGCCAGCGACAGCAGCATGCCCATGCTGGCGTTGATCGGGATCGGGCTCATGTACGGCCCCATCAGGCCGGACACGAACGCCATCGGCAGCAATGCGGCGATGACGGCCAGCGTCGCCAGGATGGTGGGCCCGCCGACTTCGTCGACGGCGCCGGGGATGATCTCCGTGAGCGTCTTGCCGGGAAACAGTTGCTGGTGGCGGTGGATGTTCTCCACGACGACGATCGCGTCGTCGACCAGGATGCCGATGGAGAAGATCAGCGCGAACAGCGACACCCGGTTCAGCGTGAAGCCCCAGGCCCAGGAGGCGAACAGCGTCACCGTCAGCGTCAGGATCACGGCCGTGCCGACGATGGCCGCCTCGCGCCGGCCCAGCGCGATGAACACGAGAGCGACGACGGAGGCCGTCGCGAACAGCAGCTTCTCGATCAGCTTCTTGGCCTTGTCGTTGGCCGTCGCGCCGTAGTTGCGCGTCTCGGCCACCTGCACGTCGGCCGGGATCACCGTGTTGCGCAGCGACTCGACGCGTCGCATGACCGCGTTGGCGACATCGATCGCGTTCTCGCCGGGCTTCTTCGTGATCGACAGCGTGACGGCCGGGTAGTCGGCCGCCGGCGCGTCGCCCCTCGCGACGGCGCCATACCAGACGTAGCGGCTGGCCGGCGGCGGGCCATCGCGCACCGCGGCCACATCGCGCAGGAACACCGGCTTGCCGGCATGCACGCCGACGACGAGTTCGGCGACGTCGCTGGCGCGCTGCAGGAACGGCCCCGACTCCACCGCGACCGCGCGGTTGCCCGCGACCAGTTCGCCCACCGGCAAGCCGAGGTTGGCGGATTGCAATGCGGTGCGCAGGTCCGGGACGGTCACCCCCGCGCCGGCCATCCGCGCGGGATCGATCTCGACCATCACGGCGCGACCTGGACCGCCGAGCGTGACCACCTCGCGCGTGCCCTGCACGCGCTTGAGATCGGCCTCCAAACTGTGCGCCACGCGTTCGAGGTCATACGGCCCGGTTGCGGCGTTCCTGCTGTACAGCGTCAACGTGACGATGGGCACGTCGTCGATGCCCTTGGGCTTGATGATCGGATCGAGCACGCCCAGTCCCTTGGGCAGCCAGTCGGCATTCGAGTTGACCGTGTCGTACAGGCGCACCAGCGCCTCGGTGCGCGCGACGCCCACCTTGAACTGAACGGTGATCACCGCGAGCCCGGGCTGCGAGACGGACATCACGTGCTCGACGCCGGAGATCTGGGCCAGCACCTGCTCGGCCGGTCCGGCGACCATCTGCTCGACGTCCCGGACGGCGGCGCCCGGGAACGGGATCAGCACGTTGGCCATCGTGACGTTGATCTGCGGCTCCTCCTCGCGCGGCGTCACCATCACGGCGAACAAGCCGAGCAGCAGCGCGACGAGCGCCAGCAGCGGCGTGATGCGGGCGCTCTGGAAGAACGCGGCGATCCGGCCGGAGGGGCCCAACGCGGTGTGTCGATTCTGGTTGGTCACGGCGAACCTCAGCGCACGCGCGCCGCGGCCTGCGGATCGCTGGCCACGCGTTCGCCCGGCATCAGCCCGGACAGGATCTCGACCTGATCGCCTTCGATCCTGCCCAGCCGCACCTGGCGCAACACCGGCCTGCCGTCGGGGTTGACCACGTAGACCCCGGTCATCTCCGCGCGCCGCACGATCGCGAGCAACGGCACCCGCACATTGGCCGCGGTCGATCCTGCGGCGCTGCCGGCCATGGGAAGCCAGACGCGCGCGAACATGCCGGGGGATATCCCGGGCTGGCCCGCCGGGAGATCGAGACGAAGCACCACCGTGTGCGTCGCGGCATCGACGGTGGGCAACAGCTCCACATGCGTCGGAGAGACCCACTGCGCTTTCACAGGCAATCCGGGCACTTCCACGCGCGGGGGCTGGCCGGACACCATTTGCATGGCGACGGTCTGCGGCACCGACACGGAAACGCGCAGCTCCGCGGCGTCGTAGACCGTGACCAAGGGCCGGCCGGGCATGGCCATGTCGCCCAGGGTCACGGGCACCGACGCGACCACGCCGCCATACGGGGCGCGGATCGCATAGAAGCCGCTCTCGGTGCGCACCGCTCCGGCCTGCGCCCCCTGGGCGGCGAGTTGCGCCCGAGTGGCCTTGAACTCGGACTCGGCGCGCTCCATGGCCGCCTGGCTGATGTAGTTCTTCTGGAACAGCTGCTGCTGGCGCTCGTATTGCTTGGTTGCCACTTCGAGCGAGGCCCGGGCAGCGAGTACCTGGGAATCGCTGGCGGCTGCTTTCTGGTCGGCCGCGCGATCGTCGAGGCGCAGGAGCAGTTGTCCGCTCTTGACGGTATCGCCCACCTTCACGTCGAGCTGCACCACCGCGCCCGAGACCTGGGCGGCAATGACCGTTTGCCGCACGGGCTCGACAACGCCGTCGAACCCGGCCGTGGCGCCTGCACCGCCCGGCTGCGCCGGCACGGTATTCAACGCGTCGACGGCGGCGGCGCCAGGCGGGGCCCAGGCCAGCAGCAGTGCCGCAACGAGTGCGGCAACAGGGATCAAGGAGAGCTTGTTCATGCACATTCTTTGTTGACGGTGCTCAAGGCCCTGGCGGAAATCAGGCCTGGCACCCGGAAAGTTCATGTAGTATTTGCGCACATAGCTAAATAGTCAAGTAGATGATTGCACAATAGAGATTGTGAAAGGAGTGTCCTGAGGCATGATTGCGAGAGATCAACATTCGGTGCGAAGAGGCATGGAAGGACTGTCGAACGAAGCCTTGGTGCAGGTGGCGGGATATTTCCAGGTGCTGTCGGAGCCGACACGCCTGCAGATCCTCAACTTCCTGCGCGAGCAGGAGCGCAACGTGGGCGAACTCGCCCAGCTCTGCGGCTACAGCTCCGCCAATATCTCGCGCCACCTGGCCCTGCTGACCCAGCACGGCCTGGTAACCCGTGAATCGCGCGGCAACAGCGCCTACTACGCCATCGCGGACGAGTCGGTCTACCAGCTGTGCGACCTCGTCTGCGGCAGCATCGCCCGCCAGCTCGAGCGCACGGCCCCGAACCGCGCCGCATTCGTGGTGCCACCGCCGCGACGAACCAGGGCGCGATAGCGCCGGCATAGCGCCGGCTCCAACTGACTTGGTACCCCTTCATGCCCGACCAGACGATCACCGTTTCCCTGAAGCAGCAACGCGACTATCAGTTCACCGTTGTGTTTTCCGGTGGCGTCCCGGACTTGCTCGCCGACGAGCCCGCCCCGCTCGGCGCAACGCAGGGCCCGTCGCCCGTGCAGTTGCTGGCCGCGGCAGTGGGAAATTGCCTGTCCGATTCCTTGCTGTTCGCATTGCGCAAGTACAAGCAGAGCCCGGAGCCGCTGTCGTGTGAGATCGAAGCCCGCGTGGGGCGCAACGAGCAGGGCCGCACGCGGGTGCTGGCCATCGACGCCAGGTTGCGCCTCGGCGTGTCCGCCGACGCCTTGCAGCATCTCGATCGCGTCCTGGAACAGTTCGAGGAGTTCTGCACCGTGACCCAGAGCGTTCGCGCCGGTATTCCGGTCACCGTCCATGTCATCGATGCCAGCGGTGCCGTCTTGAAGTGAGCCTCCTTTCGGCGTGTCACCACGGCGTCCGTTCCCCGTCGAGAGATCGAGAGTTCCGATGAAAGCCTTCCAGGACGACTACCCCGACAACGTCTCGCACTGCTACGGCTGCGGGTCGCTGAAAACCCGCGGTCACCGGTCACCCGTTTCACGCCCAAGCCGTGGCACACGGCCGTGCCGGGCTACGCCTACGGGGGCCTGATCGCCTCCTTGATCGATTGCCACAGCACGGGCACAAGGTGGTTGTCGAGACCACGGTGCTCGTCGACGGTGTCGCCACAGCGCGCGGATCGGTCATTGCAGTGCAGATGCCGGAGGATTTTGGCGAGAACAAGCACAATGCCGCGGCCCAACCTCTCTCCTGAGCAGACGCATCATGTGCTCAAGGCCTCAGGCAGCAGCAATGAGGCGCCTGGACTCGGTCACTCTCTCGAAGTGATGTCGAAGTCCAGTTGAGAACGCGCATCGGGCTCGATCTCGATGTCGACGGGGAAACCGGGCCGCTCTTGCCTCAGCCAACGCGTTCGGAAAGCCCAGCGCTTGCATTCGTCGTAGCCATCGTCGTAACTCCCATCCACAGCGTGTGCGAGGGGTTCATGTCGCCAACACCCCACCGTACGTTCGTGCGAATGAACTTTTGCGCCGCATCTTGTCAAGGCCCGAGCAGCCCTTCGCCTGACAACTCCAGGCGCGCACCTGGCGACCCGACGGAGGCGATCGACAGTCGCCTCATGCCTCTGGCAGCGAGCCAGGCAGGGGTATTGCGGCCGATCGATGCAGGGCGTTTCGCGCCTCACGCGGGCTGGGCTGCGCTTCCGCCGAGGCTCACGCACGCGCGACGTAGCCGCTGCTCCGCAGCGTCCGCGACCGCCTTCATTTCCGGCTTGCCGACCAGGTTCACCATGATCTGCGGGTCAAGGAAGCCGACCAACACGCGATCATTCGCCTCTTCGCGCACGATCACGTTGCATGGGAGCAGCAGCCCGATGTCGGGCACGGCCTGCAACGCCTGATGCGCCAGGGCTGGATTGCACGCGCCAAGGATGCGATATGGACGCATGTCGGCACCGAGCTTCTCCTTCATCGCATGCTGCACGTCGATATCGCTGAGAACGCCGAAACCTTCGGCCTTCAACGCAGCGATGGTCCTGGCAAGGGCCTGGTCGAACGTCGTGTCGGCCAGCGTCGTCGTGAATCCGTACATGGGGAACCTCGCAATTGAAAGATGAATGCCTCAGGTGCTGGCAGCCGGCGGGCCCGATCGGGAACTGACCAGCTTCGACAGTTCGACGAACCCGATCGGCGGACGCGTCAGCCACGGAAGCATGAAGATCCGCTTCGCCAGGCCGTTCGCCATGCGCTTGATCTGGCTGCGTTCGCCATCCAGCCGCGCCGCCAGCAACGGGTCGTGTGTGCCTGCCGCCAACACGCTCTTGTTGAGCACCCATGCATACGGCTCGATGCCGGCGCGGCGCAAGTCGTCCTGCAAGGCCGAGGCCTGCGACACCGGGGTGACCTCCGTAGGACGCGTCCTGTAACCGCATCAACGGCGTCACCACGCGACCCGCACCCTGCCCTTCGAACTCGCGCATCATCTGCCGGTGATAGGCGCCGGCCGCGTCGCGCGCTTGCGACCGCTGGTCGGTGCCGGCTTGATCCCGCATCCATCAGCACGCTCGGATTTGAAGAGGACGATCCTGCTCGTCCGGTCATCTCGTTGTGGAACGCCTCGGCGGCAGCGCTGGGCGGTGTCAGATCGTCAAGATCGATCCCGTGCTGACTTCGACGACGGCCGATGTCGATCGACCTTGTTGCGGTCACGCTCGGGACTGCGACTTGTCACCCGCCTGAGGAGCTCTCCGCAGCCGCAGGGCATTGGCGATCACGGAAAGAGAACTCAGGCTCATCGCCACCGCGGCGATCATCGGCGACAGCAGCCAACCCGAGAATGGATAGAGCACGCCCGCGGCCAACGGGACGCCGAGCGCGTTGTAGACGAAGGCAAAGGCCGGGTTCTGCTTCATGTTCGCGATCGTCTGCTCGGAGATCTCCCGGGCCTGTGCGATGCCTCGCAGGTCGCCTTTGACGAGCGTCACCTGCGCGCTGTTCATCGCCACGTCCGTGCCGGTGCCCATCGCCACGCCGACATCGGCCTTCGCCAACGCCGGGGCGTCGTTGATGCCATCGCCGGCCATGGCCACGACGTGGCCTTCTCCCTGCAGCTTTGCCACCAGGGCGAGCTTGTCCGCGGGCTGGACGCCGCCGTGCACCTCGTCGATGCCCAGGCGCGCTGCGATCGCCTTCGCCGTGGTCAGCCCGTCACCGCTGGCCATGATCACGCGCAGTCCACTCGCCTTGAGCATGGCCAGCGCGGCAGCCGTGCTGGGCTTTATCGGATCCGAGACGACCAGCAGTCCCGCCGCATTTCCATCAACGGCCAGGATCATCACGCTCGCGCCGTCGGCCCGAAGTGCCTCGGCCTGCGACTTCAGGGTATCGATCGTCACCTTGGACTGCGCCATCAGCGCCGAGTTGCCCAGCGCCAGTGTCTTGCCGCCCACCGTCCCCCTGACGCCGAGGCCGGCGACCGATTCGAAGCCTTCGGCCTTGTCGAGCACCAACCCCTTTTCCCGCGCCGCAGCGACGACGGCTGCGGCCAGCGGGTGCTCGCTGCCCTGGTCGAGGCTGGCAGCCAGTCGCAGCACCTCATCTTCGGCAAAACCAGCCGCGGCCACCACGCTGTCGAACCGCGGATGGCCCTCGGTCAACGTGCCAGTCTTGTCGACGATCAGCGTATCGACCTTGCGGAAGTTTTCGATCGCCGCCGCATCGCGAAACAACACCCCCTGGGTCGCGGCGTTGCCGGTGGCGACCATGATCGACATCGGCGTTGCCAGACCCAGCGCACAGGGGCAGGCGACGATCAGCACCGCCACGGCATTGACCAGGCCGTAGACCCAACTGGGCTGCGGCCCGAACAGGCCCCAGCCGAAGAATGCCAGCACCGAGGCGCCGACCACGCCCCCGACGAAGTAGCCGGATACGCGGTCGGCCATGCGCTGCATCGGCGCACGCGAGCGCTGCGCCTGGACGACCATCTGCACGATGCCCGCCAGCACGGTCTCTGCGCCGACCTTCTCAGAGCGCATCACGAGCGCGCCGTTGGTGTTCAGCGTGGCGCCGATCAGCTTGTCGCCGACCTTCTTGGCAACCGGCATGGGCTCGCCTGTGAGCATCGATTCGTCGACCGCACTGCCGCCTTCGGTGACGACCCCGTCGACCGGCACCTTCTCGCCCGGGCGGACGCGCAGCAGGTCACCGACGTGGACATCGGCCAATGGCAGCTCCTGTTCGGTGCCGTCGGCGTTGACGCGACGTGCCGTCTTGGGCGCCAGGCCGAGCAGTGACTTGATCGCTGCCGAGGTTTTCGATCGCGCCTTGAGCTCGAGCATCTGCCCGAGCAGCGTCAGCGACAGGATCACTGCGGCGGCCTCGAAATACACCTCGACATGGCCGTCGACCGCGAACGAGGGCGGAAAGACGCCCGGCGCCACCATCGCCACGACGCTGTAGAGGAAGGACGCGGAGGTGCCCAAGCCGATCAGAGTCCACATGTTGGGGCTGCGGTGGATCACCGATTGCACGGCGCGAACGAAGAAGGGCTTGCCCGCCCAAAGGACGACTGGCAGCGTGAGGACAAGCTCGATCCAGCCGCGTGTCGTCGCATCGAACCAGGGCAGGAGGTGGCCGACCATCGAGAGAATCGCGACGCTCACGGTCAGCGGCAGGGTCCAGAAGAAGCGCCGGCGAAAGTCCGTCAGCTCAGCGTTCTCGTCGTCACCACTCGCAGGCTGCACCCGTTCCAGAGCCATGCCGCATTTGGGGCAGGCACCGGGATGGTCCTGGCGCACCTCCGGGTGCATCGCGCACGTGTAGATGGACTTGTCTGCCGCCAGCGCTGGCTGTGCGGCGGCGGGTGCCGGGTCGGAGCCGCTCCCTTGGCGATCCTCGCGTGCTTTCATGTCCATGCAATATCCCATCTTGGTCAGTCCCGGTACACCCCCGCCCGCCAAGGATCGGGGGAACGTTAGACGATTTCCCGTCAGCGCTGGGTCGAATCGTCGGGTCGAGTGATCAGAGTCGAACGCACCCGCTCGAGTCGTTCGCGGACTTCATGTGCAATGCGGTCAATCCCGGGGTCGGCGGTCAACTGCAGAACGGCCACCGGATCCATGAAGCCGACCTCTATCTCGCCGTCGGCGTTCTCACGGACAACAACGTTGCAGGGCAGGAGGAGCCCGATGTCGGGTTCCGCGACCAGCGCCTGATGGGCGAGCGCCGGGTTGCAGGTACCCAGGATTCGATAGGGCAGCCCGTCGACGCCCAGCTTGGCCTTCATCGTGGCCTGCACGTCGATGTCGGTCAGAACCCCGAAGCCCTCGGTCTTGAGCGCCTCGGCGACGAGCGTTACCGCCTGCGCAAAGTCCTTAACCTCCAGGTCGCAGTGGAAGCCATAGCTCGCCGTGGCGGCCGGAGGTACAAGCCCGCTCATTTGCGACTTCTCATGACCATCCAGGCGATAAGTACGACCGCAGCAACCAGCAAAGCCGGGCCCCAGAATCCGCCGTATCCGCCCATCCAGCCTTGGCCCCACATGTCGCCAAGGCGGCCGTTCATCATTCCACCTTCCTCCGCCGAGGCCGCGCCGACAGTCGTCAGGGACGCGGCGGCAACCACCAAGGGCTTCAAAGTCTTCATGTCTTCCTCCAAGAGCCAGGATCGCCCGGACTTCCTCTGAGAGGTGCCCGGCAGGTGCGCGCAATCCAAAAACGCATGTCATGGAGCTGAAGCTACTCCAAGCGGCGGCGAGGCTCTGTGCGGCAGCGAACGCCGCGTGAATTGCGGATGACTCTGCTCAGCAAGAGGCTCATGGCACAGGATCAGACCCGCCCAGTCCGGGTGGAGGCGCCTGCCGACGTAAGGGCGGCCACGTCGACAGCCTCTGTCGACACAGCGCCAAGACGCACCTCGACGCAGTGCGTCTCGCCGTCGTCGACCAGCGCGATGTGCGTGGCCTCAACTTCGACGCCGTCCGTCGCCGCCCCCGTTGTCGCTTCATCGCCAGTCGAGCGCACGACCTTGATCTCATAGCGCGTGTTGCCGTGGAGGTAGCTGGCGCCGAACGTTGTCCAGTCCGCGGGAATGCGGGGCCGGAGGATCAACATGTCGCCTTCGATGACCAGCCCGAGCAAGGATTCGGTGATGCAGCGATAGAGCCAGCCCGCCGCGCCCGTGTACCACGTCCATCCCCCCCGGCCGACGTGGCCGGTGGTCGAATAGACGTCGGAGGCGACGACATAAGGCTCTGTCTTGTACGTGGCGACCTCCTCGCCGGTCTGCGCGTGGCGGATCGGGTTGAGGATGTCGAACAGGTCCCAAGCGCGTGGCGTGTCGCCCAGTTCGGCGAACGCCATCGCGGCCCACACGGCCGCGTGCGTGTACTGGCCGCCGTTCTCGCGCACGCCCTGCACGTAGCCCTGGATGTAGCCCGGGCTCGGATCGGATCGATCGAATGGCGGCGTCAGCAGCTTGATCAGCTTGTCCTCGCGACTGACCAGTTGCTCGTCCAGCGCGTCCATCGCCGCCCGCGTCCGGCTCTCGTCGCTTGCGCCCGACAGCACCGACCAGCTCTGCGCGATCGAGTCGATGCGGCACTCCTTGTTGGCCGAGGTGCCCAGCGGAGAGCCATCGTCGAACCAGCCCCGGCGATACCACGCGCCATCCCAGGCGCTATCCTGAATCGCGTCGCGCAGCCGCGCGGCCTCGCTTACGCAGCGGTCCGAAAAGGCCTGGTCGCCGCGCGAGGCCGCCACGTCGACGAAGCGCGTCAACACCAGGGACAGGAAGAAAGCGAGCCACACGCTTTCCCCCTTTCCCTGGGCGCCGACGAGGTTCATGCCGTCGTTCCAGTCGCCGGTACCCATCAACGGCAGGCCGTGCGCGCCGAACCGCAGGCCGTTCAGGATCGCACGGCGACAATGCTCGTAGAGCGATCCGGATTCGGCTGAAGCGGCCGCGAGGTCGTAGTTCGACGCCTCGCCGTTCTTGAGTAAGCGGCCTTCGAGAAAGTGGATCGGCTCGTCAAGGATGCCGGTGTCCCCGGTCGCCTGCACATAGCGACAGGTGGCGAGCGGCAGCCAAAGGAAGTCGTCCGACACACGCGTGCGAACACCTCGTCCCGAGGGAGGATGCCACCAATGCTGCACGTCGCCTTCCGGAAACTGGCGCGACGCGGCAAGCAGCAAGTGGGCTCGCACCTGCGCGGGCGCGGCGTGCACCAGCGCCATCACGTCCTGCAACTGGTCGCGGAAGCCGAATGCGCCGCTGGCCTGGTAGAAGGCCGTGCGCGCCCAGAGGCGGCACGCGAGCACCTGGTACAGCAGCCAGCCGTTGGCGAGCAGGTTCAACGCGGGGTCTGGCGTGTTCACCTGCAAGACACCCAGCGTGCGCTGCCAGTGGTGCCGCACGGCGTCGAGCGACTCAACGGCGGCTTGCGCACCGCGCCAACGAGCGGCCAGCGTGCTGGCTTCCTCGATCGTCGTGCCAGCGCCGAGGCGGAAGACGACGGTGCGCGATTGGCCGGCGGCCAGCTCGAGCGGCACCTGGATCGCTGCGCATGGATCGAGCGCGGCACCCACCAGGCCATCCAGGCGTGGCTGTGACATCGCGACCGGGTCCGCGGTCGACTCGAAGGTGCCGAGGAAGCCCGCTCGGTCGCCCGTGAAACTGGTCGTTCCGGGAATGCGCGCGCCGGGCGCCGGCGCGACATCCACATCGAAGAAGGCGGTGCGGCCCGCGAAGTCGGTGTTGTACGAGTTGACGGCCAGCAGCGCGCCCGTCTGCGGGTCGGCAGACGTCGACACGTGCAGGCGACTCGTCCCGGGCTGGCCGCCCAGCACCCATTCGACGTAGCCGGTGACGGACAGGCGACGCGGCCGCGCCGATCGGTTGCGAAGCTGAAGCGAGAGGAACTTCACCGGCGCGTCGATGGCCACATGCATCGTGAGGGCCGACTCGATGCCCTCTTCCACGTGCTCGAAGACGCTGTAGCCAAAGCCATGGCGTGTCACGTAGGGCGCGCCGCCGGGGCGCGGAAGCAAGGTGGGCGACCAGAAGCGACCGCTGTCCTCGTCGCGAATGTAGATCGCCTCGGTGCTGGTGTCGCTGACCGGATCGTTCGACCAGGGGGTCAGCCGAAACAGCTGCGAGTTCTCGCTCCAGGTGCTGGCGCTGCCGGCCTCGGAAACGATCGTTCCGAACGTCGGGTTGGCCAGCACGTTGAGCCAGGGCATCGGTGTCATCGCACCGAGCGAGGCGGTGATGACGTACTCGCGTCCGTCGGCGGAGAAGCCCCCGTGGCCGTTGTCGAATTGCAGTGGCTCGCGCGAACGCTCGGACGCTGAGGGGTCCTGCCCAGGCGGCGCGACCACGACCTGCTCATGGCCGGACGTCATGAACGCAGACGTCGGCACCGGCATGGTCGCCGGCAAGCCGAGCTGCTCGGCCAGCGTGCCGTCACGGTCGACGAGCGCGATGCGCGCGACTGTCTGCAGCAGGACGCAATCGGCTTCGGGCAGCGCAGCGCCCTTCAGCAGGAAGACCTGGCCCTTCTTGTCGGTGCCGACCCCAGACTCGGCCACCAGGGCGGCCAGGCTCGCATGCAGGTCGATTTGCTTCTCATCGCCATCGTCGACGATCACGAGATCGCTGATCACCGCATGCCGCAGCCAGTAGGCATGCGCCTTCAGCAGCGCTGCCGCCAGGTCCAGGTTCGCCACGTCCGAAACGCTCACGAACGCGATCGGCAGATCGCCCGAGATCGCGTGCGCCCACAAGCCGGACTGGCCGAGGCGGTTGCGCAGCAACACATCGGCATCGGCACGCAAGGAGCCGTTGGCATACAGCATGCTGGAGGCGAGACGGGCATACAGGCGGGCCTCGTCGGGTGTGACCCCTGCCTGATCGAGTGCTTTGCTCGCCGCTGTCGAGGCGTCCGCGATTGCGCTATCCACGGCGTGCGGGAGGCGATACTTCGCTGCCAGTGACAGGCAAGCCTCGCGCGATTCGGCCACGCCCGTCATCAGCGTGACCGTCATCGTGACGCCGGGAAGAAGATTCAACGCACAGCGCGCGGCGACCACCGGGTCGAGCACCGCGCCAGTGGCGCCGGACAGCGGCTGATCGCCGTCGAGCGCCGCCGGGTTCAGCGTGCTGCGACCGCGACCGATGAAGCGTAGACGATCGGTCTCGAAAGACAGCGCCAACGGCTCGATCTGTGAGGCGACCACCGCGTGGAACATCCAGGAACACGGATCCTCGGGCGTCTGCGGCCGACGCGTGCACAGCAAGGTCTGCGTGGCGGGGTCGATCTCGGTCTGGACGAACAGCTTCTGGAAGGCGGGATGGTCTGCATCGCTGGCCGCCGACCCCAGCACGACCTCCGCGTAGCTGGTCAAGGTCAGCGCCAGCGGCGTCGCGGCATGAGAACTGATCCGCAGACGACGCAGCTCGACGGCATCCTTAGGCGCGACCGCGATCACCGTCTCAATCGCCACGTCACCGTCGCGGCGGACGATGGTGGCCCGGCCGGGCGTGAAGTCGACGTCGTACGAATCGGCGCGGGTCAGAGTCGGCTGGAATGTGGTCGACCATACTCGGCCAGAACGGGCCTCGCGCACGTAGCAGAAGGTGCCCGACGCGTCGCGAGTCGCATCGTCGCGCCACCGTGTGACGGCGAGCCCGGCGCTGCGACAGCTTCCCCCGCCGGCACTTGAAACCATGACTGCATGGCGGCCGTTGGAAAGCAACTGGATGAAAGGCGCAGCAGCGCGGGAGGAATTCTGGTCGTCAGTCATCGAGGCGCCTTTGAGTGCAAGGGAGATCGTTGCAGGCGAGGATCGCCGCGTACGTTTGCCGGCGGCAACTTGTCAGCCATGCAATTGACGTGCCTTGCGACTCTCACCGGTGGATCCGAGAGCGCGCAAGTATCTCCAATCGACTCGCGCGGTCGGCTTCGCACTCGGGCCTGTGTGCGCAAACGCATGGACACATCGTCCCTGCCGTGACTGACATGCAAATCGATTCGACGACCCAAACTCACGGTCGGCATCCCGTTCGATCGCTTGCAAGTCGAGCCGCAGGCCCTGCGCTGTGCGCCGTGTCAGGCCCGTCACGAGCGGAAATTCCGTCCCTGAACAGGCATCACGCAACGGCCACATGAACGCCACAGAATCCCTCCACGACCTCGGCCAGAGCCTCTGGCTCGACAACATCACGCGAACGCTGCTCACCAGCGGAACGCTCTCGCGCTACATCCAGGATCTGTCGGTGACCGGGCTAGCCTCGGTCGGCGATCCCATGGACGAGAAGACAACGCACGGGCCGTTGTCCACGGAAGCCGCACTCGTTCAACTGCTCGCGCAGGTGGACAGCGCGGTCAAGCACGGTGCCAAGCTGCTGATGGGCGGCAAGCGCATCGCGCGGCCGGGCTCGTTCATGGAAACGACCATCCTCACCGACATCAAGCCGGGCAACCCAGCCTTCCGTGACGAGTTCTTCGGGCCCGTCGTGTCGTTCTTCCGCGTGAAGGACGAGGCTGAAGCGATCGCGCTGGCCAACGACTCCAACTTCGGCCTGGGTGGGTCGGTCTGGACAAAGGATGTCGCGCGCGGCAAGCGCATCGCCAGCGCCGTCGACACGGGGATGATGTTCATCAACAACATCGACTGGTCGGATGCCGAACTGCCCTTCGGCGGAATCAAGGACTCGGGCTACGGGCGCGAACCCGGCAACATGGGCATCCCGGAGTTCGTCAACAAGAAGCTGGTTCGCACGGCGCACCTCGACGCGCCGGTTTGAGCGTGGCCCGGGTTTCGACAGCACTATCGCCATCGATCAGGGACTTCTCATCAAATACCTGGTCGAAATCGATCGACATGCTGACCAGCATCCCGCTGTGGGGCGTCGCCGAGACCCGTGTCACGCCCCTGATCGAGTTCAGCGATCGTCGCGCCAACGTGCTCGCGCTGCTGCGCCACGTGACCCCGGACGGCACGTGACGAACTTCGCACTTCGCCACCCTGCAACGAAAGAGAATCGATGACTTCCACCGCAACCCGCACGCTCGTCATGGAGCCTCCTGCCGGCTTCGGCGGCGTCGAAGCCGCTGGGCATCAAGGTGATGGTGGTCGAGCCCAGCGACTTCCGCACCGATTGGGCAGGCCGCTCGGCCAACGAGACCGATCGAGAGCACACGGTGTGCTTGTCGTCACTGTGGGAGCAGTGCCTGGCGGTCGTCTGTGCGCTGACGAACTCTGGCCGCGCGGGACCAAAGTTGCGTGCGCGACAGCACAGACAAGTCCCTCCCACGCGTGCACGGTGGTGCCAGTTCGCGAGCTGCCTGTGCAAATGCCTCGTCCACCGATTGCTGCAATGTCGTTCAAACAAGATTCCCCCGTCCTGCCCAGCCACCGGCGCCGCTCCGAGCGGTTGCGCGGGGTGCTTGGAGCCATGTGGGCAGGCGCTGGAATCCTGCTGCTGCTGTTCACCTTCGCGAATCTGGGCAGCGAGGTGCTCGAAGGCGAGACACGCAGTTTCGACATGGCTCTCCTGCGCGCCTTCCAGGCGCTGCGGACCGACCACCCCTGGGTGACGGACACGATGCGGGATCTGAGCGGCCTGGGCAGCACGGTCGTCCTCGTGTTGTTCACGGCGATCACGGCGGGCTACCTCGCTTTCGTCAAGGAACGGTCCATCGCGATCCTGGTTGCGGCAGCCACTCTCGGAAGTGGCGCCATGGTCGAGATCCTCAAGCTGGCTTTCGATCGGTTTCGTCCGGCAGCCGCCTACGCTGCGATCGTGGTTCCAGGCCTGAGCTTCCCGAGTGGTCACGCGACGCTCTCGGCCATCGTGTTCCTCACTTTGGGCGCCCTGGCCTCGAGTTCGCGCAAGCGAAACGTCGAACGTGCCTACATCATGGGAGTCGCCGCGGTCATGACGTTGCTGGTCGGACTCAGCCGGGTTGCGCTGGGCGTTCACTGGGCGACAGACGTCCTGGCGGGCTGGGCTCTGGGGAACCACGCGCGACATGCCGAAGCGCGGTCGCATCGGCATCTTCAACCGTTCGTACTACGAAGAAGTTCTGATCGTGCGGGTGCATCGCTCGCTGCTACGCGGCGAGGGGTGAGGGGCTTGCGGACGAACCGGTGGACGACGAGATCTTCTGGAACGAGCGATTCAGGTCGATGGTGGATCTGGAGAGGCACCTTCATGCCAACGGGACACGCATCGTCAAGGTATTCCTGCATCTGTCCAAGGAGGAACAGCGTCGACGCTTCGTCGACCGCATCGATGCCGCCGACAAGAACTGGAACTTCAGCGACGCCGATATCGCGGAGCGCAAGTTCTGGGACGCCTACATGGCGGCGTACGAGCAATGCCTGAGCGACACCTGCGAGGATTGAAATGGCCTACCCGGTCATGAGCTCCGAACGCAAGGGTGAGCTGCAAGCGATCCGCAAGACGCTCGCGAAATAAGGAATCGACGGCAGAAGGATCAGGCGTACTTTGCCATGCGGCGTTCCAGTCCAGGAGCGAACGCGCGATATCGCGCCGCGTCCACGACAGCCCTGAGATCCAGATCGACGACCTCTACGGGCAGGCGTCCCCCCAGTTGCGCGTTCGGCTGCGCGAACCAGTAGGCGATGGCCCAGCCAGAATCCAGGCCAGCAAGCTCGGCCCGTACCAGTGCAGGGCCGGCCTTGCAGGACAGGTCATCAGCATCGAACTGGAACATCGGGATCCACGAATCGCCTCGCCAGTCGAGCACGAAGATACGCCGATCTCCGATCAGACGGGCAAGCTGGCCGAGATCGCCGCGCTGGTGTTCCTGGAGCGAATGGCACAGGAAGTTGCCGGGGGCCAAGCCCCCTGTTGCGCGGTAAACCTCCAGCATCGCGATGAATCCGCGCGAACTGGGTTGCGAATCCATGACGTCACCGAGTGCGAGATCAGCCACGCCGATCACTGCGGCGGGGCGCTCGCGTGACTCCGTCGCTGCTACAGGCATCCGCAGGTCGCTATTCGCCTCCCGGCAAGTGACTTCCAGCATGTCGAAGCTCATGGCTGCACCTCCGCCCGGGAGAGCGTGGCTTTCATCTCGCCGAACTCGGCCCGCGTGATCTCGCCGCGAGCGTAGCGCTCGTCGAGGATATCGAGCGCGTCCTTTTGCGGAGTGCGACCGGAGAAGCGATGCACGCGGTACGTATAGCCCCAGTTGCCGACACTCGAGAAAATCAGCATCAGGATCCCGAACCACAAGAACCAGCCCCATCCGAAATACCAGTCATTCCAAACACCGTTCGTCATTCGCTTCTCCGTTGAATGGCTCGAGCCAGCGCGTCGTCCAGCTCGGATGAACTGGCAGCGTCCCTTGAAGGGCAGCAGGCCGCGAATGCCCTGGGCAAAGACCAACTATCTCGGTGCGGTGAAAAACGGTCTGTTCGGTTGCGCACGCGCCTGCGAGCTTTACACGCCGGTGACGTCAATCTCGGATTCCTGGCATCAGGACAAAACGCGTGAAGCAGAAGCTCTGCGGCGGATCGACGGCCACGTCCCGTCAGCGACCGGTTCGCTGCCGTACAGATCATCCGAAGATTTCCGGGCAAGCTCGATTGGATGACAGAAGCCTCGGCCATCACCGCCCCAGCCCCCCTCCCGCCCGTCAAACCCCTTGGACTGACGAGCGCCGAAGCCCGGCAGCACCTCGCCTCCACCGGTGCCAACACCCTTCCAGACGAGACCGTTCACGCTTGGCGCATTGCGCTCAAGCAGCTCTGGGCGCCCGTGCCATGGATGCTGGAAGGAACGATCATCCTGGAGCTTGTCCTGGGTAAGCATGCGGAGGCCGCCATCATCGCGGTGCTTCTTGTTTTCAACGCCGGGCTGGGAATGTTTCAACAGGGGCGCGCACAGGCGACGCTTGCAGCGCTGCGCTCGCGCCTCGCACTCACAGCCTCGGTGCGACGGGACTCTGAATGGAAGACGTTGCCGGCCGCACAGGTCGTTCCTGGCGACGTCGTCAAGCTGTCGCTCGGCGGGGTCGTCCCTGCGGACGTCCGATTGACGGAGGGCGGCGTTCTGATCGACCAGTCGATGCTGACGGGCGAGTCGGTGCCTGTCGAAGCCGGCCCTGGGGCACGCTCCTACGCCGGCGCCTTGATACGGCGCGGCGAGGCCGTCGCCGAAGTCACCGCGACGGGAGAACGCACCCGGTTCGGCCGCACCGCAGCACTGGTTCGCACGGCACATGCCTCCGATGCGCAACAGACGGCCGTGATCAGCGTGGTGAGCTATCTCGCACTGTTCAACGGCTCGGTGATCGTCGTGCTGACGCTTTACGCATGGCATGTCGCCATGCCGCTCCCCGACATCGTGTCGCTGGTGCTGACAGGCCTGCTCGCATCCATTCCCGTTGCCCTGCCGGCCACCTTCACGCTGGCGGCTGCGCTCGGCGCACGTGCGCTGGCGAAGGTCGGCGTGCTGCCTACACGTCTGTCGGCCGTCGACGAGGCTGCAACCATGGATGTGCTGTGTGTGGACAAGACCGGCACGCTCACGCTGGACGCCTTGTCGGTGAGCGCTGTGCGCCCGATGACAGGCTTCACCAACGCCCAGGTGTTGTCCCTCGCAGCCATGGCCAGTGCCGATGGCGGTCAGGACCCGCTGGATGCGGCAATCGTCACGGCCGCACGCGCCTCGGAGCAGACGGCCCCTCCGGCCACAGCGCCGCGATTGATCAAGTTCACGCCCTTCGATCCGGCTTCGAAGATGTCCGAGGCGACGTTCGGCCCCGCCGGCGGCGCGGTGCAGCGCGTCGTCAAGGGCGCGCCCGCCGTCATCCTGGCGATCTCAGCTCATCCGTCGGAATCCGGGAAGACCGCTGCCGAACTTGAAGGCCAGGGCTTTCGCGTCCTGGCCGTCGCATTCGGGGCACCAACCTCCTTGAAGCTGGTCGGCTTCATCGCCATCAGCGATCCACCACGACCGGATTCAGCGGCCCTGGTCACTCAACTGGGCGCGATGGGCGTCCGCACGCTCATGGCCACCGGCGACTCCGCCTTGACGGCCGCCTCGGTCGCCCATGCCGTCGGATTGGACGGGCCTGTCTGCCCACCGGGGGCCATCCCCGGGACACTGAGGCCCGAGACCTATGCCGTCTTCGCTGGCGTGCTGCCGGAAGACAAGTTCAAGCTCGTCCAGATCCTTCAGAAATCCGGCCATACCGTGGGCATGTGCGGCGACGGGGCCAACGACGCGCCCGCATTGCGGCAGGCCCAGATGGGCATCGCGGTCTCCACCGCCACCGACGTGGCCAAGTCGGCGGCAGGCATGGTGCTGACCAGCGCTGGCCTGACGGGCATCCTGTCGGCGATCAAGGAAGGCCGTGTCACCTTCCAGCGCATCCAGACCTACACGCTCAACTCCATCACCAGCAAGATCCTTCAGGTGATGCTGCTGACGGTGGGCCTGTTCGTCACCGGCCAGGCGATCCTGACCCCCATGCTGATGGTGATCATCATGATCACTGGAGACTTCCTGGGGATGTCGCTCACTACCGATCATGTACAACCTTCCGCCATGCCCAACGTGTGGCGCATCGGACATCTGAGCGTGGCGGGGGCGATCATGGGAATCGGCTCGCTGGTATTCTGTTGCGCAGTGCTCGGCCTGGGCGACTTCGCTCGAGGCTACGACATCGGTCACCTGAGGACACTCGCGTTCGTGGCCATTGTCTTTGTCAAGCAGGCGACGACGTACACCAACCGGGAGCGTCGTCATCTCTGGAGTTCGCGCCCGAGCGTCTGGCTCGTGGCGTCTTCCGTCGCCGACGTAGCGATCGCGTCGACAATGGCGGTCGCCGGCATCGCCATGACGGCGCTCCCGGCCTCTATCGTCGCGGACACACTCGGTGCGGCCGCCGTCTTCGCTTTTGTTCTCGACGCCATCAAGTTGCCCGCATTCCGGCGGTTGGGCATCCGATAGTCGTTTTGCAACCCTTCCAGCAATATCGCGTCAAAGTGCAAGTCGTTCGGACGCGATGCAGTCTGGCGCGAAGTCGAAAGCGATATCCGGATCAGGTTGCACGGCATCATGGTTCTTGCCTTCGTAGTGAAGCTTGGCAAGTACCTTTCGGGTCAGGTTCAACCTGGCCAGCCGCGTGTTGCCCCCTGCACGATCTGCCACGGAGCGAGCGTGGCGTGGGTGCGCAGAAGCATGGCATTGCGCGCGTCCGTGTAGGCCTTCCAGTATTCGACCGCAGTCTCGTTGACGTGACTGCTTTTCCAGTGGCCCAATGGATCGAGCTGCCGATGCGCCAGACGGCGGACCTGCGAGGCCCGGCCTACATCGACATAGAGCATAACGGGGGCCGGGCAGAGCCCGTCACCAAGGCGTAGCCCAGTGACCCCGATGAGGCGTGTGCCGGTCCAGCGGTTTGGCTGGCAGTGAGCCGCCATGTATCACTTGAATGCCTTCAGCAAAGCCTCGAATCGGACGTGCAGTGACTTGTCGTGCGGAGTGATGGGTGTCACCGGCCGGGTGATCTTCAGTAGTTGGTAGACGGCCGTCTGCGCCGCTCGAACGGAATATTCGACAGTGAAAACGACGTCCTCGGGGATCTCCACGAACTGGCTGACAAACGCGAAATTCTTGGAGTGCAGTGGAACCGGAAGCGGTCGATCCCCTGCACTGCGAGGCATGAACATGCTCGTGATGTAGGGCATGCGACACGGGATGCAGATGGCCGTCTGCAGGGGATCCCGATCGAAGCGAAGGTGCCCGTACAACTCGGTCAGGATCTCGTCGCCGTTGCAGGCCGACATGGGCTTCCCAACGAAGTTCCCGACCCGGTCGGGGAACAACCCGTATCCCCAGAACACCTGGACATCGTTGGGCTGATGCACGAAGTGCGGCTGGCGCGCGAGCACAACCGACATCAGCCAGTTCGAGTCCTTGAACGTCACCAGGCCGCCGGTGCCCGCCGCGTTGCCGGTGAAATCCATCATCGTGTCGAAGAACTCGGAGTCCTTGACGGTGACCGTGAAGGATTCCCAGCACGACTGCGCGATGTTGGTGTTGAAGGTTGAAGGCTTGCCGAATTCCGGCTTGCCGTCGGCCAGGTGCTCCCACAACGCCCAACCACCACTGTCGGCCTTGCTCTTGAACGCCGGCGCAGCGGACATCGATCCCAGGGTGGACGCATCGGTCATGGAGGCGTTCTGCAGGAACACCAGATCCCCCTCCCCCACGACAATCGTTTCGCGCACACCCTTGCGAACGTACTTGACGCCCACCACTTCGAAGTCGTCGATCAGATTGCGCGGAACCAGTTCGGTCACGTTGCACTCGGCGAGGAAGTTGACCCCTTTCGAGACCAGCCAGGCCTGCAGCGGGAGCACCATCGATTCGTATTGGTTGTAGACCGTGCGCTTGACGCCCGCGAGCGTGTCGATGCGCGTGAATTCGAGCATGAACCGGTGCAGGTAGCGTCTGAATTCGACGGCACTGTGCCAGGGTTGGAACGCAAAGGTCGTGGCCCACATGACCCAGAACTCCGTCTCGAAGAACGCGGGCGACAGGCAATCGGTGATGCGACTCGAACCCAGTGCGGATTCCGCCGCGCTGCTGAGCTTCAGGAGCTCGACTCGATCCTGCATCGAAAATCCCATCGAGGGGATACCCACCTTCGCCGCGCGCCGGTCGACCAGGCGCGCGAGCGCATGCGAACGGTGTCTTTCATTGAACGCCAGCGTCTCGTCGAAGACGGTGCTGCCAGCCGCGGTCAACGACGGGATGGTCTTGAACAGATCCCAGGTGCACTCGTAGTTGTCACTGGTCAACATGCGACCGCCGCGGAGGGAATAGCCCAGCGCGGGCGTCCCTCCCGCATCGAGGCTTCCGCCCATGACCGGCAGAGCGTCGAGAATCGTGATGTTGCTTCCCTCCATGTCGCCGTCGCGGATCATGAAGGCAGCAGCCGCAAGATTTCCGATGCCACCACCGACGAGTGTGGCCTTCGTGTTGCGAGTCATTGGAGAAGCCTGTTCGCTGGATTGGGCCGCCACTGCGGCCATGTCGCCAAGCTAACGCGTGACCGATCCCAGGTCTGTGCGGTATCCAACATGCCAGGAAGAGGTCAGCCGCAAGGCGAGCGGTGACGCCCAGCCCGTCGAACGAAGGTCTGCGCATTGCCCGTGGGTCCGGACGACCGAGACGGCCGTTCCTCCCACGATCGAGGCCACCATGAAAGCTGTTCGAATCCGCGCCTATGGCGATGCCAGCGTGCTCCGCCATGAAGACATCCCGGAGCCAGCCGTCGGCGACGATGACATCCTCGTCCGGGTCGTCGGCAGTTCTGTAAATCCCATCGACTGGAAGGTTCGCGAGGGTCATCTCAAGGAGATGATCCGGTACGTCCTGCCCTTCACGCCCGGCTGGGAAGTCTCGGGCGTCGTGCACGCAGTGGGAAGAAATGCCTCGAAGTTCCAGGTCGGTGACGCCGTCTACGGGCGACCCGACGTTGCGCGCGACGGCACGGGTTACGTCAAGCGCAAGATCGCGCTCTACGTCGGCACGCCGTAGACGCGTCCAGGCCAGGAACTTACTCCCTTGCCAGGACTGGGCTCGCGGCACTCCAAAACTGGTTGACCAGCGAATCGCATCTGTCGAAAGGTCGGCGCCTCCTGCTGGCATCCGTCTTGGTCGCGCGCGTGCCGCCATGAGTACAGGGCGCGTTACCGCACGGACGGCGATCGGCGTCGCATGCATGCTGTCGGTCCAACCGCATTGCCGAGGAGAGCCGCATGAAGACCGACGAGCAGCTGAAGAAGGATGTCTATGCCGCACTGGCATGGGATCCGTCGATCCATGCAGCGCAAATCGGGGTCACCGTGAAGGACGGTCAGGTGACCCTCCTGGGCGAGGTCAGCAGCTTCGTCGAGAAATGGAACGCTGAATCTGCCGCCCAACGGGTCTCCGGCACGAAGGCGACCACATTCGCCATGACTGTCAAACTGTCTGCCTTCGGCAAGCGCAACGACGCCGACATCGCGAAGTCGGCGCAGATCGCTCTCGACAGCACGGCCGGCCTGCCAGAGGATGCCTTCCAGGTCATGGTGGAGGCGGGATGCATCACGTTGACCGGTCATGCGGAATGGCAATTCCAGCGCCAGGCGGCATTCGATGCGGTACGCCATCTCGTCGGGGTCACGGGCGTCGAGAACTGCATATCGATCCGGCCCACGACTGCGCTGGTGGCGATCGAGGCGGATATCGAGTCCGCGCTGAAAGCGGCCGTCGCGACCGATGCGAACGATATCTCGGTGGCACTGCACGGTTGCGATCTCACACTCAGCGGCAAGGTCGCCAACTGGGACGACCGGGAGCGGGTCACCCGATTGGCCTGGGGAACGCCGGGCGTTCGTCATGTCCTGGACAACATGACCTTGTGAACGCAACGCTCGATACCGGGCCCGTTCACGCCTGAGCATGGGCAATTCGCAGCGATCGACGGCTCGCCGTGGACCGGTCAGCCGGTCGCGTTCTCGATCGACTTGTGAAGCCGGACGATTGCTGCCCCGACCCAAGCTTCATAAGCCTTCCAGTGTTTGGCCTTCGACAGCTTGAGCTCGAACAACTTCGCGTCGGCGGAGGCCGCGACGCTCGTCGCCCCGGTGATCACCAGCTTGCCATCCTCGTCCTGGATCTGCGCCACGGGAATCGCGACGTCGTGCCGACCGATGCCGACCAAGCCTCCAACTGCGACGATGACATAGGAGACTGCCTTGTCCGGCGCCACGGCCAGATCCTCGACGCTGCCGATCCTCTGGCCAACCTCATCGTAGACGACCTTGCCGAGCAGCGCCTTCTTGACGCTCCACCCGAACGCGATCTGCGTCGACTGACTGGAACTCACTCCCACGGTCGTCGTCGCTCCCGCGACCTGGGCCCTTGCCGTGGAAGGCGTAAAGAAGGCCGAAGCAACGCTCAGGAGCGTGACGGCAATCGTTCTCAGCATGACGGATCTCCCCGGTTGGTCGCAGATCCATCAAGACCGTCGCGGACGCGAGCACGACAGCAGGCGATCACGACAGGAGCACCTGCCAATTGGCGTTCTACGACGAGTCGCCGTGCATCCAGTTTCAGGCGTGAACAAGCGCCACGTCCGTTCGCCGCCGCACTCAGAAAAAGTCAATTGGCATCTATGCTCCCCACATGAACGATCGAACCAATCAGATCCTCGGCCAGATGGCCGCTCTGGAAGAGGAATTGCGCAGCGTCGTCCACGAGCAGGAGAGCCGCGTGTTCTTCCAGATCAACGGCAAGCGCGTCGAGTTCGAGCGCTCCGTCCAGGAAGCGCATCGCAAGCTCAAGACCGGGTTCTTGCGCTGGCTGGTGGCCTACAGGCCGCAGAACCTGATCACCGGCCGCCTCATCTACGGCATGGCCTTGCCGCTGTTGATGCTCGACCTGTGCGTGAGCTTCTATCAGTGGGCCTGCTTCCCGATCTACGGGATCCGGAAGGTAAGGCGGGCTGACGACCTCGTGTTCGACAGGCACCATCTCGGCTATCTCAACTTCATCGAGAAGTTCCACTGCACGTACTGCGAATACGGTAACGGGCTCATGGGCTACATGGCCGAGATCCTGGCACGGACGGAGCAGTATTTCTGCCCCATCAGGCACGCTCGCAAGATCCTGGGAATGCATGCACGCTACAGCCGCTTCCTCGGCTACGGGGACGGCGTGAACTACGAGTCCCGGCTGGAAGAATATCGCGTGGCGCTCGGCAAGGTCGAATGAATGGCGGCGTCCGGAAAGCGGTGGTCTGGCGTGCCCCGCGAAACTACCACCGGGGTAGAGGGGACCACGCAGGTCGCACCGCAGTGTTTGAATCAACGATCACCATGTAGTGCCCGGGCCAGGGAATCGTGGTGCGACCTGGCTTGAGCACCCACTGTGATTGCCCGGCTGCCGCAGCCGCTTCATAGTCCGCATCCAGCACGCCGTGCCCATCGAGAAAGACGTTGAGAGTCGCCGGGATACGGATGCAACCCTCCGAGGCGACACGCCCGAGGCGGGCTTCCAGAACATGGGGATCGGTGGCATGCATCTGCAGGCGCATCTTGCTCGTGCCACCGACGCCCCACCCGCGTTCGGCGACCTGCCAGCCGAAATCGAATACTCGCCGACCGCGCAGCCCATAGCCGCGGATATGGTTCTTGTTGAACGTTCCTTCAGCGCGGAAGTCAGGGTTGTCCAAAGAATGCCGGAATACACCTGTCGGCGTGACGAAGTGTTCGTAGGTGCCGACCTTGCCGGTCGACACCGCGGTCGCACCGATCCAGTTCCAATTGCCTTCCCCCTTGCGAACCAGCACGATGGCGGCCTGCACCTGCAGGCTGCTGTCCACCAGGACGAAAGACTGTGGCGGCAGGTTTTCCAGGTTGGCCTCGACCAGTGCCTGATCGATCATCACGATGTAGCGCGCCTGGTCGGCAGGTGGCACGTCGAGGCGGTGATCAACCTCGCGCGCGAACTGCTCGCTCCAGTCGGACAGCGCCTGATCATAGTCAGGGCTCGCAACAGTATCCACTTGACCCCAGGCGGCAGCCAGACCGGCCGAGAGCAGGGCGCCCGTCAGTGTGGTGCGCCAGCCAGAAGAACGTCGGCTCACGCCGGCTTGCCGGTCGCTGCGAACCCGACCGTCTGGCACAACATCAACTGGTGGTCCGGCACCAGTCCCATCGCCTTGGACAAGGCATCGCGGTCGAACCAGGCCCTGATGACCGTCGACAGCCCTGTGGATGCGCAGTAGAGATACACGTTCTGCATCATGGCGCCGGCTGTCGCGAAGGCGTACGGCGAGCGTTCAGCCGCCGGTACCGGTTTCATGCGCGTGTGGTCAGCGACGTAGACAATATCGAGCGGCGCGTTGTCCACGAAATCCTGATTGCCGGTCAATCGCCGTACATCCGAGGCAATGCCCAACTGAAGCTGGTGGTGAACAGGGTCGTAGAGGAACAATCCCTGCGGCATCGCCACGTAGATCAACGCCTCCTGCGCGTTCAAGGCGCTCGGCGAGGTCCGCCCGCCATGCTCACGACGGTTGATTCCGCCTGCTGCCCACAACAGATCCGACAGCGTCTGCTCCGGCAAGGAATCCGGCGCGAATTCGCGCTGCGACTGACGCCGTTCCAGCGTCTCCATCAAGGGCATGCCGCCGGTGGTCGTGATCGCGGGCTCGCCACCACCCTCAGGCGCCACGTCGTCGTTCTTGACGAGTACGGCCTCGACGCGCGGAATCCAGCCGAAGCGCGGGATCTCGTAGGAGTCGAAGTTGCGATCGAGGATTTCTCCGCCATGGAAACGAAGCTCCTCGGCCAGCGTGTAGCCCAGCCCCATCGTCAGGCCGCCTTCGATCTGCATCTTCGCGCCCTCGGGGTTGACCACGATGCCCATGTCCTGGGCACAGACGATCCGCAGCACCGTGACCTTGCCGGACGACGCATCGACCTTGACCTCCGCCATCGTCGCGACATACGTCCCGGCGTCGATCACGCAAGCCAGGCCGACGCCGCGGCCGCTCGGCGCAGCGGCCGCCTGCCAGCCGAACGCCGAAGCAACGGCCTGCAGCACGCGACGCATCCTGGCGTCGTCCAGGTTTCTCAGCCGGAACTCCAGCGGGTCCACCCCGGCGGCGCTGGCCATGGTGTCGATCTGCGACTCGATCGCGAAGACGTTCATGTTCGCGCCCGCTCCGCGCCATGAGCCGACCGCGAAGGGATGCACGCTCGCGCCCTCGGCCTGCGTGCCGTAGGACGTCCGGCCGGCCGAGCGAATGCGGGCATTCGGAACCGAATAGAACGTCGTGGCCGCGCGCTCGCCCGCCGCGAAGACCGAATAGTCCCAGAGAGTGAGCCTGCCGTTGCGGTCGATCGCCGAGGCCACCTTCACGACGGAGGCCGGATCGAAGGTGTCGTTGAAGAACTCTTCCTCGCGTGTCCAGGCGACCTGCACCGGCTTGCCGGTGATCTGTGCCAGGCGCGCCGCCTCGATGGCCTGGCCATCGGCGCTCTTGCCGCCGAAGCCACCGCCAAGCAAGGGCGTGATCACGCGAACGTTGGATCCGGGCATGCCAAGCGCCTTGGCGATCCGGTCGCGTGTCGGGAACGGCATCTGCGTGGAGGCCCAGACCGTCATCCTTCCGTCCTTCAACTCGGCCAACGCGGCGTGGGTCTCGAGCGCGGCGTGGGCCACGTAGCCCTTCTCGTAGGTCGATTCGAACACCTGTTGCGCGCCGGCGCGTGCAGCGGCGACGTCGCCTCGACGGACGATCTCCTTCGGCGCGCCGGAAGCCTGCAGGATGTGCTCGAAGATGGTGTCCGGATCCAGGCCTGGCGGCGGCAGCTTCCAATCGGCCGCCAGTCCGGCGAGCGCGGCGGTCGCGCCATCGGGCTGTGCGTGAAGAACTGCGACGAGGCCGTCTCGTTGCACGACGGTGACGCCTTGCAGCCTTGCGGCGCCCGAAGCGTCCAGGTGGGTCAGCGTTGCGCCATGCGTCGGGGGCCGCAGGATTCGTGCGTACAGCATGCCGGGGACACGAATGTCCGCCGTGTAGAGCGCCTCGCCGGTCACCTTCTCGGTGGCATCGAGCCGCACGGCCGATGTGCCCATCACGGTGAATTCGGAAACGCCGCGCAGCAAGGCCTTGCCGTCCAGGACGTGCGTGATGGCGGCGCCCTTGGACAGAGTCCCGAAGCTGACCCTGCGGCCCGGCTCGCCACGCACGGCGACCTGGCCGTCCTTGACCTCGAGTTGATCCGCTGCGGCGCCCAGTCGTTGCCCGGCGAGCGTCGGAAGCGCCAGCCTGGCCTGCGCCGCCGCGGCGCGCAGCGCGGGCCCGAACATGCGCGTGGTCAGGGATCCGAAGGTTCCCATGTCCCACGGACAACGATCGGTGTCGCCCAGCACTATGTCGATCGCCGCGATCGAGACGCCGAGTTCCTCGGCCACCATCTGCGCCTGCGACGTCATGACGCCCTGCCCCATCTCGATCTTGCCGGAGAAGACCGTCACGCGGCCGTTCTGGCCGATGACCAGGTAGGCATTGAAGTCTTCGGGGTAGAGATGCGCGGCGGCTTGCGCGTGAAGCAGCCCGGGCCCCGAGGTGACCAGCACCGCGATGCCTCCGCCGACCCGCTCCGGAAACGTGCGACGGTCGAGTCCGGTGCCGTCGTTCATGACAGCGCTCCGACCTGAAGCGAAACCGCCTCGATCGCATCCACGATCCGTTGATGGGCGCCGCATCGGCAGAGGTTGTGCGCCATGTGCGACACGATGGCATCACGCGTCGTTCGGGGGTTCTCCTTCAGAAACACGGAAGCCGTCAGCAACATGCCCGCGGTGCAGTAGCCGCACTGGAAAGCCCCGTGATCGATGAAGGCCTGCTGAAGCGGGTGCAACGCGCCCTTCTGAGCCAGTCCTTCGATCGTCACGACCGACTTGCCTGCCACCGTCTTGAGCGACGCCTTGCACGATCTCACCGCGGCGCCGTCCACGACCACCGTACAGGCGCCGCAGATGCCTTCGCCGCAGACGTACTTGGTGCCGGTGAGCGCCAGGTCCGTACGCAGCACCCAGAGCAACATGCGGTCGTCGTCGGTCTGCAGATTGCGTGCGCGACCGTTCAGCGTCACGTCCATCGAATTTATCATTTGGTGGCCTTCGTTGAGCAGGAGCGGGGCTGCCGCAACATCACGCCGCCTCGGCGCAATAGCCGGCCTGTAGGATCGCATCGCCGAGTTGTCGTGCGCTCGCCTTCGCCGGATCGATTTCGATCGTCCGTGTCGGAAGGTCGACTCGCACCACGGCCGCGCGGTCGAGCGCCTTCACCGCCTTGGTGACGGCAGTCGCCCCTGGCGCGTCTTTCATGTCGGTGATCTGGAAGGCAATCATGGCGTCGATCCCGCTGGAATACGCTGGTCTCCGGCGCGGTACGCGGAAGGACAGGCCTCGAACGTCGAGCCCCGATCGCGCAGGAACGCCTCTGGCAGGCCAGAGGATTCAGCCAGTATTCGGGCTCTGGGAGCTTCTGACGGTTCGCTGCCGCACACAGCGGGAACGTTGACGGTCGATCGGGAAAATCGTGGCGGTCAAGCCACCGCGCCGAAGAGCGCTCCGGCGCCGCTCGTGACCGCCATCGCCACGGCGCCCCAAAACGCGACTCGCCATGTTCCGCTCCAGACAGCCGCCCCGCCGATGCGCGCCGATGCAGCGCCCAAGGCCGCCAGGAAGACCAGCGATGTCACCGCCAGCGACCCGATCAGCAAGGCTTGAGATGCCATTGCAACAACCACGAGGGGACAGACCGCGCCGACGGAGAAGCTCGCCGCCGACGCGATCGCGGCCTGTACCGGGCGAGCGGCCGTGGCCTCGGAAAAGCCGAGCTCGTCACGGACATGAGCCCCCAGCGCATCCTTGGCCATCAACTGCTGGGAGACCTGTTGCGCAAGGGTCGAATCGAGTCCCCGGGCGACGTAGATCGCCTTCAACTCGCGCATTTCGCCGCGCGGATCGCGCTTCAGCTCAGCCCGCTCGCGGTCGATGTCGGCGCCCTCCGAGTCCTTTTGCGAGTGCACCGAGATGAATTCACCGGCGGCCATCGACATGGCGCCGGCGACCAGGGCCGAAACGCCGGTGAGCAGCACCGTTCGGTGGCTGGCTCCGGCCGCCGCCATGCCCAGCAGGAGGCTGGCGTTCGAGACGATGCCGTCGTTGGCCCCGAGCACGGCCGCACGCAGCCAGCCGATACGCTTGTTGCGATGTTGTCCGCCATCCTGAGGGGCTCCGGCGTCCGCCATGCCTGCCTTGCGCCGTCCCGTGCGGTGCGGCAGCGCATTGTCGCCCTGGACGACTCGCCGCCTCACAGGCGAACCCAGGCGTGTGCCAGCCAGTCCTGCCAACGCGCAGGACGGTCTCGCATGTAGGCTTCGGCAGCCATCCGGATCGCCTCTCCCTGCGTCGGATAGGCATGGACGACGCCGGCGAGCGCGTCCATGCCGAGCCCGGCCACCATCGCCAGCGAAATCACGTTGATCATCTCGCCCGCGTGCCGGGCCACCACGGTGGCCCCCAGGATGTGCCCGCTGCCCTCTCGAACGTGGATCTTCACGAAGCCATCGTCCTCGCTGTCCGCGATCGCACGATCGACGTCGTGCATCGGAATGGTGAACGTCTTGACCGGGATGCCCCGCTGCCGGGCTTCCTTCACGTAGAGACCGACGTGGGCTACCTCCGGGTCGGTGTAGGTGCACCAGGGAACGGTCAGTGCGCTCACGCGCTTGCGACCGAGCAACAGCGCGTTGCGCACCACGATGCACGCGGACGCCTGGGCCGTGTTGGTGTAGCGGTTCGCGAGGCAGACGTCGCCCGCGGCGTAGACCCGCCGATTGGTGGTTCGGAGGAAATCGTCGACACGGATCCCGGATACAGCGTCATAAGCGATCCCCGCCGCTTCCAGGTCGAGACCTTGTACCGCGGGCAGGCGACCGATCCCGGTCAATATCTGGTCGACGGTCGTGCTGGCGACGTTGCCGTCGATCACCAACTCGACCACCTTGCGCCCGCCCTCCACGCGAACCGATGCGACCTCCGTGTTCAGGTGGATCTCGACGCCATCGCGTGCCAGCCCGTCGGACACCATCTGGGCGGCATCACGCTCTTCCAAAGGGAGGAACAGCGGCTCCCGATGCGCGATGATCGTTCTGCTGCCGAAGCGCGCGAACACCTGCGCCAGTTCGCAACCGAGCGGCCCGCCGCCGATCACCAGCAGGCTCGCTGGCAGGGCGCCGATGTCGAAGAGGTTCGCGTTGGTCAGATACCCAGCTTCCGCCAGACCCGGGATCGTGGGTAACTGCGACAGCGCACCCGTCGCGACCAGCGCCTTCTTGAAGCGAAGGCTGACGCCGTCCACGTCGACGGAGTCTTTACCGCTGAAGCGGGCAGCGCCGAAGAACACCGAGATGCCCTGGCGGGTGAGACACAAGGCCGAATGGGTCCGGCTGACGCGGGCACGGACGTGGCGCAATCGGGCGATCGCCGCTCCGAAGTCGACCTGGATGTCTGCAGGCGGCGTCGCGCCGAAGGTGGCGGCGCATCGCATGTCCGAGTACATCCTCGCCGTGCGGATCAGCGCCTTGGTGGGAATCGAGCCGTAGTTGAGGCTGTCGCCCCCGAGCTGATGGCGTTCCACCAGGGCCACTTTCGCGCCCAACGCCGCCGCTGAACTGGCCGCCATCAGGCCCGCCGGCCCCGCGCCGATGACAAGCAGGTCGTAGAGGCGCGACGGCTTGGGATTTCGCCAGCCCATCGGGGCGACATGACGCAGGCGTTCTCGGTCGTCAGCCGCTGACACAGTGTCCTGGACGGCGTCGAAAGTCATCGTGGCCATGGGCTCACCCCGATGCCTTCGTTGCGAGCCAGCCGCCCTTGAATCCGGCGCGTCGCAACCCGGATTGGATCGAAGGCGAGTCCCGCAAGAGACGCCACAACAGCCCCGTCCGGAAGTTCTCGACCATCAACACGGTCAGGCCCTGGTCGAGCGCGAACTCGCCTTTGGATGTCCAGCCGCCAGCGACAGGCCCTTGCGCGGTCGCGTTGAAGCCGCTTGCCCGTACCCATTCACCGTGTCCACCCGGCCGCGCCGCCACCATCGCGCGAACGGCCGGGAGCGCGATCTCGGGCGCGAACACGATGGACGCCAGGGTCGACGCACCGGCGACGGTGCCGTCATCCGGCCCCCAGGGAACCCCGCGCGCGGCATAGCCGTAGAACGCCTGTCGCCGGCCCTGGACCGCCTGGGGCTCCACGCTGGGTCCATCCCCCGCCGACAAGCCCCAGCGATCCTGGCCGTAGCCCGTGAAACCGCGCGGGTTGCGGATCGCATAGTCGCGCTGGACCAGCGTCGCACGCCGGCTGTTCTCGAAATAGTCGATGCCCTTCTCGCGCATGAATTGATCCCGGATCCCGCGAAAGTCGATCCATGCGTGCGAGAACTGATGCACGAAGAGCGGGCCGGCGTAGAGGTAGTC
This sequence comes from Burkholderiales bacterium, assembly GCA_038208735.1. Taxonomy (GTDB): domain Bacteria; phylum Pseudomonadota; class Gammaproteobacteria; order Burkholderiales; family Burkholderiaceae_C; genus Scleromatobacter. The sequence continues at coordinate 42,685 of JBBQYL010000002.1, forward strand.
GTGGCCGTAGATGTTTTCCCATTGGTAGGTCAGCGTCCAGGCCTCGAAGCTGGCGTCGGTCAGCGGATGCGTCGGCGATCCCAGGCCGAGGACGTAGAGCAGCAACGCCTCGTTGTAGCCGTCCCAGCCGTAGTTGAGGAAGCCGCACTCCGGCTTCCAGCCCAGGGACACGGCGCCCCCTTCACGCTGGGCCCAGCGCCAGTCCACGCGGTGGTACAGCGCATCGGCCAGGTGACGCACCTCCGTCTCCGCGGCCGACTCGGCATCGAAATACAAGGCTGCCGTGAGCATCCCGGCGATGAGCAATGCCGTGTCGATCGATGAGAGTTCGGATTGCCAGACCCGCGCCCCTGTCTCGATGTCCAGGAAGTGGAAATAGAAGCCTCGAAAGCCTGTCGCCGATGTCGTCCCGCTCTGGTCGCTCTTGGAGAAGAAGCGCAGCACCGCGAGCACGCGTTCCACGGCGTCTGCCCTGCCGATCCAGCCTCGCTCGACGCCGACAGGGTAGGCCGACAACGCAAATCCGACCGCGGCGATGCTCGATGGCGAGTGTGGCCTTGATGTGTCGGCGACGAGACCGTTGGACAGGTTCGTCCTGGCGAGGAAATAGTCGAACGCCGCGTGCTGCAGGCTATCCAGCATCGCCTCGTCCCCGGGTGCCATGACGCCCGGTGCCGTGCCGGGGGGCGCCAGCGGCAGTGACTTGAAAAAGGAAAGCATGGCGGCCTTATGCCCGACCGGTGCCGGGGTGCGACAGCGTGTCGGTCAGGCTCTCGACCTCCTTGGGGAATTGCTCCTCACTGACGCGATAACCGCTGCCCGGTGGCAGGTTGCGCGCATAGGTCCCGCACAAGCTGTCGATCGAATCCAGCAGGCCGTAGGACCCGGCCTGGTTGTGGGGCACCCCGCTCATCGCCTGGACGCTGTCGATGCCCTCGGCGCCGTCACATTGCCATTGATGCCGGAAGCGGACAATGAACACGGCGGCGCTCGCCCGCTGCGCCACGAAGTCGTCCAGGATTCGAAAGTAAGCCTGTTCGTCGCGGATCAGCCTCATGGAGAACGACCCACCTTGAGCGAGCGGAGTCGCGCCGCGTTGGCGATGACCGAGATCGCGCTCGCTACCATCGGAGTGACCTGCGTGCGCGGCAAAGGACGCAGGCTACCCGCAGCCTGCGAGATTTGAGGGATGCCCCGGGTCAGGACATGCGCATCTTCGATGCCGGCGTTCATGCGTGAGCGCTACTGGGAACAGCGCCAGACTGCGACAACACCGCACGAGCCTGCGCCGCCTCGGCCGCCGTCCCATGAATCAGGAGCACATACTTGTCGATCTTCAAGGCCGTCTCGTATCTGATCGCCTGTTCGTTGGGAACGCCGATCTGCATCATGGCGGCCCCCAGCGCAGAGATGCTGCCGACCACCATGGCCCCTTCCAGCGCGGAGACCAACGCCACGACGATCGGCCCGGCGAGCGCCAACAATCCGATACCCGGCAGGATGAAGACCGCGGGAGAGAACAGCAAGCCCCACAAGCTGCCCCAGAACGCACCACGACCACCCCAGGCCTTGATGCGGTCGCCGGACGTATAGAAGCCCATCGCCTGCTCTTCGGTGTGACAACCCTTGCCGACGAGCGACAACGACTTCATGTTGTAGCCGGCGTCGTTGAGCGAGCGAATGGCCTGCTCGGCGTCGGCGTGCGTGTCGAAGAGATAGACCGGGACGTTCGGTGTGTCCATGCTTGCCTTTCTGGCGGGACTTCGTTCAGCGGATCCTCCTCGGCGACGAAGAGGCTCCGAGCAGGTTCAGTACGCCAGCGTCATCTTGTCGATGACCTTGGTCACGCCTGGGCTGTTCCATGCGGACTGCGTCGCCAGATCGCGTTCGACCCAGCTCTGGATCGAGCCGCTGAGGGTGACGTCGCTCCCACTCACGCCGACCGTGATGTGCTTGGCGTCTTCGGTCGCTGCACGCTTGATCGCCGCCTCGATGTCCGCCTTGACCACGGCCGCCTTCACGCTCGGCGCGATGGTGATCTGATCGCTGACGCCGACGACACCCGACAGGAAGCGCACCGCATCGGCAGCGGCTTCCTTCTGGAACTTCCAGTCCACCTGGCCGGTGAGCGTGATCCAGCCCTTCTCGACGGAGCTCTTGACGGCATCCGACTGCAGGGCGGAAGCCCATTGCAGGACGTTGCGTGCCGACGCCGCGATATCGGTGTCGGTGCGGACACCCGAGTCGATGAGCTTGACCTTCAGCTCGACGGCGAGCGCCTTGACGCCGGAAACTCGCTGTGTTGCCAACTCGGCGTTCCACTTTTCCGCGTATGTGGCGACGTCGCCGGCGAGCGTCACGACGCCGTCCTTGACCTCGACGCCAATCTGGGCGGCATGGATGGACGGCTCCCACGCGAGCTCGGCCATGACGTCCCTTTGCAACTGCGAATCTGTCTTCATGATGTCGTTCCTTGGGAGTGAAGTGGGTGAGTGCCAAGACTGAGCGCTATCAGTTTCGGGGTCTGTACGGCAACGCTCAGAAAGGACGCCGAACAGGAAGAGGCAACTTGAGGCGTGCGCGAACTCTCCAGACGTGGTCGCTGAACCCAGCATGTCGCGGTACATCCCGCCCGGACGACCTGTCGCGCATTTCCAGCTGTCTACTTGGCGACCGGGTTAGACCTCGCCGACTGTAGAGAGCGAATCACTCGCTCGAGTGCCAGCACACGATTTCTCGGTTCACACCGGATCCGCGCAAGTCTGTGCGTCATCGAACGAAGCGTGAACCGGCCGCGATCGCGCATGCGTGCCGCTATGAACGCGAACTGTGACGTCGGTTCGGATCGGGGCATCAGGCCACCCTCTGCGTGCGCAAGCGAACAGACCTCATGCGCTCGCCGCAGTACTTTCGATGCAAGGCAATCGCTCGCTTCAACGCGTGTCCATCGCGCTTCTCGGGCGCAGGGCGTGGAGGTCATTGCTCTTCGTTGTCTCAGGCGCTCGAGCTCAAGGGCGCTTGCTCGACCAGGAGAGGCCGTCCTGGCGACGGTTGCCCGTCAACATGAAAGAGGAATCGCCGTGGGCAAGTCCCTGACCGACATCGGATCCCGCGAAACCTTGCTCCGTGGCCTGCGCAAGCACCTGCAGCCACTGAGCGGGAGTACGCGTCAGTATGACGGGCTCATGTCCCTGATCGGCCACGCCCGCTTTGCCCTGCTCGGCGAAGCGTCCCACGGCACACAGGAGTTCTACAGTGAACGAGCGGAAATCACCAAGCGCCTGATCACGGAGAAGAAATTCACCGCCATCGCCGTCGAAGCCGACTGGCCCGACGCATGGCGCGTCAACCGTTACGTGCGCGGACTCTCCGACGAAATCGCCGTGACCGCCCTCTCGGGCTTCGAGCGCTTTCCGGCCTGGATGTGGCGAAACACGGTGGTGCGCGATTTCGTCGAATGGCTGCGCATCCACAACGCCACCCTCAGCCCCGAAAACCGGGTGGGCTTTTACGGACTCGATCTCTACAGCCTGTTCGGCTCCATTCAGGCGGTGCTCGCGTACCTGGACAAGGTGGATCCCGAAGCCGCACGGCGTGCCAGGTCCCGCTACGCCTGCTTCGACCACGCAGGGGAAGACAGCCAGGCCTATGGCTATGCCGCCAGCTTCGGCCTCAAGGGGAGTTGCGAAGACGAGGTGGTGCAAGTTCTGCGTGAGATGCGACGTCGCGACGCGGATGCACCTCTGCCGCCTGGTCTGGAGGCCGACGAGGCGTTCTACGCCCAGCAGAACGCACGCCTGGTGCGCAACGCCGAGGAATACTACCGAACGATGTTCCAGGGACGCGTGTCCTCCTGGAACCTGCGCGACACCCACATGGTGGAGACACTGTTCGCGCTGGATCGCCACCTGGCTGCAGCCGGCTCTCCTCCAAAAGTGATCGTCTGGGCACACAACTCGCACCTTGGCGACGCCTCGGCGACGGAGATGGGCGATCGGGGGGAATTCAACGTGGGGCAGCTGGTACGAGAACGCTATGCGCACGATGCGGTGCTGGTAGGCTTCAGCACTCACCACGGCTGGGTCACCGCCGCATCCAACTGGGACGAGCCGCCCGAGCGCAAGCGGGTTCGCGCCGGCCTGAGCGGCAGTTGGGAGGATGTCTTCCACCACACCGGAACACAGCGCTTCCTGCTGCCCTTGCGCAGCGAGGCAGGATTACGCTCTCTCGTGGAAGGGCCCCGGCTGCAGCGTGCCATCGGCGTGATCTATCGGCCTGACACCGAGCGGGAGAGCCACTACTTCAACACTCACCTTGCCCACCAGTTCGATGCCGTCATTCACATCGACGAAACCACCGCGCTGGAACCACTGGACATCGACCGGAGTTGGCGTACTCGCGAGGCGCCAGAGACATTTCCGTCGGGCGTGTAGGCATTCCCATGCCTGCCATCGAACGGACGATCAACCACGACGAGACGCATGATCGCGCGAGCCATTCGGCAACGCATCGTCGTCAGAAGGCAATCCGGGCAGCCCGTGTCAAGAACAACTGAATCTTCCGCATGGATGTGGGCCGAGGCGTGTGACTTGATGGTGCAGGCAGACCGCCTGCAACGTCACTTCTTCCGCCCGATGGCGTCGAACGCGACGCCCGTGGCGTGGGAGCCTCCGGCGGACGTCTATGAGGACGAGCGTGAGATCGTCGTCATCATCGCCATGCCTGGCGTGGCTGCCGAGCGCATACAGATCCTCAGCGAGCCCGGCGTGCTCGTCGTCCGTGGCACCCGACCTCTCCCTCTGGTGGGGCCCGGGCATGCGGTACGCCGGCTCGAGATACCCCACGGCCAATTCGAACGCCGCATCTCGCTCCCACCCGAGCGAATGGAACTTGGCACCCCGGAATCGTCAAACGGGTGCCTGATCCTGCGCCTGCGCAAACTTGACCGGGCTTCGCGATGAATGCGCCGATCGAAGCCCTGGATGCGGAATCGCATGCCGTCGAAGCCCCCTCACTCGGCCAGTCACTGCATGCCGAGCCGGGTACTCAGCCGGCGATCAACCCGCGTCCGATCCCCGACGATGCATTGATCCTCCTTGCGGTTCGGGGCACCGTGCTGTTTCCCGAAACGATCTTCCCACTGAATGTCGATCGCCAGTCGATGCAGGAAGCCGTCCAGGAAGCGGTTCGTCTCGAACGTCCTGTCGGGGTGGTTCTCCAGAGCAAGCCGGATGTCGTCGAGCCTGGCGCAAGCGATCTGCACGAGGTCGGCACGAGCGCCGTCGTCTTGCGCTATCTGACGGGCGCCGATGGTCTGCACCGCGCGGTGGTCAAGGGACTTCGACGGTTTCGCATCGTGCAGATGCTGGAAGGCTACCGATTCCTGGTCGCGCGGGTCCAATACGTGGACGATCCGCAAGTCGTCGGTACGCAAATCGAAGGCCGTGCGCGCGCGCTCAAGCAGAGCGCCCGAGACACCCTCGCGCTCTTGCCGCAGGTGCCTGCGGAACTCGGTACCTCGCTTCAAGGAATCGAAGCGCCGGGGCAACTCGCGGATGTCATCGCAGGCCTGCTCGACATCCCGATCGAGGAGAAGCAATCACTGCTCGAGACCTTCGATCTGGAGACACGTCTCGACAGCCTGCTGGTGGTGCTCGCTCGTCGCATCGAGGTGCTGAAGGTAGCGCGCGACGTCGACGAGCGCACGCGCGCCTCGATCGGAAAGCTCAACCGCAAGCATCTGCTGCACGAACAGATGCGTGTGATCCAGGACGAACTGGGTGAGGGCAACGAAAGTGACGCGGAAATCGAGGAGTTCGAAAGGGCCATCGTCGCCTCTCGGATGCCGGCGGACGTCACCAAGGTCGCGCAGAAGGAACTCAAGCGACTCGGGCGCATGAACGACGGCACGGGAGAGGCTTCGGTGGTTCGCACCTACCTCGACTGGCTGACGGAGTTGCCCTGGGCCGCGGAGCCCGAACCGCCCATCGACATCAGCGAGGCCCGCCGCATTCTCGACCAGGATCATTTCGGCCTGGAGAAGGTGAAGAAGCGCATCCTCGAATACCTCGCGGTGCGCAAGCTCAACCCGTCGGGCAGGAGCCCCATCCTCTGCTTCGTGGGGCCGCCAGGGGTAGGCAAGACGTCGCTGGGACAAAGCATTGCCAGAGCCACGGCCCGCAAGTTCGTGCGCGTGAGCCTGGGGGGTGTCCATGACGAAGCCGAGATCCGCGGACATCGCCGCACCTACGTCGGCGCCCTGCCGGGCAACATCATGCAGGGTCTGCGCAAGGCGGGCACCCGCAACGGCGTGATGATGCTCGACGAAATTGACAAGCTCGGAGCGGGCGGCTTTCATGGCGACCCTTCTTCGGCATTGCTGGAGGTGCTCGATCCCGAACAGAACTCGACATTTCGGGACACCTACCTCGCGGTTCCCTTCGACCTGTCGCTGGTGATGTTCCTTTGCACGGCCAACGTCCTCGACACGATTCCGGGACCGCTTCGCGACCGGATGGAGATCATCCAGTTGCCGGGCTATACGACCCACGAGAAGCTGCAGATCGCGCGCCGCTATCTCGTGGCACGCCAACTGTCGGCCACTGGGCTCGTTGCAGCGCAATGCGAGATCAGCGACGCGGCGCTGGTCGCGATCATCGAGGACTACACCCGAGAGGCCGGCGTGCGCCATCTGGAGCGCGAGATCGGCAGTGTCTTTCGCAGCATCGCGGTCCGCATCGCGGAAGGCAGCGTGACGTGCGTCGCAATCGACGTTCAGGATCTGCCGGTCAGCCTCGGCCGGAGGAAGTACGAGGCCGAGATGGCGATGGGCAGCGATGTCCCGGGCGTTGCGACGGGCCTCGCGTGGACGCCGGTGGGTGGAGACATCCTGTTCATCGAGGCCTCGCAGTCACCGGGGAGTGGCCGCCTGATTCTCACCGGCCAGCTTGGCGATGTGATGAAGGAAAGCGCACAAGCGGCGCTATCGCTCGTCAAGGCTCGCGCAACGACGCTGGGCATCGCACCCGAGAAGTTCGAGAAGTCCGACATCCACGTCCACGTGCCCGCCGGTGCGACGCCCAAGGACGGGCCAAGCGCAGGGGTCGCGATGTTCGTTGCGCTGACGTCGCTGCTGACGGGGCAGCCCGTGCGAAGCGACGTCGCCATGACCGGCGAAATCAGCTTGCGCGGACTCGTGATGCCAATCGGCGGCGTCAAGGAAAAAGTGCTCGCCGCATTGCGCGCCGGCATCAGGACCGTCATGCTTCCTGCTCGAAACGAACGTGACCTCGATGACATTCCGGAAGATGCGCGTGAGCAGTTGGAGTTCGTCTGGCTGAGGAACGTTGACGACGCACTCACGGCAGCCATCGCCGGCTACCACCGGTTGCCCGCAGGAGCGTAACTCCGCCAGCGCAATCTTCAAGACTGGCATCCTCTGCAGGCGCGGCCATGGGACACGTTCCAGCTGGCGCCGTCGGACCGCATGAGTTCGATTTCGCACACTTCAATCCAGACCTCGGGCTGGCAGCGGCGGCGAGCCCTTTGAAACACCTCTTCGGCAAGTTCGAAGGCAATCTGGCGGTGCAGTTGTGGAACGGCGACCCCTTGCGATTGGGTAGCGACGCGCCCCGCGACGGCCCTCCACCGTTCACGCTGGTCATCCGCAACCCGGGAGCCATCGCGGCCATGGTGCTGGGGTTCGACCGCTTGCGGTTTGCCGAGGCCTACTTTCGGGGCGACGTCGACATCGAAGGCGACTTCTTCGCGGCACTCGGTCTCAAGGATCATCTCGACAGGATCAAGTTGTCATCGCGGGACCGGCTGGCAGGGTTGCTTCCGGCACTTCGCCTCGAAGGTATGGCCGAAGGCCGTCGACAGCGTCTCGCCGTCGCAAGGCCTGTCGGTCACGGCGCACTCCAGGAACGAGAACCGGGACGCGATCCATTTCCACTACTCTCTCTCTCTCTACCGAATTCATCAACCGCTACATCTTTCCGGATGGCCAACTCGACGCGGTCAGCAACATCCTGCGCGGCATGGAGCGCAGCGGCTTCGAGATTGCCGACGTGGAGTCGCTGCGTCCGCACTACGCGTTGACGCTCAGGCGCTGGGTGGACAGTCTCGAACGACATCACGACGAAGCCCTGGAACATGTCGAGGAGTCTACCTACCGTTGCTGGCGCCTCTACATGGCTGCGTGTGCGCTCGAGTTCGAGTCTGGCGAAATCGGGGTGTACCAGTTGCTGGCGAGCAAACGCACGTCCGCCCCCGGTGCTGGCCGTGTTTCCCAAGGCCCATGGAGACCGACCGGACCGATCGTTCGTTGTTCGCGAACACGCGGACGGGCGGGAGACGCTCGCTCTGGAAGGCCCTCAGGCCATCGGTCGGGAACTCGGAGACCTCATCGGCCGTTCAGTGCCCGAGATGCTCGCCGAAGAAGGCTGCGATCTCGTCAAATGCCTCCTTGGTTTCCGGAACGCGATCGTCGAATTGATATTGCGCGTGCGATTGCCCCTCGAAGACCGTGAGCTCGGCTACGACTCCCGCCCTTCGCAGTTCGCGATGAACTCGCACGGTATTGCTCAACAAGAGGTCGCGCGTTCCCGTGGTCAGAATTGCGGGCGGAAATCCGTGCATGTCGCCATAGACCGGCGACAGCAGCGGGTCCTTCAAATCATGTCCGTTGGCGTATATGACAGTTGCGGCGTCGCAAAAACCGTCACGCGAGACCAGAATATTGTCGACCTTCTCGTTGGTATAGAAGCTGTCGCCCGTCTTGGTCACATCCGACATCGGCGTTCCAGGTGCGATGGCACCAGGAACCGGCAGTCCCTGGGCGCGTGCGCGCAACACCATTTCGAGCGTCAGTGCACCGCCAGCCGATGTTCCGAAAAACGCGATGTTCTTTGCGGGCGTGTCTTTCAGTACCGCCTTGTAGACCGCCACCGCGTCGTCCAGCGCGGCAGGGAAATAGGCTTGCGGAGGCATGCGGTAGTCGACGGAAATGACCTTGTAGTGCCCGAACCCGGCCATCATGATGGCTTCGGTCGTCCCCGACTGGCCAGGAAAGAGGACGTAGCAACCTCCGTGGACGTGGATCAGGACCTTGTCTCGGTTCTCTGGGGGGATGGTCTCGGGCGTCACGGTGAATACCTTGACGCCATCGATAACGGACGGTACGGATTTGACGTGCAGTCGGTCGAGCATGGCCGGAATGCCCTTAACGGTATTCGCCGCCTGGACATCCGCGAACTTCCTGGCTTCATCGCCGGTCTTCCAAAGCTTGTCCCAATCGGGGTTGAGCGGGGCCGCGATGAACTTCTGCATTCCCGGACTGACTCCGCCAACGGGCACGGGAAGCGTCCTGGCGTCAACCTGCAGTGGCGGGCCGAAGTCGGCGGCGAATGCATGTTGACCGGCCAGGATCGTGGCGGCCAATAACAGTTGCTTGGTGCTGTTCATTCGAGATACTTCCTGTTGTCTTCGCAAGTTGAATGTCCTGCCGACGCGCACAAGACCGATGAACGCCGCAGGAGCGATGGCACGCCACTCGATCGGAAATCCCGAATCGATCCGACGTTGTCTCCTGCGTGGATCGATCCGATGCCGGGCTGTCCTGGCGCGCCCGATCAACGTCGTGCCGTCGCAGTCTAGAGTTGCAGGCAGCAGGGAAACCGCACCACAAGTCAAACGCGGATTGACTTCAATTCAACAATCGATGTCTGTTCAGTGACTGCGGCGTCGTGCATCCATCCGCCCGCTCAGCCCCGGACCGAACGGAGGCTGCGACCCGCCACAGCGGGCTTCATCGATCCTGGAGGGCGACCGACGCGGTGCGAAACCATGAGAGTCCGCGCGAAGTTCCACCAGGTTGCATCCCCAGTCGCGGCCGATATTCGCAGCCCACCCAACCCGTCCAGCCGCAAGTCGCGGAGAGTTCGTCGACGAGCGCGAACAGGTATGCATAGTTCAACTCACCGCCGTCTGGCTCGTGGCGGTCGGGCACGCCGGCGATCTGCAGATGGCCCACGCGACCGGTCGGCAGATAGCGACGCAGCTTGGTTGCGACGTCGCCTTCGACGATCTGGCAATGGTAGAGATCCATCTGCACCTTCAGGTTCTCGGCCCCCACGGCCTGGGCGACCTCGTGTGCCTCGTCCTGTCGGTTCAGGAAGAACCCGGGGATATCGCGTGTGTTGATCGGCTCGATCAGGATGTCTCGCTCGCCCGCAGCGGCGCAGGCCCAGGCCAGATTCGACTCGTAGGTCGCGCGCAATCGGGCGCGTTCGACGCCGGCCGGGGCAAGACCCGCCATGACGTGGACGCGCGGGCAATCGAGCGCGTGGGCATAGCGCAGCGCCTGGTCGAAGCCACGTCGAAACTCGTCCTCGCGCCCGGGCAGGCACGCCGTTCCGCGCTCGCCCGCGTCCCAGTCTCCCGGTGGCGCGTTGAACAACACCTGTTTCAGGCCGGTGTCGGCCAGGCAGCGTGCCAGTAGCCCCGGCTCGTAAGCATAGGGAAACAGGTACTCGACGGCCTCGAAGCCATCGGACGCGGCCGCAGCAAAGCGATCAAGGAAGTCATGCTCGGGATAGAGCATGCTCAAGTTGGCAGCGAAGCGGGGCATGCGGAGTCCTTCCAGCGTTACCAGCGGGCGCCGAATTGCACCCGCAGTTCTTCGATCTGTTCCGGGCTGAGACTCTCGGGCTTGTTCGGGCCCGGCGACAGCATCCAGAGGCGGGCGGTTTCTTCCAGTTCCTCGAGCACCGCGCTCGCTTCCCCTGGTGAACCGTGCCAGACGTTCGGTCCGAGGCGATCCAGCATCACTGCCCGTATCGCGCTGCCGTTCTGTCGGTGGGTCGCGATGCGGTTCGCGACCGCCTGGCCCACAGCGGGATCGCCAGGGCGGTGATATGGAATCAACGGGACATGCCCCACTTTCATGACGAAGTAAGGCGTGATGGGGGGCAGGATGTCGTCTTGGTTCCACACACCGGCCAGCGTCAGCGCCACCAGGTGGGTGGAATGCGTATGGATGACACAGCGTGCCTCGGGGTCGGCCGCGTAGATGCGACGGTGCAGGGCCAGCGTCTTCGAGGCACGGTCGCCAGAAATCCGGACGCCGGCATGGTCGACCTCTGCCAGCCGCGCGGGATCGAGCCGCCCGAGGCAAGCGTCGGTGGGGGTGATGAGAAAGCCCGTCTCGGTGCGCACGCTGATGTTGCCTGCTGTGGCGTGCACGTAGCCGCGCGCATGGAGCGACTCGCCGACCCGGCAGATTTCTTCGCGAAGCGCGTGGCTCATCGCGACAGCTCCAGCTCTTCGAAGGCCTTGGAGAAGAAGTCCGCGCCCCCGAAGTTCCCGGACTTCAGCGCCAGGTGCACGGTCGCGCCTTCGCAAGCCGCCGAACGAGCCGCCGTCCAGGGCACGCCGGGGTCGATCTGCGGACCGATCGCCAATTGATGCACGCCCAGCGCCTGCACCACTGCGCCCGAGGTCTCGCCGCCGGCGACGATGAGCTGGCGAACGCCACGTCTCACCAGCCCGACTGCGATGCGCGACAAGGCATTTTCGACCAGTTCGCCGGCCCGCTCGGCGCCAAGTTGCGACTGCACCGATCGCACTGCATCTGGATCGGCCGTGGCGTAGACGAGGACAGGTCGAGCGGGATCCGCGCGCAGCAAGCTGTCTGCCCAGCCCAGGGCCCGCGCGACGACGTCCACGCCGGCTCCCAGTTCGAATGCATCGAGAGCGAAGGCGGGATGGCCTTGGTGGCGGAATCGCGCCACCTGCGCATTGCTGGCAATCGAGCAGCTTCCGGAGACAACGGCGCGCCGCCCCGTCGCCGCTGGAAATCCGTCGGTGTGCGCAGGGGACAAGGTCAACGCGCCGCTGGCACGCCAGTTCTGCGGCAGTCCGATCGCGATGCCCGATCCCGCGGTCACCAGCGGCAGCCCGACGAGCGCGCCGCCGATGCTCAAGAGAGCATCGTTGCTGATCGCATCGACGATCGCGATGCCCACACCTTCCGCTTGCAATGCCTGGAAGCGGCGTGCGATCTCCTCCGCGCCCTGTGCCACGACGTCGTGCGGCACCAGGCCGACCTTTCGACGCGTCTGAGCCTGCAGGACGCGCACGAGGTTGGCGTCGGTCATCGGTGTCAGCGGGTGGTGGCGCATCCCGCTGTCGCTCAGCAATTGATCGCCGACGAAGAGGTGGCCCTTGAATACCGTGCGTTGGTTTTCTGGAAACGCCGGACAGGCGATCGTGAAGCCACGGCCCGGCCCATGCAATTCGTCGAGCAACGCGTCGATGACGGGGCCGATATTGCCCTGCGGCGTGGAGTCGAAGGTCGAGCAATACTTGAAGTAGATCTGCTCGACGCCTTGCGAGCGCAACCAGTTCAGCGCCGCGAGAGACTGCGCCACCGCGTCCGCTGGCGCGATCGTGCGCGACTTGAGCGCGACGACGACCGCATCGGCTTGACCGTCGAGCGTGCCTTCGGGGACGCCCATCGTGAGGATGGTGCGCATGCCGGAGCGCACCAGGTTGTTGGCGAGATCGCTGGCGCCCGTGAAGTCGTCGGCGATGCACCCCAGCAGGATCCGGTTCATCGCGACTCCATGGCAGCGGGGAAGAAAAGGTCTTGATTCATGGAGTTCGACTTCCGAGCTTCCGGGCACCGCGTCCGCCCGGCTATTGACGTTGCAAAAGGGGTCCGGATCAGGGCCGGGATCACGTTTGAGATGCCGACTCCCGCCAGCGCGAAGCCCGCCAGCGCCAGGGCCGTCTGGTTGGTCAGCAACACCGCGCTCATCGCGAATGCGGCCAGCAGGCCGCTGGCGACGAGACAGCGGCGTCCTCACTGTCCAAGTGCTTCGCACACCGCGGCGGTGACGCTGCGCGTTGTCGCTCGGCCGCCGAGGTCGGGCGTCTGGATTCCGGCGCCGGTGACCGCTTCGATCGCGCGCATGAGTCGGCGCGTGGCGTTCGCCTCTCCCAGATGCTCGAGCATCAGACAGGCGGTCCAGAACGTCGCGATCGGATTCGCAATGCCTTTGCCAACGATATCGAACGCAGAGCCATGAATGGGCTCGAACATGGAGGGAAAGAGACGCTCGGGGTTCAGGTTGGCGGTGGCACCGATGCCCAGGCTTCCCGACAGGGCGGCAGCCAGGTCGGACAGGATATCGGCATGCAGGTTGGTGGCGACCATCACGTCGATCGTGTCGGGCTTCAACACCATGCGCGTGGTCGCCGCATCGACCAGCTCCCGGTCAGTGGTCACGTCAGGGAAATCTCGTGCGACCTCCCGGAAGACCTCGTCCCACAGCACAAGCCCGAAGCGTTGGGCGTTGGACTTTGTCACCAAGGTCAGGTGCTTGCGCGGGCGCTTGCGGGCGAACTCGAAGGCAAAGCGGTGGATGCGTTCGACGCCGGCGCGAGTGAAGATGGCCGTCTCGGTGGCAACCTCGATCGGCAGCCCCCGGTGTGCACGGCCGCCGTGTCCGGCGTACTCGCCTTCGGAGTTCTCGCGGATGATGACCCAGTCGATTGCCTGCCCCCCCGACAGCGGGCTCGTGACGCCTGGCAGCACACGGGCCGGGCGTACATTGGCGTACTGGTCGAAGCCCTGGGCGATGGGCAGTCGAAGTCCCCACAGCGAGACGTGGTCGGCGACCTCGAGGCTGCCGACTGCGCCGAAGAAGATGGCGTCGAACGACTTCAGCCGCGCCAGCCCGCCCTCGGGGATGTAGTGACCGCGTTGAAGGTAGTTGGCCGAATTCCAGTCGAATTCCTCGACCAGGATGCGGAACCCGGCGTCCGCCCTGGCGCACGCCTGCAAGACCTCGACACCGGCGGCGATCACTTCCGGACCGATCCCGTCGCCGGGTATCGCGGCGATTCTGTAGTCACGCATGCGTGCTCCCGTCTGGCATTGGCCGAATCAAGCGCTGCTCAACCGACGTGGCTGCGCCAGTCGTGCTGCTGGCGGAAGCCCAGAAGCCGCTTGATCTTCTCGTTGCTCAGCAACGTCTCGAATTCTCCCAGACTCTTCTTCAAGGGAACGCCGGGGTAGAAGCGCTTGAGAAGTTCAGCGGTGGGGAGATCCGAGGAAACGTCGTCCGCGGCCACGTTCATCACCTGGTAGCCGAGGCCATCCTTGTCGACGGCCAGACGAGACGCGGTGGCGAGGTCGCGGGCGTCGATGTAGCTCCACGTGATGCGCCGACGGAACCCGGGATCCTTGAAGTATTCGGGAAACTTCGCGTAGTCCACGGGGTCGATCACATTGCCGATGCGCAGGCAGTAGATGTCCGATCCGGTGCGGGCATGGAAGGCCTTGGCCGTGACCTCGTTGCAGATCTTGGACATGGCGTAGCTGTCCATCGGGTCGACCGGATAGTCCTCGTCGAGCGGCAGGTAGGCCGGCATGCGGTAGCTGTCGGCGAAGACGATTCCGTAGGTCGTCTCGCTGGACGCGATGATCACCTTCTTGATGCCGTACTTGGCAGCAGCGTCGAGCACGTTGTAGGTACTCATCACGTTGATCCTGAACACCTCGTTGTCGGGGTGGGTCATGATGCGCGGGATGGCCGCGAAATGGATGACCGCATCGATCGGCTCCGGCTTGATCGACGGGCTGAACTCGTGCTTGACCGTCGTGCTGCACATGGCGTTGAAGACCTGGCCGGCGTCGGTCAGGTCCGTGATCACGGTTCGTGCGGCCGAGTCCTGCAGCACGGTCCGGTCGAGGTTGAGCACGCGGTGGCCATGCGCCAGCAGATCCTTGACGACCCATTTGCCGGCCATGCCGCTGCCGCCGGTGACGATGATGTTCTTTGACATGCGTGTTCCTTCAGGGATTTCGGGGGGAATGAGTGGGAAGCGAGAGCGCGTTGCTCAGTTCATCTGGGCCAGCACGGCACGCAGAGCCTCGACGCCGCTTTGAGGCGAAGACAGCACCGGCACGTCCAGCCCGGTGAGTGCGGGGATCAACCGCGCCATGGAAGCTTGCGCGAGCACGATCACGTCGACCCTGCCGGACAGGGATTCGATCGTCTCCTTGACGAGGCGATCATGCCGCTCGGCTTCGCCGTCCAGCAGTGCCTGGAAGGCGCCGTCGGCCAGGGCCTCCACGATCTCCACCTCGCGCTGCTGCGCGGCGGCCTTGGCGCGGATCAGCCGCACCGTCGGCTCGAGCGTCGTGCGCACGGTGGCCACCACGCCGACGCGCGGCCCCTGCGCGACGGCGGTTTCGGCCATGGCGTCGTCGATCTTGACGATCGGGATCGAGATCAGCGAGCGAGCTGCCGAGGCGGCCTCGCCGACGGACGAACAGGCGTTGAGCACGGCACACGCGCCCATCTCCTCGCCCATGCGCATGTACGACAGGAGGCGCCCGCTGACGGCATCGGTCAGATGCCCCGCGACGATGACGTCGTTGAGCAGGCTGTCGTCCATCAGGTTGATGACGCGCACGTCCGGCAGGATCGCCTGGAATTGCTGCTTGATGGGTTGGACGGTAGACGGTCCGGTGTGAACGACGACGACGGTTTTCATGGAAACTCCAGTTGAAGAAAGAAGAGGGTCAGGCCGCCGCGGCTTCCATGACCGCCTGTTGGGTCGCGCCTTCGCGCGAGAGATTGGCGGCGATGCGGCCTTCGCGTACGACCAGCACGCGGTCGCTGATGGCGAGTACCTCGGGCAGGTCCGATGACACGACGATGATGGCCATGCCGCGTGAGGCGAGTTCCTGCAACAGCCGGTGGACGTCGGCTTTTGCGGCAATATCGATGCCACGGGTCGGCTCGTCGACGATGAGGATCCTGGGGGAACGTGCCACCCACTTGGAGATGACGATCTTCTGCTGGTTGCCGCCGCTGAGACTGCCGGCCGCCTGTTCCATCGAGCGCGCCTTGATGCCCAGGCGCTCGACGAAGCCCCGGCATCCCGTGCTCTCCGCGAACCGGCTGATGAAGCTCAGCGAGGCGTAGTCGTCGAGATGAGTCAGGCTGAAGTTCTCACGGACGTTCATGCCGAGCACCAGCCCGTCCTTCTTGCGGTCTTCGGTCACGAAGCCGATGCCGAGCGCGATCGCCTCGCGTGGGCTGCCGATGCGCACCCCCTGACCGCGGAGCTCGATCGTGCCTTCATGCGGACGCAGTCCGAACAGCATCTCCATCAGCTCCGTCCGCCCGGCACCGATCAGCCCGAACAGCCCGAGGATCTCGCCCTCGTGCACGCGGAAGCTGCAGTCGCGTATCCGGGCACCGCGGCTGGATCGAGCAGCGGCGGCAAGCCCTTTCGCCTCCAGCGCGACGCGCGTCGTCGCGTGGCACTGGTAGTCGCCGTAAAGCGCGGACTGCTCGCGAGCCACCATCAGGCGCACGAGCTGCGCGCGGTCGAGGCCCGCGGTCGGCAGCGTCGCCACACTCCTGCCGTCGCGCATCACGGTGACGCGGTCGGCGAGGTCGAAGATCTCCTCCAGCCGATGCGTGATGTAGATGATGCCGATGCCGTCGTCGCGCAGCTTGCGTACGGTCTGCTTCAGCAGGGTCGCCTCGTGCTGGCTGAGCGACGCCGTGGGCTCGTCCATGATGACGATCTTCGAGCGGTAGGAAAGCGCCTTCGCGATTTCCACCATCTGCTTTTGTCCCACGCTGAGGTCGGCCACGCGCATGGAGGGATCGAGGTCGATCCCCAGCGCGAAGAGCAAGTCGCGCGTGGCCGCATTCATCGCCCGCCGGTCGAGCAGTCCCAAACGGGTGCAGATCTCCCGGCTGAGAAAGACGTTCTCGGCGATCGTCAGGTTGTCGACGACCGACAGTTCCTGATAGATGATGCTGACGCCGAGCTCGCGCGCATGCGCCGTGCCATGCAAGTGCGGAATCAGAGCGCCGTCGATGCGGATCTCGCTGCCGGCGTCGGGCTGGTACACGCCGGTCATGATCTTCATCAACGTACTCTTGCCGGCACCGTTCTCGCCAGCGATCGCAAGCACCTCGCCGCACGCAATGTCGAGGCTCACGCGCTCAAGTGCTTTGACGCCCATGAATGTCTTGGAGACACCGATCATCTGCAGAAAAGGCGGCACTGGGAACTCCAAAAAAGGGGGCCCGCGGGCCCCCGGTTCAAGTCAGGTTTACTTCGTGTACGAACCGAGGTTCTGGCTGGTGACCACGTTGACGCCTGTGTCGACGTCCTGGGACGCGGTCTCCTTGCCGTTGATCTGGTCGACCAGATGCTCAACGGACAACTTGCCCATCGTCACTGGACGTTGAACCATGATCCCCTGGATATAGCCTTCCTTGACGCCCTTGACGGTGTCCGGCAGGTCGTCAAAGGCGAAGACCTTGACAGCGCCCTTCTTGCTTCCGAACTCCTTCGTCGCCATCACCTTGGAGACCGCCGGACCGCCGACCTGGCTGACGCCGAAGATGCCCTTGAGGGCCGGATGCGCACGGAACAGCGACTCCGTGGTCGACACCGCCTTGGCCAGGTCGTCCTCGGTGCCTTCCGTGGCCACGATCTTGATGTCCGGGTACTTCGCGAGCGACTTCTTGATTCCGTCGATGCGTTCGTTGAGGTTCACTGCACCGAGCTGGCCGGTGACGATCGCCACCTCGCCCTTGCCGTCGATGGCCTTGGCCATCGATTCACCCATGGTCTCGCCGGCGGCGCTGTTGATCGTTCCGATGTACATGGACCGGCCGCTCTTGGGCGAGTCCGAGTCGAATGTCAGCACCTTGATGCCGCTGGCCATGGCCTTCTTGATCACCGCTTCCACCGACTTGGGCTCGTTGATGGAAATGGCGATGCCGTCCACTTTCTTGGCGATCAGGTCTTCGATGATGCGGACCTGCGTCGAGCCCTGGGTGTTCTGCGGAACTACCCACTGGTACTGCACGCCCAGCGCGGATGCTTCCGCCTTGGCGCCCGTGTTGCAATCGTCGAAGAACGGCACCGCGACCTTCGGGACGACGGCGATCTTGATGTCCTTGGCGTCCTTCGCGTTCGCGTTCGAATGCGCCGCGATGCCGAGGACCAGCCCGAGGGCCATCGTCACGGTGACCGAAGGAGTCAGGACAGTGGTCTTGAGGAAAGGAAGGAGTCTCTTCATGTTGTCTCTTTATGGTTTGGTTGCTCTTGCAAGCTCGATGCCGGCTCGCACATGGGGGAGGCTGCGTGCTTCTTCGCTCGTCTACCGCTCCCTTCCGGCATGTCGCCAAACGTCCACGCTGACGGCGATCAGGATGACGGCGCCGGTGATCGCCTGCTGAGCGTAGGTGTTGATGTTCATCAGGACGACACCGTTGGCGATGATCCCGGTGAGCGCGGCCCCGATGACCGTGCCCTGAACGCTGCCGACGCCACCCGCGAGGCTGGCGCCGCCGATCGCCGCGGCCGCGATGACATCGAGTTCCACTCCGAAGCCCGAGGCGGGCTCAGCTGAGAGGTAACGCGAGAACGCGACAATGCCGGCGATGGCCGAGATCACGCCGGTCAGCGTGTAGACGATCAATTTGACGCGGGCGGTGTTGACGCCGCTGATCCAGGCTGCGTGCTCGTTGCCGCCGGTCGCATAGACGTGGCGCCCGAACTTCGTGTAACTCATGACGACGCTGAAGACAACCGCCAGAACCAGCATGATGATCACCGGCGCGGGCACCGCGCCGATATAGCCCTGGCCGATGGCGCTGAAGGAATCGGGCGTCTCCGGGGTTAGCGGCACTCCCTTCGTGATGATGTACATCAGGCCGCGACCGATGCTCAACGTGCCGAGCGTCGCGATGAACGGAGGCAGCCTGCCTACCGTGACGAGCAGTCCGTTGGTGAGGCCGAACATCATCCCCACGCCGACCCCGCAACCCACGCAGGCCGCCGTGGGCCAGCCGTGCTGAAACGCAAGCGCCGTGACGAGCCCTGAGAGGCCCATCACGGAGCCTACCGACAGATCGATGCCGCCGGTGATGATCACCATCACCATGCCGATCGACATCATTCCGGTCGTCGAGAACGATCGAAAGACGCCCATCAGATTGTCGGTTGTCAAAAAGTAGGGGGTCGACATTGCGATGCCGGCACTCACCAGCAGCAACGCGAAAAGCACGCTTGTCTCACGCGCGCGAAAGAGCGCGCGCACGGCTCGCCCGAGGGAAGGCATCGTCCACCGGGTTGGATATGTCAATTCAGCGGCCATGTTGTCTCCAGGCAATCGTCGCGCGTTTCACCTGCTCGGCAGGCACAGGACTTCGTTGGAACGAAAGTAACCCTGGCGGCGCGCGTGTCTTTGGTTGTGTCGGTCGATACAGGCGCCGGCCGAACACTCCAAAGGCATTGAAGAATCAGTCGAGGCGCCGCGGTCGTTCTGCGTCCAGCCGCTTTGAGAACCCCTCCGGGCTGTTCAGCGGTCGACACAATGTAGGAGTTGTCGGTGCGAGCAGATCGATGCGAAACTCAAACCAGTGTTTCCCATGATTCAACAATTGGATTTGCGATGAGTTCCGACATCCAGCCTGCCGATTTCAGTTTTTTCTCTTCCTTGATCGCTGGAGGTAGCCTCAGCGCAGCCGCGCGCGAACTCGGAGTCACGACGTCCGCGGTGAGCAAACGCCTGACCCAGATGGAGGATCGCCTGGGCGTCGCGCTGATCACGCGGACGACGCGACGGATGGGGACGACCCCCGAGGGCGAGATCTATCTCGAGCACGCCAGGCGCATCCTGAGCGAGATCGAGGACCTCCAGCAATTGCTGGGCACTTCGCGCGCCGTGCCTACGGGGCTTCTGCGCGTCAACGCGACGCTTGGTTTTGGGCGCCGTGAGGTCGCGCCGATCATTTCACGATTCGTGCGTGAGCACACCCGTCTCGACGTGCAATTGCAGCTCTCGGTCAATCCGCCTTTGCTGACTGACGACACATTCGATGTCTGCGTCCGCTTCGGCGAGCCGCCCGATTCGCGGGTGATAGCGCGCAGGCTTGCGCCCAATCGCCGCCTGCTTTGCGCTTCACCGGCCTATCTCGCCAAGCGCGGCGTTCCGAAAGCACCGAGCGAACTCGGGTCACACAACTTCATCGGCATTCGTCAAGGAGACGAAGGACACGGACTGCTCAGGCTCGGAAGCGGAAGTGGACGGCGGCGCCACGTCGATGTCGTCAAGGTCCGTGGCAACCTCGTGACAAACGACGGCGAGATCGCCGTGAGTTGGGCGCTCGAAGGGCAAGGGATCGTCATGCGCGCCGAGTGGGACATCGCCCACCACTTGAAGAGCGGAAAGCTCGTGCAGATACTCTCGAACTACGACACGCCCGATGCGGACATCTTCGCGGTCTATCCCCAGCGGCACCAGCATTCGGTTCGCGTACGTGCGTTTGTGGATTTCCTCGCCGCAGCGCTGGTTCGCTAGTTCCCGAAACTCTGCGGCTGCACAAGGCGGCCTACCCTTTGACTCGACCCCGGGCTCACGATCTGCTTTTCGAAGGTTTCGTCGGGCTTCATCGCAACAGAAGGTCGGCTGGGTCAGCTGCGCGCCGAGCTTGAAGCGAACGGCCAGCGGAGGAGCCATTCATCGAACCACATCGAAAGCAACGGGCTGAGACTTTGCGAGTAGCTTGTCATGTGCCTGGTTGTCGACCAGGTACAACTGCGCGACATAGTGCCCCCCCGGCGGGGTCAGCCAAACTTCGGTATGCCCATTCTCAAATTCCATGACGTCGCCCTTTCCGCCCTCGCGCTCGAGGACCAACCTGAAGTGGCCGCTCCCAGCATCAGGAACAGCAATGCTGGAAATGTTGAAGCCGGAGGCGTGAAACCCGATGCGAAATGGTGGATGCAGCTTTGCACCGACAGTCGGCGAAAGGATGGCAATTTCCTGCTTGATCAACTTCTTCGGATCGGCAGTCAGATCATGTCTCGACACCGTGATGTGGAGCGGCTTGCTGTAGACGAAGTCTGGGATGTGTCGGTTGTCCGCTAGCACCAAACGCAATGTGTACTGCCCTGGTTCCAAGTTCAGAACGGTTTCCATTTGGCCTTTGCCGAAGTGGATGTACTGACTGTTGAAGGGGAGGGGCTGGTTGAAATCGAGTGGCATCTCGCGATTCACGAGCAAGTGATGGTGACCGGCTCCTTCTGCGACTCCGTTGATCGATGCGAGCCCCATCCCGGTTAGCCCGAATTTCAAAAGGAACGGCGTTGCAATGGTGGCGCCGTCAGCAAGATTCGTGAAGTACTCTTGCTTCTCCAGCCGCGGAGCTGGGGTAATCCATGTGTGGTTGTCCGATTCCGCAGACGACGCCGGCACCGTGGCGAGCGACGTTCCGAGCGCGACCAGAAACATCAGGATCGATTCAGTTTTCAATTCTGTTCCGTAGTTCAGGTGAGGATCTCGATTGCGCCATCACCGCCCGGGTTGTTCGGGAGCTGGACCGCCGCGCCAGAACTGGCGGCCTGCGCGGGCAGTGGCGAGGCGCGCAGATCACTTCTTCAGCCGGGCAACTTGGACGCCAGCAGATCGATCTTCTCGATGTTCGGCGGTGTACTGAACAAGGCGGATGCGTTAGCCATCAACGCAGCGGCGATCGGGCCGTGCAAGTGGGCCTGGCGACCCGCCTCGTCGGCGAATGCGTCGAAGACGCCGAACGTCGAGGGGCCGAACTTCAATGCGAACCAGGCGGTTGTGCCCGACTCGGCATTGGCGAGCGGCAACGCGCCGGCCAGGAAATCGGCAACGGCGGCTTCCTGGCCAGGCTTGGCTTCGAGGCGGACGAACAGGGCGAATTTGGTCATGGAGTTGTCCTATGGCTGAACGGAAGAATGTTTCCGCGCCGCCACAGTCTGGGGGTCGCAGGCGATATCCGCCAGTGGCAAAAAAGACAACCTTGATATCATTTCTGCCATGCGAGTTCACCTTCTTGTCCTTGACGGAGTGTTCGACCTCGGTCTTGCGGCCCTCTCCGACACGCTGACAACGGCCAACGAACTGGCCGGCTCGCTGGCTCAGGCTCCGGCGCCCATCGAGCTCGCGTTCGTGGGCGTTCGACGCCGCGTGCGCACGGCGCAGGGGCTGACGGTTCCGGTCGTGTCGGCGCACAGCGTGCCGAGCCCCGACGTCGTGCTCGTGCCCGCGCTCGGCGTCAAGATGCCCGACAGGCTCGCGGCCCGATTGGCACACTCGGACGTGGCCGATGCGGTCGCCGCATTGCAGCGGTGGTGTAACTCGGGCGCGGTCGCTGGCGCCGCCTGCAGCGGCACGTTTTTGCTCGCCGAGAGCGCGTTGCTCGACGGCCAGCGGGCAACCACATCCTGGT
>JBBQYL010000003.1:0-60626 GCA_038208735.1 Burkholderiales bacterium
CGCGCCAATGCCCGCGACCGCCACCGATGCCGGCCAGCGGGACGGACGCGAACGATCGAGTCGTGATGCCGGCGCTCCTTGTCGTGATCGACGCC
Organism: Burkholderiales bacterium; assembly: GCA_038208735.1. Taxonomy (GTDB): domain Bacteria; phylum Pseudomonadota; class Gammaproteobacteria; order Burkholderiales; family Burkholderiaceae_C; genus Scleromatobacter. The sequence continues at coordinate 96 of JBBQYL010000003.1, forward strand.
GTGAAGCCGTCGCCCGCCACCCTTCGTCCGTCACCACTTAGAGATGCGCGTGGCCCGCAATTCGCGTGTGCGCGACGGCGTGTGACACGGTTGGTCGCGGGCATCGGCGGGTCTCGATGGCCCGCCGATGCCAACACCTACAAATGACGTGACTTCCCTCCCCGCGAATGTTGTCTGCTGGACTGCCAGGCCGCTCGCCCGCGCGGTCGTCACCCGCTAAGAATTCCTTCCCCACGCTTCAGGCGATTCGCCGCCCGCGGCCCGCACCTCTGCCGGCCGCCGAGCCTGAAGCGAATCGCGGATCTAGATGCCGCCGCCACTTTTCGTGATGGACGACCTGCTGCGGCTCCAACACGCGAGCGCCGCCAGACCGATGCCGAGCATCGCGCCGCCGCCCGGCTCGGGCACCGCGCTCACCGGGTTGCCCGAGTACGCGATCGAGCCCACGTAGCCGCTGAACAGGCCGGTGATGGCGGCGTTGGTGTCGTTCTCATAGACCAGGCTCAGCGTCGTCGTCTCCACGTCGTCGAACGGGCCGAACAGGCCCGCGGCGAACGCGTCGAAGGTGAAGCGCACGAATTGCGGCCCCACGCCTTCGGAGTCGCTCAGCGCCAGCGACAGGCCGCTGTCGGCGTATTCGTAAGGACTCGCGCCCGTGACCGACGCGATGGCGCACACGGTGGCCGTGATGGTCATGCGTGTGCCGGGCGCCAGCGTGAACGTCGCCGCCGACACGCCGTTCCCCAGTCCAATGGTGCCCTGGCCGGTGGCGCCGGGTCCGTGGCTGCTGGCGAACGCCGACGTGTGGACGACGCCGCCCGCGCCGAAGACGTCCCCGGACAGCATCGCCGAACTGCCCGCGAGCGCGCCCGCCCAGGTGGCGCTGGAGGCCTCGCCGAAGGCGCGGCCGCTGGCGGTCGTCACCAGCCAGGTGGCGGGCGGCATGCCGGCGGAGGTCATGCTCTGCGCCGTGCTGCCGCCGGCGCCCACGAAGCTCACCGCGGGCGTGCTGCCCGGCGCGATGGCGGACACGCTCACCTGCAGGCCGGTCACGTCGATGGCGGTGCTCACCGCGGCGTGGGCACCCGCGGCGAGCAGGCACGCCGCGGCCGCCAGCCACGCTGGCAGGAACAGTCTCCTCGTCGATGCTCGAATCATGTCTGATCAGCACGGGCGCCGGGCCCGATGCTGCCCTGCAGCGTGGCAGGGATCGTGCCTTGCTCGGCCGTGAAGCACCTGTCGGTCGCACGCAGGCCGCCAAGCACCGACAATGGCGCTCTTCTCAGGAACGAGACGGCACCGGCCGGCTCTCACCTTCATGATCCAATTTCCCTCACTGCGTGCCGGCTGGGCGCTGTTCGCGCTGCTGCTGGCATTCGTCATTTCGGGCCCGGCCCGCGCCGCCGATGACTTCCTCGATCCCGACAAGGCCTTCGTGCTGTCGGTGCGGGTGCTCGACGCCAGGCGGCTCGAGCTGAGCTACAAGGTCGCGCCCGGCTACTACCTGTATCGCGAGCGCTTCAAGTTCGGCTCGGCCGACGCCAGGCTGGGCGAGCCGCAGATCCCGCCGGGCAAGAAGCACTACGACACGGCGCTGGAACAGAACGTCGAGACGTACCACGACGGCGTCGTGGTGGTGCTGCCCATCGCCTCCGCGGGCAAGGCCTTCACGCTGAACGCCACCCACCAGGGGTGCGCCGACAAGGGCCTGTGCTACCCGCCGCAGCCGCGCACGGTGGCCGTCACGCTTAAGGCGTTCGGCGCCGATGCCGACTCCGCCAGGATCGTCGCGGATGCCGACGCGGATGCGGCCGCGCCGACGGGCGTGGTCGTTCCCGTCGTGGCGCCGGTCGCCGGCGGCATGAGCGTCGCCCCGGGCAAGGCACCCGATTCCCTGCGCACCACGCTGATGGGCGACGGCGCCTCCGCGCCACAGGTCGAACGCGCGTCGAACTCCGCCACCGTGCTGCAGTCCGTGACCTTCGCCGCCTCGGCGAACCGGTCGGCGTCCGCGCCCGCCACGACGCCGGCAACGACCGCGCCGGACTCGGTCGAGGATCACTTCCTGGCCACCCTGCAGCACGGCGGGCTGGGCGTGATCCTGCCGCTCGCGTTCCTCATCGGCCTGCTGCTGTCCCTGACGCCCTGCAACCTGCCGATGCTGCCGATCCTGTCGGCCATCATCGTCGGGCAGGGCGACTCCATCACGCGCAAGCGCGGGCTGCTGCTGGCCACCGTGTATTCGCTCGGCATGGCGCTGGTCTATACGGCGCTTGGCGTCGCGGCCGCCCTGGCCGGCGAAGGCCTCGCGGCGTACCTGCAGAACCCCTGGGTGCTCGTGTCGTTCGGGGTGCTGCTGCTGATCCTGTCGCTGTCGATGTTCGGGGTCTACGAGCTTCAGCTGCCCAGCGCCGTGCGCGACCGGCTCACCAGCGCGAACTCGTCCCTGAGCGGCGGCCAGCTCGGCGGCGTGTTCGCGATGGGGGTGTTGTCGGGCCTGATCGTGGGGCCCTGCGTCACGGGGCCGCTGGCAGGCGTGCTGATCTTCATCGCACGCACCGGCAGCGTCAAGGTGGGTGCCGCGGCCCTGTTCACCATCGCCGTGGGCATGAGCGTGCCGCTCCTGCTGCTGGGAGCGTCGGCGGGTGCCCTGCTGCCGCGCGCCGGCGCCTGGATGGAGCGCATCAAGCAGCTGTTCGGCTTGCTGCTCGTCGGCGTCGCGTTCTGGATCATGGGCCCCGTGGTGCCGCACACGGTCAGCGTCATCGTGGCCGGCGGCCTGCTCATCATGGCCGCCACGAGCATTGGCGCCTTCGATCCGGTCACGGCGGCCTCGGGCACCGTGGCGCGACTGGTCAAGGGCTTCGGACTGGTACTGGCCGTGCTGGGAGCGCTGGTGCTGTACCAGCTGTGGGCGGCCCCCGAGGCTTCCGTCTCGACGGCGTCGACCCCGCAACGCGCTTTCGAGGCCGGGCCGCACTTTGACCGCGTCGCCAATCTCGCCGAACTGGATCGGCGCCTGCAGTCCGCCGGCCGCCCCGTCATCCTCGACTTCTACGCCGACTGGTGCGTGTCGTGCAAGGAGATGGAGTCGCAGACGTTCGTCGATCCGGCGGTGCGCGCGAAGCTCGACAAGGCCGTGCTGCTGCGCGCCGACGTCACCGCCAATTCGGACGACGACCGCGCGCTGCTCAAGCGCTTCCACCTGTTCGGACCGCCCGGCATCATCCTGTTCGACGCGCAGGGCCACGAGCTGGCGTCGGCGCGCGTCGTCGGCTTCCAGGACGCCGCGAAGTTCGGCGACAGCCTCGCCGCTGCCGGACTATGAAGCTCTCGCAGATCGTCTTCTCGCAAGGCTTCGGCGCGCGCCGTGCATGCGAGGGCCTGGTGATCGGGGGCTTCGTGGCCATCGACGGCGTGGTCCACGACGACCCGTTCGAGGACCTCGATCCGCAGGGCCTGGTGCTCAACGTCGAGGGCAAGGACTGGCCGGTGCATGCCAAGGCGCTGATCGCGCTCAACAAGCCCGCCGGCTACGAGTGCTCCAAGAAGCCCAAGCACCACCCGAGCGTCTACAGCCTGCTGCCGGCGCCGCTGCTGCGCCGCGACGTACAGAGCGTAGGCCGCCTCGACGAGGACACCACGGGCCTGCTGCTGTTCACCGACGACGGCCAGCTGCTGCATCGCTGGACCTCGCCGAAGCACCACGTGCCCAAGGTGTACGACGCGTCGTGCAAGCACCCGGTCACGCCCGACCAGATCGAGCGCCTGCTCGCCGGCGTGGTGCTGCTCGACGATCCCGAGCCCGTGCGCGCCATCGCCGCCGAGCCCCGGGACGGCGCCGCGGAGGGCCTGCACGGCATCCGGCTGACGCTGGCCGAGGGCAAGTACCACCAGGTCAAGCGCATGATGGCCGCGGTGGGCAACCGCGTGGAGGCGCTGCACCGCAGCCGCTTCGGCAAGCTGGCGCTGCCGCTCGACCTGAAGGTGGGCGCCTGGTGCTGGCTGGCGGGCCCCCAGGTCATCGCCGACTGAGTTCCCGCGGCGCCAGGCCGAATCGCCGACCGTGTTGCGCAAAGCGTCACGGCCCCGTCGGTGCGGCGCCGGGCGCGGCTTGCCAGCGGTTCGCACGGGGGGCTATGCTGGGCCGCAGAACCACTTTTCCGCGTGCACCAGCGGGTACTCCCCACGAACATGTCCCTTCCCGGACTCCTGTCGATTCGACGCCTGGCCCTGGTCGGCCTGGCCGCGCTATGCGGCTGCCAACCCGCCGCCCCGATCAAGGTGGGCTTCGTGGGCGGCCTGTCGGGGCGCGTGTCCGAACTTACGGTCGACGCGCGCAACGGCACGCAGCTGGCCATCGAGACGCTCAACGCCCGGCCCGGCCCGCGCTACGAGCTGCGCAGCCATGATGACGGCCACACCGCGGAGCTGGGGGCGGTCGCCATCGACAGCATGGCCGACGAGGGCGATGCGTTCGCCATCGGCCCGATGATGAGCGGCGTCGCCAAGGGCATGGCGCCGCAGGCGTCGAAACGGCACCTGGTGCTGATCAGCCCCACGGCCAACTCGGACGAGCTGAACGGCCTCGACGACTACTTCTTCCGGGTCATTCCCACCGCCGGCCCGGGCGCCGACCAGCTCGCGGAGGCCGCCATCGCGCGCGGCCTGAAGTCGGCGGCGGTGATGGCCGAATGGCGCAACAGCGCCTACAGCGACAGCTTCACGCGCCGCTTCGACGCGCGCTTCCAGGCCCTGGGCGGCGCGCCGGCCAAGGTGGTGCGCTACGAGACCGACCAGAGCCCCGACTACGCGCACATCGCCACCGAGCTGCTGGCGTCGCATCCCAAGGTGCTCCTGCTGGTGTGCAGCGCGGTGGACGCCTCGATCGTGTCGCAGCAACTTCGGCGGCTCGACCCCGGCGTGCAGATCGCGATGTCGTCGTGGTCGGCCAACGTGCAGTTGCTGCAGCTGGGCGGTCACGCCGTCGAAGGCGCACTCGTGTTGCAGGTGCTCGATCTGGACAGCCGTGCGCCCGCGTGGCTCGACTTCCGCGATCGCTTCGTCCAGCGTTACGGAAGCACGCCCAGTCAGGCGGCGGTGTTCGCCTACGACGCCACGATGATGGGCGCCGAGGGCCTGCGCCGCAAGACGGACAACCAGTCGCTGCGCGACGTGCTGCGCGCGCCGGGCACGTGGCCGGGCGTGCAGCACGCCGTGGTGCTCGACCACTTCGGCGACAGCGTCAGCCGGTTCCGGCTCAGCGAAGTGCACGCCGGCCGCTTCGTGATGTTGCACTGAGCATGAAGACCGCTCGCCCGCCACTCAAGCGCATCCTCACGCGCCAGTACATGCTGCTCGCGTGCGTGCCGTTGCTGCTGGTGATCGTGCTGTGGAGCGCGGTGGCGATCCCGCAGCAGCTGCGCGACATCGAGGACAGCAACCACCGCACCGCGCTGCTGGTGCTCGCGCAGGTGGAGCTGCTCATCGCGGCGCCGCGCGAGGCGGCCGCGCGCGCGGCCACGCACGTGCGGCCCGGCGCGGGCGAGCTCGAGATCCGCGCCGCGCTCAGCGAGGCGCTGGACGAGGCGCAGTCGCTCGAGTCGACGATCCTGCTCGATGCCTCGGGCGTGGTGACCATCGCCGAGGTGCGTCCCGGCACGCGCATCGGCAAGCAGGACTGGGAAGGCCTCGATCTCTCGCGCCGTCCGTTCTACGGGCGCGCCAGCGTGGCCACGGCGCCGGTGTGGTCCAACACCTTCCTGTCGCCGCTCACGGGCCATATCACGGCGGTGGTGGCCGCGCCCGCCGATGGCCGGATGGTGGTAGCCGACCTGTCGCTCGACAAGATGGCGCGCCAGATCCATGTGCCGGGCAACGGCGACCTGGCGGTGATCGTCTTCGACGGCCTGGGCCGCGTCATCGTTCACCCCGACCAGGAGCGCGCCAGCTGGCAGGAGAACCTCAGCGAGGTGGGCCTGGTGCGCCGCGCGCTGGCGGGCTATACGGGCTCCGGCGAGGTAGAGCTGGACGGCAAGCGCTGGCTCGCCACCGTGGCGCCCGCGTCCACCACCGGTTGGTACGTGCTCGTGGCGCAGCCGCGCGCCGCGATGTTCGCGCCGGTGGAGCGCCTGGCCGGCGTCGTCGGCGTCGCGGTGCTGGTGGTGCTGGTGATCGTGGCCGCCGTCGCGTTCAAGCTGGCGGAGCGACAGGCCGACAGCTACCGGCAACTGGTCAGCGCCGCCGCGAACCTCGTCGACGACGTCCCCCGAGGTGGCGCGGAGCCGGGCGAGCCCGACGTCGACCTCGGCAGCGAGGAGGTCGTCGCGCTGTGGGCGCAACTGCGTCGCCTGCTCGATCGTTCCAAGGACCAGGAGCGCGCCGCGCGTCACGCGCAGGCCGAGCTGCAGGCACTGCTGGACGCGGCCACCGAGGTGGCCATCATCGCCGTCGATGCCGATCACGTGGTGCGGCTGTTCAACCGCGGGGCCGAGAAGATGCTGGGCTACCGGGCCTCGGAGGTGCTCGGCAAGGCGTGTCCGAAGGGCATGTACGACGCGGTCGAGATCGCGCGCCGGGGCGAGGAGCTCACGTTCCAGCTCAAGCGGTCCGTGAAGGATCGCGAGGCGATCACCGCCGTGGCCGAGCGCTTCGGCTACGAGGTGCGCGACTGGACGTGGATCCGCAAGGACGCGTCGCGCCTGAGCGTGTCGTTGGCCGTGACCGCGGTGCGCGCGTCGCTGGCCAGTGCGGGCACTCCGCACGGGCCCGGCGATCGGCGCGCGGTGGTCTTCGCATCGGGCGGCGGCGCGGGGGCGTCGGCCGACGACTCGCTGGGCTTCCTGTTCGTGGGCACCGACCAGTCGGAGCGGCTGCGCTCGGGCGAGCTCGAGCTGGCGCGCCGGCGCGCCGAGGCGGCGAGCCAGGCCAAGTCGGAGTTCCTCTCGCGCGTGAGCCACGAGCTGCGCACGCCGATGAACGCGATGCTGGGCTACGCGCAACTGCTGCAGATGGAAGAGGATCACCCGCTCGACGACCACCAGCGCGAGCGCGTGGCGTGCATCGAGGCCGCCGGGTGGCACCTGGTGACCCTCATCAACGACGTGCTCGACCTGTCCACCATCGAGTCGGGCAACGCCCGCATCCAGATGGCGACGTCGACGTGGCGCTGGTCATCAACGAGAGCGTGCGGCTGATGGCGGCGCTGGCCGAGACGGCGCAGGTGACGCTCGCGGTGGCGTTGCCGCAGCACCTGTCGCGCGAGGCCTGGAGCGTGCAGGCCGACGCCACGCGGCTGCGCCAGGTGCTGGTCAACGTCATCGGCAACGCCATCAAGTACAACCTCGAGAACGGCCGCGTCGATGTCCAGGTGCACTTGCGCGCCGCCACGCCGCCGGGTGCCGGAAATGACGACGCGGGACGGCTCGTCATCGAGATCTCCGATACGGGGAGGGGCATGACCGCGGCGCAGCTCGCGCGCCTGTTCTCGGCCTTCGATCGCCTGGGCCTGGAGTCCAGTGCGATCGAGGGCACCGGCATCGGCCTGGTGATCAGCCGCCGCCTCATCGAGCGCATGGGCGGCGACATCGCCATCGACAGCCGCCCCGACGTGGGCACCCGCGTCACGCTCACGCTGCGCCGCTCGCTGGGCGTGCCGCCGGAGGCCGGCGAGACGCCCGCCCGGGTGGCACTGCCGCACGGCGCCGGCGGACAGATCGTCTACGTGGAGGACAACCCGATCAACGCGCTGCTGATGCAGGAGGTGGTGGAGCAGCGCCCCGACTGCACGCTCCACCTCGCCGTGAGCGTGCGCGACGGCATCGACATGATCAAGCGCCTGCGCCCCGACCTCGTGCTGGTGGACCTGCACCTGCCCGACGGCTCGGGCCTGGAGGTGGCCGAATGGATGCGCACGATGCCCGTGCTCACGCGCGTGCCGGTGGTGGTGGTGTCGGCCGACAGCACGCAGGCCCAGCGCGACGCGGCCACCGTGGCCGGGGTGCGCGCGTACCTGGCCAAGCCCATCAAGCTCGACGAGACGCTGCTGCTCATCGACGAGTTGCTGCCGCCCCCCAACTGACGACTCTTTACGCAGTTTTCTGGGCGTCGCATGACAAGTGCTGGCGTTTCATGTCATAATAGCTTTCTCAGTCGCGGGGTGGAGCAGTCTGGTAGCTCGTTGGGCTCATAACCCAAAGGTCGTTGGTTCAAATCCAGCCCCCGCAACCAAAATTCTTCGAGGCGCAAGCCTCGAAAGCAACGCCCACCTTCGAGTGGGCGTTTTGCTTTGCGCGATCGATTCGGCCTTTGCCACGACATTCACCACAGGTTCCCACATGACGATGACCGACACGATCCCGACCCTCCCTTCGAACGTGAGCACGGCCGATGTGCAATTGGCCCGCGCCTACTACCCGCTGCTGGTGGAGGTTGCCCAGCAGAGGCAACGCGTGAGCTACGGCGAACTGGTGATCAAGGCCAAGGCGGCGAATCCCGGCGTCACGGTCATCCAGAAGGCGATCACGGTGTCGACCGGGCGTCGACTGGAACTGATTCGCCGATTCACCAGCGAACGCGGGCTGCCCGACCTCACCTCGGTGGTACTGACCCCGGGCGCTGGCGAACGCACCGCCGGCTCCAGGCGTTCCCCCGAGCCGGAGGCGTCGCGCGACACGGTGTTCGACTTCGACTGGACCCCCGTCGCCAAGGACTTCGGCGCATTCATGAAGCAGGCCGAGGCGGCGGCGAAGCATCGCAAGACGGTGAAGGAGCCGCTCGCTCTCGAGGCGATGTCGGCCTACTTCCGCGAGCACCAGGCGACGCTGCCCACGCGAGTCCGCGAGCGGCGCCCGTTGATCATCGAGATGATCATGGAAGGCTTCTCGCCCGAAGAGGCATTCGAGCGCGCGTTGCGCGACGAGTAGTCGTCTTCCGACCCCGATCGGCGTGTCTCAGGAGGCGCCCGCGTGCGCCTCGCGCAGGCACTTGAGAAAAGCCTCGCCGATGCGCGTCGGCGCCGGTGACCGGCGCTGGATCGCCACGAAGCGCACGTCGTAGGTCGAGCCCGTGGCGACCACGCGGCGGATGTCTCCGTTGCGCAACGGCGTCTCCGCGTAGTGATCCGGCAGGAAGCCGATGTAGCAGCCCGAGAGGATCAGCGTGGCGATCGCCTCCTGGTCGTTGACGGTGGCCTGGCGGCGCAGACCCAGGCGATGCGTGGCCTCCATGTTGGGCGAGTGGAAGCCCAGGCCGGCGTGGTCGTAGTCGCGCAGCTCGTCCCAGGACAGCGGCTCGTCGCGCGGCTCGAACAACGGGTGCTGGCGGCCGCAGTACAGCAGCATCTCCTCGTCGAACAGCGGCGTGTACGAGAGGCTGTCGCAGCGCCGGTGGTCGGGCACCACGCCGACGTCGATGCGCCCGTCGATGACCGCCGACTCGATGTCGGTGAGCGAGCCGATCGTCATCTCCAACGCCACCTCCGGCGCCGTGCGGCGGAAGTCGCGTACGGCCGCGCCGATGTGCGCGCGCGGGTTGGTCACCGTCTTGTCGAACAGGCCGATGGCCAGCGTGCCGGTGAGCTCGGCGTGCATGTCGCGCACGTCGGAGCGGAAGGTGTCCATCGCCTCGAGCGGGCGCAGGCCGTCGTCGAACACGCGCTGGCCTTCGGGCGTCAGCGCGAAGCCCCCGCGGCCGCGCCGGCACAGCACCAGGCCCAGCCGCTCCTCCAGGTCGCGCAGGTGGCGGCTGATGGTGGAACGGCCGATGTTGAGCTCCAGCTCCGCGGCCGCCAAGCCACCGCAGGCCACGACGGCCTTGAAGATGCGGAGCAGCCGGATCTCGGTGTCGCCGATCTGCCCCAGCAGCGCCTTCTTGACCATCAGTTTCAATCCTGTGTGCGTGACTAGCGATACGGTGCAGTTTATTCAAACTGAACCTGTCTCCAGAATCGAGCCCATCCTTGCTTGATCCCCCGCCCGACATGCATCCCCAAGACCTGCCGCACGCCGCCCAGCCGCTCACGTGCACGCCGCACGACATCCTGCTGGTGTTCGACGAGGTCGGCGGCCTGAACAACATCGAGTTCCCGCACGGCGACACGTACTCGGCGCACCCGGTGGCCTGCGCCGACGCGCTGGCCCAGCAGGAGTGAGCCGGGTGCAGACCGTCTTCGAACGCCAGGCGCCGCCGCGCGCGGCCGTCCTCGCGTCGCTGCAAGCCAGCGTCAACCGCCCGTTCTGGCTCGACGACGTCGGCGTGCGCCAGCGCTTCGTGCCGCTGGCCGGCGACGCGACGACTGACCTCGCCATCGTCGGCGGCGGCTTCCTGGGGCTTTGGAGCGCCATCCTGGCCAAGGAGCGCGACCCCGAGCGCCGCGTGACGCTGCTGGAAGGCGACGCCATCGGCTGGGCCGCGTCGGGCCGCAACGGCGGCTTCTGCGAGGCCAGCCTGACGCACGGCGAGGACAACGGCGAGCGTCGCTGGCCCGAGGAGTTCCAGCAGCTCGAGGCGTTGGGGCTGCGCAACCTCGAGGAGATCGCCGAGGCCGTGCAGCGCTACGGCATCGATTGCGACTTCGAGCGCAGCGGCGTGATGATGGTGGCGGTGGAGTCCTACCAGGCCGCCACCTTGCACGGCGAGGGCTGCCTCGACGCCCGGCAGGTGCGTGCCGAGGTGGACTCGCCCACTTTCCTGGCCGGCCAGTACGACCGCCAGGGCACCGCGATGCTGCATCCCGGCAAGCTGGTGACGGGCCTCGCGCGCGTGGCGCTGCGGACGGCCAACGGCAGTCTCGCGGCCACGCGCGTGGTGCTGGCCACCAACGCGTTCCCGTCGTTGCTCAAGCGCTACCGCTCGCACACGATCCCGGTCTACGACTACGTGCTGATGACGGAGCCGCTGAGCGCGTCGCGGCTGGAGGCGATCGGCTGGAAGAACCGGCAGGGCCTGGCCGACCTGGGCAACCAGTTCCACTACTACCGCATCACGCGCGACAACCGCATCCTGTTCGGCGGCTACGACGCCATCTACAACTTCGCGGGCAAGGTCGACGACCGCCACGACGACCGGCCCGAGTCGTTCGAGCGCCTGGCCAGCCACTTCTTCACCACGTTCCCGCAACTCGCCGGCCTGCGCTTCACGCACCGCTGGGGCGGCGCCATCGACACCTGCTCGCGCTTTTGCGCGTTCTTCGCCGATGCGCACCAGGGCCGCGTGGTCTACGCCGCGGGCTTCACCGGCCTGGGCGTGGGCGCCACGCGCTTCGCGGCCAACGTGCTGCTGGACAAGGCCGACGGCCTCGACACCGAGCGCACGCGCCTGCGCATGGTGCGCGAGAAGCCGATGGCGTTCCCGCCTGAGCCGCTCACGTGGGCCACGGTGCAGGCCACGCGCTGGTCGCTGAATCGCGCCGACCACGACCACGGCAAGCGCAACCTGTTCCTGCGGGCCATGGACGCCATGGGCCTGGGCTTCGACTCGTGAAACCACACGACCCACCTGCTCGCCAACCAGTGCGTGGCCGCGGCCACCCTCGTGCTCGACTCGCATGACCTGCCGGCCGAGCAGGTCGTCGCGGGCGCCCCGCGCGTCGGCAGCGTCGAACTGGGCACGATCGGCGCTGGCAGCATCGGCGTGTGGGAGCATTCGCCCGGCACCAGCACCGACGTCGAGGCCGACGAGTTCTTCATCGTGCTGTCCGGCTCCGCCACCGTAGCCTTCGACGACGGCACGCCCAGCCTGCAGCTGAAAGCCGGCACGGTGGGCCAGCTGGCAGCCGGCACCGCCACCATGTGGACGGTCACCGAGACGCTGCGCAAGATCCACGTCCTTCTCTGAGAGACTCGCTGCCATGGACATCCGCCCCAACTACATCGACGGCCGATGGCAGCCCGCCCTTGGCGGCGCCACGCGCGACGTCGTCAATCCGGCCACCGGCGAGGTCATCGCGCGGGTCACCGACAGCCGCGCCGAGGACACCCGCCTGGCCATCGCCGCCGCCAAGGAGGCGTTCTACGGCAAGGGCGAGTGGCGCCGCATGAGCGGCCCGCGCCGCGCCGACATGCTCCTGGCCGTCGCCGACCGCATCAAGGCGCGCACCGAGGAGCTGGCGCTGATCGACATGCGCGACAACGGCAAGCCGCTGCGCGAGGCACGCGCCGACGTGGAGGACGCGGTGGCGTGCTTCCGTTACTACGCCGGCCTGATCACCAAGCCCCAGGGAGGGGTCTACGAGGTCAGCGACGGCTTCGGCGCGATGCACTCCTACTCGATGCACGAGCCGGTGGGGGTGTGCGCGCTGGTGACGCCGTGGAACTATCCGCTGTTGATGGCCACGTGGAAGCTCGCGCCCGCGCTGGCCGCCGGCAACTGCGTGGTGTTCAAGCCCAGCGAGGTGACGCCCCTGTCGGCGGTGGAACTGTTCAAGATCTTCCACGAGGTGGGCCTGCCCGCCGGCACCGCCAACCTGGTGCTGGGCACCGGCCCCAATGCCGGTCACGAGCTGGCGCTGAGCCACGACGTCGACATGATCACCTTCACCGGCAGCACGCGCACCGGCCAGGTGATCGCCACCGCGGCCGTGGGCAACCTCAAGAAGGTGGGCCTGGAGCTGGGCGGCAAGTCGCCCAACGTGATCTTCGCCGACGCCGACCTCGAAGGCGCGGTGGAGTGGGCCATGATGGGCGTGTTCTTCAACCAGGGCGAGGTGTGCTCGGCCGGCTCGCGCATCCTCGTCGAGGAGAGCCTGAAGGACCGGTTCGTGGCGCGCCTCGCGGAGCGCGCCAACGCGATGACCCTCGGCGACCCGGCGCAGGATCCCGACATGGGCGCCCTGGTGTCGCAGGCGCAGATGGAGAAGGTGCTGGGCCACGTCGAACGCGCCAAGGCGCAGGGCGCGCGCCTGGTGTGCGGCGGCGAGCGCTACACCGAAGGCGAGTGCGCCAAGGGCTTCTTCGTGCGCCCCACGATCTTCGACGGCTGCACGCGCGACATGGACATCGTGCGCGAGGAGGTGTTCGGCCCGGTGGTGGCCGTGCAGACGTTTCGCACCGAGGCCGAGGCCGTCGCGATGGCCAACGATACGCCTTACGGGCTGGCCGGCGGCGTGTTCACCAGCGACGGCGCCCGCGCGCTGCGCGTGATGAAGGAGATCCGCGCCGGCGTCACCTGGATCAACTGCTACAACCCGACCTTCAACGAGGCGCCCTGGGGCGGCTACAAGATGAGCGGCTATGGCCGCGACCTGGGCGTCAACGGGCTGTTGGAGTACCAGCAGGTCAAGCAGGTCAACATCAACCTGCAGCCGGGCGTGGTGGGCTGGTACCGGCGTTGAGCCGCCGGGGCTGCGTCAGGCCTGCGTATAGGCCGTCTTGACGACGGTATAGAACTCCGCCGCGTAGCGCCCCTGCTCGCGCGGACCGTAGCTGGAGCCCTTGCGGCCGCCGAAGGGCACGTGATAGTCCACGCCCGCGGTGGGCACGTTGACCATGACCATGCCGGCCTGCGAATGGCGCTTGAAGTGGGTGGCGTGCTTCAGCGACGTGGTGGCGATGCCCGCGGCCAGGCCGAAGGGCGTGTCGTTGGCCTGGGCCAGCGCCTCGTCGTAGTCGCGCACGCGCGCCACGCTCACCACCGGGCCGAAGACCTCCTCGCGGTTGATGCGCATGGCGGGCGTCGATTCGGTGATCAACGCGGGGCGCATGAAGAAGCCGGTCTTGCCGTCGCCGGTGCGCTCGATCGCCTCGCCGCCGAAGGCCACCTTGGCGCCTTCGGCGCTGGCGATCCGGACGTAGTCCAGGTCCTGCTTCAGCTGGGTGGCGTCGACGACCGGGCCGATGTCGGTGCCGGGCTTGCGCGCATCGTCGATCCTGAGCGTGCGCAGCTTCTCTATGACGCCCTGCACGAAGCGGTCGTGGATGCCCTCGGTGACGATGATGCGCGACGATGCCGTGCAACGCTGCCCGGTGGAGAAGAAGCCGCTCTGCACCGCGCAGTTGATGGCCACGCCCAGGTCGGCATCGTCGAGCACGATCATCGGATTCTTGCCGCCCATCTCGAGCTGGAACCTGGCCATGCGGGCCACGCAGGCCTGCGCCACGCGTTGCCCGGTAGCCACCGACCCCGTGAAGGTGATGGCGTCGACGCGCGCATCGGACAGCAGCGTGGCGCCGACCTCCGAGCCCTTGCCCATGACGAGGTTGAACACGCCCTGCGGCAGGCCGCTGCGCGAGAGGATCTCGGCCAGCGCCCACACCGAGCCGGGCACGAGTTCGGCCGGCTTGGCGACCACGCAGTTGCCGTACGCCAGCGCCGGCGCGATCTTCCACGCCGGAATGGCGATGGGGAAGTTCCAGGGGGTGATGATGCCCACCACGCCGATGGGCTCGCGCGTGATTTCCACGCCCACGTTGGGCCGCACCGACGGCATCGTCTCGCCGCCCGGGCGCAGCGCCTCGCCGGCGAAGAACTTGAAGATGTTGCCGGCGCGCTGGACCTCGCCGATGGCCTCCGGCAGCGTCTTGCCTTCCTCGCGCGCCAGCAGGTCGCCGAGCTCGGCGCGGCGCGCCAGGATCTCGGTGCCGACCGCGTCGAGGATGTCGAAGCGCTGCTGCGGCGTGCTCAGGCTCCACGCGGGGAACGCGCGGCGCGCGGACTCGATCGCCTGGCGCGTCTGGTCGGCGTCGGCCTGCGCGTACTCGCCGACCAGGTCGGCGGTGTCCGACGGATTGACGTTGCGCGCGGCATGCACGCCGTCCACCCACTCGCCATTGATGAGGTTCTTGAACATGGCAGGCCTTCCGTGGTCGCTTACTGCGAACCCAGCTTGGAGATGAGGGTGGCCAACGCATCGACCTCCGGCGCGTTGAGCTCGGACAGCGGCGGCCGCACCGGGCCGGCCGTGTGGCCGACGATGGTCGCGCCCGCCTTCACGATCGACACCGCGTAGCCCTCGCCCTGGTTGCGCAGCGCGATGTAGGGCAGGAAGAAGTCGCGGATCAGGCGGTTGGTGGTGGCGGTGTCGCCGTCGACCTGCGCCTGGTAGAAGTCCATCGCGGTCTTCGGGATGAAGTTGAAGACGGCCGACGAGTAGACGGGGCAGCCCATCGCGTTGTACGCGCCGGCGAACACCTCCGCGGTGGGCAGGCCGCCCAGGTAGGTGAAGCGATCGCCGAGGGTCTGGCGGATGGCCACGAACTTCTCGATGTCGCCCACGCCGTCCTTGAACCCGACCAGGTTCGGGTTGCGATCTGCCAGCACCTGCAGGCTGGCCGGCGTCAGCTTGCAGCCGCCGCGGTTGTAGACCACCACGCCGATCTTCACGCTCTTGCACACCGCCGTGATGTGCGCGACCAGGCCGTCCTGGCTGCCTTCGGTGAGGTAGTGCGGCAGCAGCAGGATGCCTTGCGCGCCCAGGCGCTCGGCCTCCTGCGCGTACTTGATGGCCAGCGTGGTGCCGCCGCCGGCGCCCGCCACGATGGGCGTGCGGCCGCGGCAGGTGTCCAGCGCCACCTTCACCACGCGGCCGTATTCCTCGGGCTCGAGCGAGAAGAACTCGCCGGTGCCGCCCGCGGCGAACAGCACCGTGGCGCCGTAGGGCTGCAGCCATTCCAGCCGGTCGGCGAACGGCTTGGGCGCGAAGTCGAGGTTGGCGTCGAAGTCCGTCAGCGGGAACGACAGCAGGCCCGATCCGAGGGCGGTCTTGAGTTCTTGAGGCGACATGGGGGAGGGTTCGCTGAAGCTGTGAGAGGATGGCTAAAACTTATCAGTCATCGTACAACTATGGCGCCACTGGTGCAAGTTGCACTACGTATAACTCCCTGGTTGAACGATGGCTGCCCGTGGGAGATAGTCCGGTCAAGTCATCGTACAACATACAACGGGATCGGCCTTGCCGCTGATCGGCAGCACGCGGGTGCCGTCCCCAGGAGACCCCATGTCGAGTCCGTCCACCCCCGTCGTCACGTCGCTCACCGTCATTCCGGTGGCAGGCCGTGACAGCATGCTGTTGAACCTCAGCGGCGCGCACGGCCCGTTCTTCACGCGCAACCTGCTGCTGCTGACCGACTCCGCCGGACGCACCGGCGTCGGCGAGGTGCCGGGTGGCGAGAAGATCCGCCAGACATTGGAGGACGCGCGCCCGCTCGTCCTCGGGCAGGCCATTGGCGCCCACCAGGGCCTGCTCGCACGGATCCAGCAGACGTTCGCGGATCGCGACACCGGTGGCCGCGGGCTGCAGACCTTCGACCTGCGCACCACGATCCACGCCGTCACGGCCATCGAGTCGGCTCTGCTCGACCTGCTGGGACAGCACCTCGAGGTGCCCGTTGCCGCGCTCCTGGGCGAAGGCCAGCAGCGTGACGCCGTCGAGATGCTGGGCTACCTGTTCTACGTGGGCGATCGCGACAAGACCGACCTGCCGTATGCACGCGAGCAGGACGCGGACAACGACTGGTTTCGCCTGCGCCACGAGAAGGCGATGACGCCCGACGCCATCGTGCGCCTGGCGGAGGCCGCGCGCGAGCGCTACGGCTTCAACGACTTCAAGCTCAAGGGCGGCGTGCTGCGCGGCGAGGACGAGGTGGAGGCGCTCGTGGCGCTGCACGAGCGCTTCCCGCAGGCGCGCGTCACGCTGGATCCGAACGGCGGCTG
Organism: Burkholderiales bacterium; assembly: GCA_038208735.1. Classification (GTDB taxonomy): domain Bacteria; phylum Pseudomonadota; class Gammaproteobacteria; order Burkholderiales; family Burkholderiaceae_C; genus Scleromatobacter. Next base: position 16,743 of record JBBQYL010000003.1, read on the forward strand.
GCTGCTGAAGGACGCGATCCGCCTGATGCGCGACATGCGCGGCGTGGTGGCCTACGCGGAAGATCCGTGCGGCGCGGAGGACGGCTTCTCCGGGCGCGAGGTGATGGCCGAGTTCCGCCGCGCCACGGGCCTGCCCACCGCCACCAACATGGTGGCCACCGACTGGCGCCAGATGAGCCATGCGCTGGCCCTGCAGTCGGTAGACATCCCGCTGGCCGACCCGCACTTCTGGACGCTGGCCGGGTCCGTGCGCGTGGCCCAGACCTGCCGCGACTGGGGCCTGACCTGGGGCTCGCATTCCAACAACCACTTCGACGTGTCGCTGGCGATGTTCACCCACGTGGGCGCCGCGGCGCCGGGCCGAGTCACCGCGATCGACACGCACTGGATCTGGCAGGACGGCCAGCGCCTCACCAAGGAACCGTTGCAGATCGTGGGTGGGCTGGTGCAGGTGCCGAAGCGGCCGGGCCTCGGCGTCGAGCTCGACATGGGCGAGGTGGAGAAGGCGCATCGTCTCTACCAGCAGCACGGGCTGGGCTCGCGCGACGACGCCATGGCGATGCAGTACCTGTTGCCCGGTTGGGCCTTCGACCCCAAGCGACCGGCGCTGCAGCGCTGATCTCAGAGCAGGCTGGCGAGCGCCTTGCCGCCGGCCGACGCGGCCATCACGGTGCCGCTGGCCAGCTCCGACACGGCCTCGCCGGTGGCGCTCAGGCCCACCTCGGCGTAGTGGCCAAGTGCCTGGCCCACTGTCTTGGCCGTGGCGTAGAGCTCGCTGGCCCCGTCCGCCACGGCGCTGGCCACGGCCTCGCCGGCGTGCTCAACCGCCTGCGCGCCGCTTTCCACCGCATGCCAGGCGCCCACCGCCAGGCTCTCCACGCCGTCGACCGCGGCCTCGCCGGCGTGCTCGAGCGCGTGCAGCGCCTTGCCGCTGAGCGACACGGTGGCGCTGACGCCCTCGGTGGCGGCCGTGGCGATGCCGGCCAGGGTGGCGGTGACGCCGGCGGCGGCCGCCTCGACGCGCTCGGCGCGGGACGATGCTGTCGACGAGGTGGACGGCGTGCTGCTGTTGCTGAGGGTGGTGAGGGACATGCGCGGCCTTGTCGAGTTGCGGCCGGCTGCCATCGCCAACCCATGCACCGATGCTAGGCCGACGGGGCCGGCTCGGAAGTCCGATCAGCGCCGGGAAAAGGGGCGCCGAAACGATCCGCAAACAATGTGTCAACCCCGACACCGACCCGCGTCCCCCCGTTCGCCGCGCCCTGAGCGTGGCGTGCGCGTCAGGCGCGCGAGCGAAAGACCGTGAGCAGCCAGCCGAAGCGTTCGGCGCGCGGCGGCCGCGGGATCTCGCGTGTGGTGCGGAACTCCGACGCCGGGCCGTTGGACACGGGCAGCGGCGCGCGCACCAGCGTGCGGCGGCGGGCGTTGGGCGAGATGGATGGCGCGGAGACCGGCACGGCCACCTTCGATGTCGCCTCGATGCGCTCGGCGGAAAGCCAGCTGGCGTCCACCCAGTCGACGATGGGACGCCATTGCGCGAGGTCGGCCTCGACCTTGGCGGCCGGCACGTCGAACAACGTCAGCCCCTGGTCGGCGCCGCGCGGATAGCTCTGCGATTCACGCACCGAGCCGGCGTACACCAGCGCGTTCTGGTCGGCCCACGCCTGCATGCGCGCGGTGGCCTTCGTGCGCGCGTCGAGGCGCATGCCCACGATGGCGACCTTGCAGCGCCCCGCGGCCACGCGCGGCAGCGTCAGCAGTTCGGCATGGCATTCGAGCGCGGACTCGCGGTCGAAGATCGAATCGCCGACGGGGATCAGGATGGCATCGGAACTCATCACGATGCGGGCGAGATCGTAGCCCTGCAAACCCCCGGGGGTGTCCAGCACCACGTGCGTGATGCCGGCGGGCGGCCGCATGACGCTGTTGGCACTGAACGCCCAGCCGACGATGATCCGCGCCGTGGGCTGTGCGCCGCGACGGCGCAGCCAGGCCAGCGACGATTGCTGGCGGTCAACATCCCCCAGCATCACGTGGAGTCCGCGGTTGGCGAGGCAACCTGCCAACTGGGTCGCGAGCGTGCTCTTGCCGCTTCCGCCCTTGCGATTGATGACTGCGACTACGGGCATGTTCTTGAGGCGCAGGACGCCTTGCGAGAGGGATCAGCCACATCGATGGATGTCCGCGGGCACCTTCTCCGCGTACCCGCGCATTGTGCGACTGTCAACCTCTTCGACGTTGTCAGCGACCGCGCAAGAACGTAACCGATCGTTTGGCGGCCAGCGGCTCCGCGGCCTCGCCGGGCGTGCCGACCGCCGACGCTAGAAAACGGCGTGCCCCGTGATCGCCGCCGGCAGCCAGGTGGAGAACGCCGGCACGTAGGTGACGAGATTGATGGCCACCCAGATCGCCAGGTAGTAGGGCCAGGCCGTGCGGGTGGCCTGTCCCATGGAGATCTCGCCGATCGCGCAGCCCACGAACTGCACCGTGCCCACCGGCGGGTGCACCAGGCCCAGCGCGCAGTTGAGCAGCAGCATCATGCCGAACTGCACCGGGCCCACGCCCATCTGGATGGCCAGCGGCAGGAACAGCGGCGTGGTGATGAGGATGTGGGCGGCCATGTCGAGGAACATGCCCAGGATGATCTGGATGATGTTGATGTACAGCAGCATCAGCCACGGGTGGTGCGTGGCGTCCAGCAGCAGCGTCTCGATGCTCTCGGGGATCTCGAGGTAGGCCATCTGCCAGCGCAGCATGTTGGACACGCCGATCAGCAGCAGGATCACGCCGGTGGTGCGCGCCGCCTTGCCGAGCGCGTGCCACATCTTCTGGCGCGTCATCGAGCGGTAGACGACGGTGGTGAGGAAGATCGAGTACGCCACCGCGATGGCCGCGGCCTCGGTGGCGGTGGTGACCCCGCCCATGACGCAGGCCAGGATGATGCCGATGATGGCCAGGCCCGGCAGCGAGGCGATGAAGGTGCGCGCCACCATGCCCCAGCCGGGGAACATGCGGATCATCGAGCTGCCGTCCTCGCGCTTGGGATAGCCGCAGCGCACCGCCTGCCAGTAGGCGGCCACCAGCATGCACACCATGATCCAGAACACGGGCACCAGCCCGGCGAACATCAGGTCGCCGATGGACACGCCCTTGATCGTGCGGCCGGCGATCTCGCCCGCGGCCGCCTGCGCCGCGAAGGCGTAGATGATCATGTTGTGCGACGTGGGCATCAGCGCGCCGGTGAGCGACGCGTGCGTGGTGACGTTGACCGCGTAGTCGGCGCCGTAGCCCTCGCGCTTCATCAGCGGGATCATCACGCCGCCCATGGCCGACGTGTCGGCCACCGGCGAGCCGGACACGCCGCCGAACAGCGTGCTGGCCAGCACGTTGGCCAGGCCGAGGCCGCCGCGCACGTGGCCGGTGAGGCTGCGCGCGAAGTTCATGATGCGGTCGGCGATGCCCCCGTGCAGCATCAGCTCGCCCGAGAAGATGAAGAACGGGATCGCGAGGAACGAGAACACGTTCATGCCCGACACCATCATCTGCACCGAGGTGGCGATGGGCAGGCCTTCGGAGAAGAACGCGGCCAGGCACGCAAGGCCGATGGCGAAGGCCACCGGAACGCCCAGCAGCAGCAGGACGACGAAGGTGGAACACAGGAGGGTCAGGGCCATGGCGTTCGGGTCACTCTGCTTCGGGCGTGGGCATGCGGCGGAACATGCGGTCGATCGAGAACAGCGCGATCAGGAAGCCGGCGATGATCAGCGGCAGGTAGCGCCAGGCCTCGGAGATGCCCAGCGTGGGAATCTGGTTGTCGTGCGTGGACTTGGCCATCTCCCACGCGCCGTAGAGGATCACGACGGCGAAGACCAGCGTGGACAGCGCCACCAGCCGGGCGATCCAGTGCCGCAGCACCGGGGGCAGGGTGTCGACCAGGGAGTCGAGGCCGATGTGGCCGGCGTCGTGCGCCACCGCGGCGGCGCCGAACATCGACACCGAGATCACCAGCAGCAGCGCGAGTTGCTCCACGTACGGCGGCTCGTTGTTGAAGGCGTAGCGCATCACCACGCCGAAGAACACGATGAGACCCAGCGCGGCCAGGCACACGCGCGCGAGCACGAGCACGATGGCCGTGAGGCGGGCGTTGAGGTGGGCGAGCCAGGTCACGATCTGCGACGCCTACTTGGTGTTGACGATCTCGTTGACGACGTTGCGGATCTCCGGCGTCGACATGTACTTGTCCCACACCGGTTTCTCGGCGTCGATGAAGCTCTTGCGGTCGATCTGCGAGGCCGGGATGATCGTTGCGCCGGCCTTGAGCACCGAGGCGCGCGCCGAGGTCTCCTTGGCCACCCACAGCGTCTGGTAGTAAGGCACCGACTCCTTGGCGGACTTGCGCAGCGCGGCCTGCTCGTCGGGGGTCAGCGTGTCCCAGATCTTCTTGGAGAACACCAGCACCTCGGGCGACATCACGTGCTGCGTCTCCGAGAACACCGGCGCCGACTCGTAGTGCTTCATCTCGTCGTACGACGGGATGTTGTTCTCGGCGGCGTCGAGCAGGCCCGTCTTCAGGCCGGTATATACCTCGGCGAAGGGCATGGGCGTGGGCGAGCCGCCCACCGCGGTGATGAGGCTCACCCACAGGTCGGACGGCTGCACGCGCACCTTCAGGCCCTTCATGTCGGCGGCGCTGCGGATGGGCTTCTTGCCGTAGAACGAACGCGCGCCGCTCTCGTACAGCGCCAGGCCGATGAAGCCGGCCTTCTCGAAGGCAGCCAGCACCTTGTCGCCCTGCGGGCCGTACATGGTCTTGCGGAAGTGGTCCATGTCGCGGAACAGGAACGGCAGCGACGGGATCATCGACTCGGGCACGATGCCGTGGAAGGCCGCGCTGTTGACGCGCACCATGTCGAGCGCGCCGATCTTGACCTGCTCCACGGTGTCCTTCTCGGAGCCCAGCGCGCCGTCGGCGAACACCTTGATCTTGTCCTTGCCGCCGGTGTTCTTCGTGAGCTGCTCGCCCATGTACTTCACGGCCAGCGTGGTGGGGTAGTCCTTGACGTGGATGTCGGCGGAGCGGAACTCGCGCGCGTGCGCGGCCGCGCAGGCGAGGGCCACGGCGGCGGCCAGCGCCAGCGAGCGGAAGGGGGTGGTCTTGCGTGAGGTCATGGCTTGTCTCCTGTTGTCGTCTTGTGGGGGTGTTCGAGGCGGATGCGTTCAGCGAGGCGGCCGGAAGGGCGTCTCGGCGATGCCTTGGGTGCCGGGGCGCAGCGCGAACACCTCGCCGGCCAGCGCCACGTCGTCGCCCTGCGGATTGGCGGGCTGGATCGAGGTGACGTAGAGCGTGTCGAGCGCGGCGCCGCCGAAGCTGCACATGGAGGGCTTGCTCACGGGAACGTCCAGCACGCGGTCGACGCGCCCGTCGGGCGTGAAGCGCAGCACGCGGCCGCCGTCGTTGGCGCAGATCCAGTAGCCGCCGTCGACGTCGATGGCCGCGCCGTCCGGGCGGCCGGGCTGGTCGTGCAGGTCGGCCACCAGGCGGCGCTCGCCCACGTTGCCGTCGGCGTCCAGCGGCGCGTGCCAGATGCATTGCGACAGCGGGTGGCTGTCGCTCCACCACACGCCGCGGCCGTCGGGATCGAACGCGAGGCCGTTGGGCGTGTACATGCTGTCGATGGGCAGCGCGGACAGCCCGTGCGCTTCGAGGCGGACCAGGCGGCCGGCGGCCACGTTGGCGCCCATGTCGCGCACCATGCTGCCCACCCAGAAGCGGCCGGCGCGGTCGCAGCGGCCGTCGTTGAAGCGCATGTCGGGGCGCTCGTGGCGCGCGGGCGCGAGCGTCGCCAGCGTGACCGCGCCGTCGTCGCCCAGCGCGGCGTGCACCAGGCGGGTCTCGAGGCCGGCCACCAGGCCGCCGTCGGCGTGCAGCGCGATGCAGGCCACACGCTCGGGCAGCGTCCAGGAGTCCAGCGCGTCGGCGTCGAGGCGCAGGCGGCGGATGGCGCAGGCCTCGATGTCCACCCAGTACAGCGCGCGTTCGGCGGCGTTCCACAACGGGCTCTCGCCCACGCGGTCGCGGTGGCCCGGACGCACGCGTTCCGCGCGCGAGGCGGTCATCGTGACGGCCCCTGCTTCACGAATTGGCCGCCCTGGTAGATGACCGCCGGATCGGCCGGATCGTCCGACGGCGTGGCGCGCTCGATGTCGGCCGCGAAAGGCGCGGAGCTGTCGAGTGGCCGGTAACCGATGTGCGCCGCGGGCGTGTTGTCCCACCACACCTGCGGGTTGGCGCTGACGCCGCAGACGATGCTGTGGCCCACGTCGCGCGCGGTGAGGGCGGCCAGCACCAGGCGCTCCATGTCGTCGAAGCTCATCCAGGTGTGCAGCATGCGCCGGTCGCGCGGGACGCTGAACGACGAGCCGATGCGCAGGCTCACCGTCTCGATGGCGTGGCGATCGAAGTACAGCTGCGCGAGATCCTCGCCGAAGGCCTTGGACAGCCCGTACAGGCCGTCCGGCTTCGGCGGGGCACCAGCCGGGATCACCTCGTCCTGGCGGTAGAAGCCCGTCACGTGGTTGGAGCCGCCGAACACCACGCGGCGCACGCCCTGTCGGCGCGCGGCCTCGTACAGGTTGTACGCGCCGACGATGTTGGCGGGCAGGATGGCCTCCCAGGGCTGCTCGGTGGACACGCCGCCCATGTGGATGACGGCGTCGACGCCTTCGAGCAGCGCCAGCATCGCGTCGGCGTCGGCGAGGTCGGCCGGACGCAGTTCCTCGCGCTCGCCGGGCTCGCCCAGCGCGGCCATGTCCGACAGCCGCAGCACCGAGCAATGGGCGGGCAGGCGACGGCGCAGTTCGCGGCCGAGGCCGCCGGCGGCGCCGGTGAGCAGCAGGCGATGGAAGGGGATGGGCGAGGCCATGGCGGTCGTCTTGTCTCGGTTGCAAGCTATCGGGCTTGTCATAAGTTATCGTACAACATGAGCGACTGTAGAGGCTGCGCGGCGTGGCGGATACAGGGATAACACCAAAGCGCTACCTGCCACATGGGAAACGCGCTACGGCGGCGTTGTTTCCACGGGCTTTCCCGGGGTTTGTTGCTGCGTCGTTGTTATACGATGACTGACAACAAAAGGATCAAATACTGATCCCCACGCCCCGCCGACGCGGCGCGTGACGACCTTGCGGAGACAAACGCGATGACCCCCGAAGAGCTCAAGTCCGTGCTGCAGGCCGGCCTGCTGTCGTTCCCCCTGACCGACTTCGACGCGGAGCTGCGCTTCGCGCCGGCCCCGTACGCAGAGCGCCTGGAATGGCTGCAACCTTATGGCGCCTCGGTGCTGTTCGCGGCCGGAGGCACCGGCGAGTTCTTCTCGCTGGAGCCGCGCGAGTTCTCCGACGTGATCCGGGTGGCGCTGGACACCTGCCGCGGCCGCACGCCCATCGTGGCGGGCGCCGGGGGCGGCACCACGCTGGCGATCCTGTACTCGCAGGAGGCCGAGCGGCTCGGCGCGCAGGGCGTGCTGCTGCTGCCGCACTATCTCACCGAGGGCAGCCAGCCGGGGTTGGTGGCGCACATCGAGGCGGTGTGCCGCAGCGTGAAGATCGGCGTGATCGTCTACAACCGTGGCGCCTGCCGGCTCACGCCGGCGTCGTTGCAGCTGCTGGCGCGGCGCTGCCCCAACCTCGTGGGCTTCAAGGACGGCGTGGGCGACATCGAGAAGTTCGTCGCCGTGCGCCAGACCCTGGGCGACCGCTTCGCCTACCTGGGCGGGCTGCCCACCGCCGAGGTGTTCGCCGGAGCGTACAAGGCGATCGGCTGCCCGGTCTATTCGTCGGCCGTCTTCAACTTCGCGCCGCGGATGGCCATGGACTTCTACGCGGCCCACGCCGCCGGCGACGGTGCCGCGTGCGACGCGCTGATCCGCGACTTCTTCCTGCCCTACATCGCGCTGCGCAATCGCGGCGAGGGCTACGCGGTGTCCATCGTGAAGGCCGGGGCGACGATCGTCGGCCACTCGGCGGGCCCGGTTCGTCCGCCGTTGTCCGACCTGCAGCCCGACGAGTTCGAGCAGTTGCGCGCGCTGATCGCGACGCTCGGGCCCCAGTAGACGAATCCCGCGCCCCCGTTCCCTTTGAGTTCGACAACCACCACAGACCGCACCAGGTCACGAGGAGACATTCGATGATCCACCAGAAATTCCTGTTCCGCCTGAGTCCCGTCGCGGCCCTGCTCGTATCGGCGGGCCTGCTGGCCTCCGGCGCCGCGCGCGCCGACCAGCTCACCGACCTCGAGGCCGCCGTGCAGCAGCTGCAGGCCCAGGTGGCCGAGATGAAGGCGCAGCGCGCCGCCGACCAGCAGAAGGCGGCCGCGGCACCGGCCGCGTCCGCGATCATCGTCAATCCGCCGCCGGTCATTCCGGCCGCCACCGACCTCGGCACCGCGTCGCAGCTCGTGCCCATTCCTCGCCTGATGCAGATCAAGACCCAGGGCGGCAGTTTCATGGTCTACGGCGACCTCGACCTCTACGGCAACCACATGCGCAGCAGCAGCGGCGCGAGGATCAACTCGATGCAGGACGGCGGCGTCTTGCGCAGCCGACTGGGCTTCGCCGGCACGAAGGACTTCGGCGCCGGTTACGGCGCGGCCTTCACGCTGGAGACTGGCTTCAACGGCACCAACGGCGCGCAGGGCGACCAGCCCAACGCCAACGCCACCGGCCTGACCACCAGCGGCCGCCTGTTCGACCGCCAGGCCTGGGCCGGCCTCACCAGCCCGTACGGCGAGTTCCGCGTGGGCCGCCAGAACACCGACATCCAGTCGCAGGGCAACTACATCGACTACACCGAGCGCACCCTGGGCTCGGTGATCAACTCGTTCGGCGTGCCATCGCGCTACGACGGCGACATGGCCTACCTCTCGCCGCGCATCGCGGGCGTGCAGGTGGTGGCCCACTACGCCATCGGCGGCGGCGGCCAGCAGAACACCAGCACGTTCAACCAGGGCGTGGCCCAACTGCGCGTCGACTACGCCGCCGGCCCGATCCGCGTGGCCTACTCCGGCCTCGTGGCCAAGGCGCCCAACGGCGCCGTGCGCGGCCAGGAGATCTATTACCACAACGTCTACGCGAACTACGACTACGGCGTGGGCACGATCTACGCCGCGTACGTCCACTCCAACAACGGTGGCGGCGCGCTGAGCAACACCGGCGGCAACGAGGTGGGCAACATTCCCACGGTGGTCAACGGCACCAACCTCACGGCGCGCACGAACTACGACATCTACCAGGTGTCGGCCGACTACCGCATGACGTCCACGCTGCGCCTCGGCGGGCTGTACGGCAAGATCAAGGACACGGACAACTCGAGCGGCAGCGCCACCGGCTGGTCGGTGGGTGCCTACTGGCAGGCCTTCTCCAACGTGACGATCTACGGGCTCGTCGACGAGATGTCCAACAGCTCCACCGGCGCGTTCGGGCTCGCCGGTTCGGCCGGCCTGACGAAGAACTTCTCGGGCACCAACCTGACCGGACGCCGCATCGTGGGCCAACAGGTGGGCGGCATCCTGCGCTTCTGAGCGAGCGGACAGCGACGGCGTCGGCCTGATGCGGGCCGACGCCGTCGCCTGCCGCGATCAGTTCGCCGAGGCGATGTCGATCCGGGGCATCCTCGCGCGTCGTGGAGAGGACTGGCCAAAGTTGACCAGGCTCACGGGAAGGCCTCATGAAACTGCTCCTCACCTCCGGTGGCATCACGAACGCCAGCATCCACCGCGCGCTGGTCGACCTGCTGGACAAGCCGATCAGCGAATGCGCCGCCCTGTGCATCCCCACCGCCAGCTACGGCCACCCGAGGGGCACTCCCGCGGGCGCCTGGCGCTTCATCACGGGCAAGGGCAACCTGATGACTGACCTGGGCTGGAAGTCCATGGGCGTGCTCGAGCTCACGGCCCTGCCCAGCATCGCGAAGGACCGCTGGATGCGCTGGGTTGCCGACGCGGACGTGCTGCTCGTCGATGGCGGCGACGCGTTGTACCTGGCTTACTGGATGCGGCAGTCGGGCCTGGCCGACTTCCTGCAGGCGCAGCCCGCCAAGGCCTGGGTAGGCCTCAGCGCCGGCAGCATGGTGATGGCGCCGCGCGTGGGCGACGACTTCATCGAGGCGAAGCCGGCCCTCACCGGCGAGGATCGCGCGCTGGGCGTGGTCGACTTCGCGATCTTTCCGCACCTCGACTACCCGACGTTCCCGGAGAATACGATGGCCTGTGCCGAACGCTGGGCGGCCACGCTCGGCTGCCCGTCGTACGCCATCGACGACCAGACGGCCATCAAGGTGGTGGACGGCAACGTGGAGGTGGTCTCGGAAGGCCACTGGCGGCACTTCCCGGGCTGACGGCGGGGGCGCGGTTGCGGGCGACAATCAGGGCCCATGCCCGCCATCCTGACCCCGCTTCGCGGCGACGCGATCCGCCTCACGCACGACGACGTGAATTACGAGCCCATCGGGCGCGACGCCGCGCTCGGTGCGCTGTTGTTCGCCCTGGACCTGCTCGGCCGCGACGCCATCGACGTGGCCGCCATGCGCTACGCCGACCGCGTGACGCTGGGCCCGGCGCTGGACGCCGCGCGCCAGCATGGATTGATCCTGCAGCGCCACGTCGGACGCGCCGACCGCGGTCGTCCGCTATTGCCCGCGGCGGCCACCGTCGACCACGCGGTCGCCTGGGTGCACGAGGCCGCCCGGGCCGTGCCCGAGGCCGAGCGCGACCGCTTCTGCTGGCGCCTGGCGCGCCGGCTGGGCGACAACCCGTGGTGCGACGAGCGCCCCGCCATCGCGCTGGAGAACCAGCAGTTCGGGATGTTCGAGGAAGACTTCGAGGAGATCGAAGCCCTCCATCAGCCTCAGGACTGAACGCCGGCCAGCGCGTCGTTGAACGTGGCGCTGGGACGCATCGCCGCGCTGGTCTTCTCGACGTCGGGCAGGTAGTAGCCGCCGATGTCCACGGGCTTGCCCTGCACGTCGGACAGCTCGCCCACGATGGTCTTCTGCTTGGACGCGAGCGTGGCGGCCAGCGGCTTGAAGTGCGCCTGCAGCTCCAGGTCGTCGGCCTGCGCGGCCAGCTCCTGGGCCCAGTACAGGGCCAGGTAGAACTGGCTGCCGCGGTTGTCGAGCTCGCCGGTCTTGGGCGACGGCGACTTGTTGTTGTCCAGCAGCTTGCCGGTGGCGGCATCGAGCGTCCTGGCCAACAGCTTGGCCTTGGCGTTGCCGGTCTTGATGCCGAGGTCTTCCAGCGACACGGCCAGCGCCAGGAACTCGCCCAGCGAATCCCAGCGCAGGTGGTTCTCTTCCACCAGTTGCTTGACGTGCTTCGGCGCCGAGCCGCCCGCGCCCGTCTCGTACATGCCGCCGCCGGCCATCAGCGGCACGATGGACAGCATCTTGGCGCTGGTGCCCAGTTCCATGATGGGGAACAGGTCGGTGAGGTAGTCGCGCAGGATGTTGCCGGTGACCGATATGGTGTCCAGGCCGCGGATCACGCGCTCCAGCGTGAAGCGCATGGCGCGCACCTGCGACATGATCTGGATGTCCAGGCCGGTGGTGTCGTGATCCTTCAGGTAGGTCTGCACCTTCTTGATCACCTCGTTCTCGTGCGGACGGTACGCGTCGAGCCAGAACACGGCGGGCATGCCGGAGTTGCGGGCGCGCGTGACGGCCAGCTTGACCCAGTCGCGGATGGGCGCGTCCTTGACCTGGCACATGCGCCAGATGTCGCCTTCCTCCACGTGCTGCACCAGCAGCGTCTCGCCGCTGGCGATGTCGACGATGCGGGCTTCGCCGGCTTCGGTCACCTCGAAGGTCTTGTCGTGCGAGCCGTACTCTTCGGCCTGCTGCGCCATCAGGCCCACGTTGGGCACGGTGCCCATGGTGACCGGATCGAAGTTGCCGTTGGTCTTGCAGAAGTTGATCACCTCCTGGTAGATGCGGGCGAACGTGCTTTCCGGGATCACGGCCTTGGTGTCCTTCGGACGGCCGTCGGCGCCCCACATCTTGCCGCCGATGCGGATCATGGCGGGCATCGACGCGTCGACGATCACGTCGTTGGGCGCATGCAGGTTGGTGATGCCCTTGGCCGAGTCGACCATCGCCAGCTCCGGGCGATGCTCGTGGCAGGCGTGCAGGTCGCGGATGATCTCGTCGCGCTTGGACGTGGGCAGCGTGGCGATCTTGTCGTACAGCGTGGCCATGCCGTTGTTGACGTTGACGCCCAGCTCGTCGAACAGCTTGCCGTGCTTCTCGAACGCCTCGCGATAGAAGATGCGCACGGCGTGGCCGAACACGATGGGGTGCGACACCTTCATCATGGTCGCCTTCACGTGCAGCGAGAACATGACGTGCGTCTTGCGCGCGTCTTCCATCTCGAATTCATAGAACTCGAGCAGCGCCTTCTTGCTCATGAACATCGAGTCGATGATCTCGCCGGCCAGCAGGGCCACCTTGGGCTTGAGCACCGTGGTCTTGCCGCTCTTGGTGACCAGCTCCATGCGCACGTCGCGCGCCTTGTCGAGCGTCATCGACTTCTCGCCGTGATAGAAGTCGCCGTGCTTCATCGTCGCCACGTGGGTTTGCGACGCCTGGCTCCAGACGCCCATCGAGTGCGGATGCTTGCGGGCGAAGTTCTTCACCGCCAGCGGGGCGCGGCGGTCGGAGTTGCCTTCGCGCAGCACCGGGTTGACGGCGCTGCCCAACGCCTTGCCGTAACGGGCGCGAATCTTCTTCTCGTCGTCGGTGGCCGGCTGCTCGGGAAAGTCGGGAATCGCGAAACCCTTGCCCTGCAGTTCCTTGATGGCGGCCTGCAGCTGCTGCACCGAGGCGCTGATGTTGGGCAGCTTGATGATGTTGGTGTCGGGCAGCAGCGTCAACCGGCCGAGCTCCGCCAGGTTGTCGGGCACCTTCTGCGCGTCGGTGAGGAATTCGGGGAACTCGCCCAGGATGCGGGCCGCCACGGAGATGTCGGTGGCGGTGACGGCGATGCCGGCCGGCGCCGTGAAGGCGCGCACGACGGGCAGGAAGGCGTGGGTCGCCAGCAGGGGCGCCTCGTCCGTCAGGGTGTAGATGATGGTCGGCTGTTGGGTGGTCATCGGCGCAGTTCCAGGGTGAAGGAGGGCGGAACCGCGAGCGACGACCTTGCCCTGGTGACGAGGCGGGCGGCTTCCCGGTTCCCAACACGCATTTTCCACCGATCCGGAAGGTTCGGGGGGAGGGGCGGGATTTCTCGGCCTGACAAGACCTCCGTCATTCCGAGCGTTACGCCGCTGTGCGTCAGGCGATCTTGTTCAGCTCGCCCTGCACCGTCCAGCGGTCGGCCTCGGGCAGCGCCTCCAGCAACAGCTGGACGAAACGCCCCTTGTCGCCGCCTGCGGCGTCGGCCGCGCGCCTGACCATCACCCGCGCGATCGGCCCCATCCTGCGGGTGAGGATGGCCACCGCCTGGGCCTTGAAGGCCTCCTCCAGCGGGGCGCCGGCCGGCGTGGCGGCACTGGACATCGGCGACGGCGACGGCGCCGGCGTCACGTGGCTGCCGCCCGCTCGCGCCGCGTCGATGAACTGCTGGCGCTTGGGCCCCTCGGCGATATGGCGAGCCACCGCGCTGGTGAGGCTGTCGGGATCGGCGTGGCTGCGCGCCGCCTCGCGCACCATCACGCGGGCCATCGGGCCCACGTGGGTGGCCAGCACGCGCTCAATGCGGCTCAGCTCGGCCGGATCCCAGCCGGGCGGCGCGACGCCCGTGCCCGAGCTGCTCGCCGCGCCGGTCGACAGCGCGGGGTCGCGCGCCGGCGGCGCCTCGCGCGGCGCGGCCACGCTGGGCGACACGGCGCCGGGGATGACGGGCATCTCGCCGTCGCGCGGGATCGGCAGGATCACCGTGGCCTTGGCGGACGCCGAGGCGGGCGTGCGAGAGAGCGCCTGCAGTGCGGCGCGCATGCCCGGCGCGTCGGCGTAGCGGTCGACGGGGTTCTTGGCCATGGCGCGCGCCACGATCGCGTCGAACGCCGCCGGGCGCAGGCCCTTGGTGACCACGCTGGGCGCCGGAGGCTCCTCGTTGAGGATCTTGTACATCACCTCCTGCGTGGCACCGGTGAACGCGCGCCGGCCGGTGAGCATGCGGTACAGCAGCGTGCCGCAGGCGAACAGGTCGGCGCGGTGGTCGAGCCCCTTGCCGGTGAACTGCTCGGGCGCCATGTAGGCCGGCGTGCCGATCATCGACGACACCTGCGTGAGGTTGGCGTCCTCCAGGCGCGCGATGCCGAAGTCGGTGAGCTTGACCTGGCCCTGCTTGGTGACGATGAGGTTGGCCGGCTTGATGTCGCGGTGCCACACGCCCTGCGCGTGCGCCACGGACAGCGCCTCCAGCAGCTGGTCCATCACCGCAAGGACGTTGGCCTCGGACAGCATCTGCGGCACGGCCAGGATCTCGTCCAGCGTGCGGCCGTCCACGAACTCCATCGCGATGAAGGTGACGTCGCCGTCCTCGCCGAAGTCGTAGATGGCCACCACGCCCGGATGCGCGATGCGGCCGACGGCCTTGGCCTCGTTGCGGAACCGGGCGGCCATGGAATCGACCGCGCTGGAGTCGCCCAGCAGCTCGCGGTGGATGGTCTTGATGGCCACCGTGCGGTGGATGTGCGGGTCGAACCCCTTGTAGACGGTGCCCATGGAGCCGCGGCCGAGCACCGCGGAGATCGTGTACTTGCCGATGCGCTCGGGAATGGGAGGCGTCATGGTTCGGATGCTGTACGGGGTGTCAGCTGTCGAGCATCTTCATCGCGTGCGCCAGGCTCGTGCGCATGCGGTTGAACGACTCGGACAGCACGCCGATCTCGTCGTTGGACTTCACCGCGAACTCGGGCGCCTCGAACTCGCCCATCGACACGCGGTCGGCAATGCCCGAGAGCGCGCTCACCGGCCGGATGACCAGGCGATAGAGCATCAGATTGAGCGCTGCGCCGATCAGCACGAACACGCCGGTGAGCACGCCCATGACCACCAGCAGCGCGTGGTCGGCCTGGCGCAGCGGCAGCGTGAGCGGCACCGACACCACCTGGGCGCCCAGCGGTTCGTTGAGCGTCCAGCCGAAGCCGTTGCCCGGGCCGTACTTGTCGGTGAGCGTCTTGGGCGCCGCGTCGGGCGTGCTGTGGCAGGCGAGGCAGCCCGGATTGGTGATGACGATGGGGCGCGCGATGTACAGCGCGGTGCCGGTGGGCGTCTCGCGCTCGCCGATGAACTCCTTCATGTCGGCCGACTTCTTGAAGGTGGCCACGATGTCTTCTTCCCACGCCACGGCGCGGTCGCGCGGGTTGGTGGGATTGAGCATGGCCGACTTGAACGTGTAGTCGGGGTACGCCTTCTGCACATGGGCCAGCACCTCGGCCGCCGAATACGCCGGGATCGACTGCGGCAGGAAGGTGTACTTCATCTGCGTCTCGAGCAGCGGCTTGATCTGCGTGGCCGTGTACGTGCTCACGCCGTTGGCATTGGTCATCAGCAGGCGCGCGCGGTCGATCACGTCGTCCTTGGCGGCCTGGCGCAGCATGTTGCGCGCGATCAGGCTGGAGCCCGCGAGCCCCACCAGGAACACGATCAGGAATACCAGGTTGAACTTGACGAGGAGTTTCATGGCTTGGGGCCGGGCGGGAAGCCGGGCGGGTTCAATGGACGGGTTGCGGCGCGCGGCCGGACGGATACAGCACGGGCGTCCACTCGGGATGGGACTTCAGTCCGCCCACGAGCCCGCTGCGGAATTGGGGGTCGGCCGCGAGGCGGCGCCAGCGCGCGGCGAACAGTTGGCGCAGCGGGGCCTCGGCGTCGATCCACGGCTGGGCGTCGGCGTAGGCCATGTCACCCAGGCGGCGCGGCGGCACGTCGGCCGCGAAGGCCGTGGCGCGCGAGGGCAGGGTGTCCATGAAGCTGCGCGGCATGGCCTGGACGAAGGCTGGCGACGTGCCCTTGGCGAGCGCCGGCTTGCCGCCGACGGGCAGCCACAGCATCTCGCCCGACTTGAGGGGCGGTGCGGCCTGGTCGGGGGCGCGCGGCTGCACGCGCGAGGGGCCCGACTCGGCGAAGGCCTGGGCGCCATCGGCCTGCACGGCCAGGATCAGGGTGCCCCCGGTGGTGTCCGCATCGGCCAGCGCGCTGCGCAGCGCGCCCGCCGTGCCGGTCGGGGCGGCCAGCTTGACCCAGCCGGAGAGCAGGTAGACCCCGGCGTGCAGGCCGTCGTCGCCCAGGTTGGGCATGAGCATGGCGCGGGTGTCGGGGCCCAGGGCGAAGCCGGGGCCGCCGGGAAACTCGATGCGCAGCAGGCGCGACTGCGCGCCGGTGGCGATCAGGTCGCCGGCCTGCAGGCGCACGCCCTCGGCCAGCGCGAAGCGGGCGCCGTCACGCAGGAGCACGGCGTCGCCGTCCTGCATCGTGACCAGCGGCATGCGCGGCGCGGCCGCCGCCGCGAAGGCGCAGGCGGCCAGCACGCTGGCCAGGAGGAGGCGGAGAGGGCGCGACGACATGTCGCGATTATCACCACCCGGATGGGGGCGACGTGTGAGATATCGGACGTTTCGAGGCGCGGGTCGCGCTCTCAGCGCGCGATCAGTCTCGCGCGGACGCAGCCCGGTTGCATCAGCCGGTCGATCAGGCCGTAGAACACCTGCTCGGTGTCCTGGGCGTCGAGCGCGTAGAGCGCGTGCATCACGTCGTCGAAGAAGTAGCCGGATTCGCCGTCGGCGGCCACGTTGTCGCGGCTGCGCAGGATCTCCGACTCGGGGACCTCCAGGCGCAGGGCCGTCTTCAGGGCGATCATCGGCACCTCGGTCTCTCCGCCGTCGATCAGGTCCTGCAGCACGTCGAGCAGGGCCTGCTGGCGCGGCGTGGCGTTGTACCAGGGGTCGGCCCAGCCGTCCCAGTCCATCTTGCAGCTGATGCCGTTCGGGAGCACGTGGAACACCGCGGCGCGCGCGGCGTTGGCCACCTTGGCGGCGGTGAGGGCGGCGCGCAGGGCGCCCAGGTACTGGCGTGGTTCGGCCTGACGCATCGGAGCCTTCCGCAATCGTTGAAAAAGCAGGCGTCCGGGGCGCTTGATCGCGCGATCGGACAGTTGCCGTTCCACTCCTTATCGGCTGGCCGACGCCGCTTCTTTAGGTGACCGTGCCAATTGCTTCCTAGAATCGCGCTGCGGCGCAGCCCTGCGCCGACCGCTCCACCCTCGAGAGCGTGACCAACAAGATCCCCGAGGAGGGAAGAACCTTGAACAAACTCGTCTATCCGGGCGAGCGCACGCTGTCCGCGCTCACGCTCGTGATCGGTCTCGCCTTCTGGATCCTGATCATCGTGGGCACCGTCGGCGTCGCGCTCATCGGCCTGCTGTTGGGATTCATCGCCTACCTGTTCGCGCAGTCGGCCCTGATCGCCTGGATCAAGGGCAACGGCGTGAAGCTCGACGAACGCCAGTTCCCCGACCTGCACGCGCAGTTCGTCACCTGCTGCGACACGCTGCAGATCAAGAAGCGCCCGCAGGCCTACGTGCTCAATGGCAACGGCGCCATCAATGCGTTCGCCACCCGCTTCCTGGGCCATGAATACGTGGTGCTCAACTCCAATACCGTCGACGCGATGCGCGAGCATCCGGACGGCGTGGCGTTCTACATCGGCCACGAACTGGGCCACCTGCGCATGGGCCACCTCACCAAGCACCTGCTGCGCTGGCCCGGGCTGTGGCTGCCGCTGATCGGCGCGGCCTACTCGCGCGCCAAGGAGTCCACCTGCGACCGCCACGGCCTGGCCTGCAGCTCGTCGCCCGACAACGCCGCCATCGCGCTCGGC
Source organism: Burkholderiales bacterium (assembly GCA_038208735.1). Classification (GTDB taxonomy): domain Bacteria; phylum Pseudomonadota; class Gammaproteobacteria; order Burkholderiales; family Burkholderiaceae_C; genus Scleromatobacter. Next base: position 34,614 of record JBBQYL010000003.1, read on the forward strand.
GCGCTCGCCGCCGGTGGCCACCGCTGGCGCCAGCTGGACGTCGCCGCGTTGCGCGACCAGGCCAAGGCCTCCAGCGGCTTCTGGATGTCGTTCCACGAGCTGCTGAGCCCGTACCCGTGGATCACCAAGCGCGTCGTGCGCGTCACGCGCGACGAGAAGGCCGTCCCCGGACGTCATCCGCTGTCGTACGTGCCGGCCGTGTTCATCCCCTACGCCGGCCGCCTGGGCGGCGGCTTCGGCCTGCTGATGCTGGTCTACATCGTCGGCGTCCTGGCGGCCGTCGCGCTGCCGGCGTACCAGGCCTACGTGACCAAGGCGAAGGTGGCGGAGGCCATCTCGCAGTCGCAGCCCGCGCGCGATGCGCTGGTGCAGTTCTACACCCCCGAGCACCACGTGCCGCAGACGTTGGCCGAGGCCGGCATTCCCCAGCGCCTGGCCAACGGCAGCACGCTGGTGCTCGATTCCAAGGAGATGGCGCTGACGGTGACCACCCCCAAGGGCAACCTCGTGTTCAGGCCGCGCGTCGACGAGCAGGGCAACCTGCTCGGCTGGGACTGCGGCCACGAGGCGCCGCTGCGCGCGAACCAGGTGCCGGCCATCTGCAAGGACGTCGCGGCCGGGGGCGAGGAGCCCACCGACCCGTTCTCGGCGCGTTGACGCATTCGCGGGCGAGCATGTCGCCCATCTTGCCGGGCGAATGACCCTCCCGCCGAAATCTGCCACGATGGCGGCTGTCTCGTCCTCTCTCCGGCATCCATGGGCTTCCTGACCACGCACGTCCTCGACACCATGAACGGTTGCCCCGCCGCCGGGATGCGGGTGCAACTGCATCGCCTCGACGGCGACGGCGACGGCGACGTGGCGCGGCTGCTGCGCGAGCTGACGCTCGACGCCGACGGCCGCGCGGGGGGGCCGCTGCTGGAGGGCGACGCGTTCAAGCCGGGGCGCTATCGCCTCACCTTCGATCTCGGCGACTACTTCCGGGCCCGTGGCGCCGCGCTGCCCGAGCCCGTGTTCCTCGATCGCGTGCCGCTCGACTTCGGCATCGCCGACGCCGGCTCGCACTACCACGTGCCCCTGCTGGCCAGCCCCTGGTCGTATTCCACCTACCGCGGCAGCTGAAGCCTCGCTTCTGGCGCGGCTCTTGCATCGCTGCCCGCATGGATCTCTACCTCCTCGACTGGGTCAACTTCCTCCTGCGCTGGGCCCACGTGGTCGTGGCGATCGCCTGGATCGGCTCGTCGTTCTACTTCGTGTTCCTCGACTCCAGCCTCGTGGAGCCGACCGACGCCGAGCTGCGCGAGAAGGGCGTGGGCGGCGAGCTGTGGGCGGTGCACGGCGGCGGCTTCTACAACCCGCACAAGTACCTGGGCGCGCCGAGACGGATCCCCGACAACCTGCACTGGTTCTACTGGGAGAGCTACTCCACGTTCCTCACCGGGTTCGCGCTGTTCACGGCCCTCTACCTGTTCCAGGCCAGCACCTTCCTGATCGACCCGCGCGTGCACGCGTGGACGCCCGCCCCCGCGATCGCGTGCGCGCTGGCCTTCCTGGTGGTGTTCTGGATCGGCTACGACGCCATCTGCCGGCTGTTCGACCAGGGCAACCAGGCCGTGGCCGGCGCGCTGGTGGCCGCGCTGGTGGTGTTTGCCTCGTGGCTCGCCTGCGACCTGTTCGCGGGCCGCGCCGCCTTCGTGCTGGTGGGCGCGATGATGGCCGCATCGATGAGCGCCAACGTGTTCTTCTGGATCATCCCGGGGCAACGCAAGGTCATCGCGCAGATGAAGGCCGGCGAGCCGGTGGATCCGGCGCACGGCCGGCGCGCCAAGCAGCGCAGCGTGCACAACACCTACTTCACGCTGCCGGTGTTGGCCGCGATGCTCAGCAACCACTACGCGTTCCTGCACGGCGCCGAAGGCAACTGGTTGGTGCTGGTGATCGTGATGGCCGCGGGCGCGTTCATTCGCACGTCGTTCGTGGCGCGCCATCGGGCGCTGGTGCTGGGCAAGCGCGTGCCGTGGGAGTACGCGGGCATCGGCTGCGCGCTGCTGGTGGGACTGGCCGTCTGGCTCGCGCCCAAGCCGCAGGCCGCGCCGGCGAACTCGGCGTCGACGTCGACCGCGCCGGCCGCCGCGGCCGCGGGCGCCACGTTCGCGCAGGTACAGGGCATCGTCAAGGAACGCTGCAGCCTGTGCCACAACGCGCAGCTGGCCAACAAGGGCGTGCGCCTCGACGCCCCCGACCAGATCCTGGCTCACGCGCCGCAGATGTACCAGCAGGCGGTGGTGCTCAAGGCCATGCCCCTGAACAACGCCACGCAGATCACCGACGCCGAACGCGCCGTGCTCAAGCAGTGGTACGAATCAGGGGCACATCCGGAGTAAGCGCTCTTGCCGTCGCGACCTGCATCAGTTGCGCCACCACGGCCAGCGCGATGATTTCCGGCTGCTTGCCGGTGATGCCCGGCACGCCCACGGGGCACTGCATGCGGTCGACGCGCGCCTCGTCCATGCCGCGTTGCGCCAGCCGGTGCCGGAAGCGTTCGCGCTTGGACTTCGAGCCGATCACGCCCACGAAGGCCGCGTCGTCGCGCCGCAGCGCGGCCTCGGCGATGCGCAGGTCCAGCGCGTGGTCGTGCGTCAGCACCAGGAAGAACGCGCTCGCGGGGGCGCCGGCCACCTCGCATTCAGCGCCGTCCGCCACTTGGCGGCGGATGCTGTCGGGCCAGGGCGTGCCCAGCGTGGTGGTGGACGGGAACGCGTCGTCGCGCTCGTCGATCCAGTCGCAGCGCACGTCCAGCGTGGCCAGCAGCGTGGCGATGGCGTGGCCCACGTGGCCGGCGCCGTGCATCTGCAGGTGCATCAGCGGCGGGCTCTGGGGCCAGCGCGCGATGGCGCTGTCGTCAAGCGCCGCGAACTCGAGCTCCACCACGCCGCCGCAGCACTGGCCCAGCGCCGGGCCCAGCGGATGGCGTTCGCGCCGCGGGGCGAGGTCGCGCGCGGCCAGCATCGCCTTGGCCGCGGCCAAGGCCTTCCATTCGAGGTGGCCGCCGCCGATGGTGCCGATCGCCTGCACGGCCGACACCAGCATGCGCGTGCCCGCGCCGCGCGGCGCCGAGCCGCGCGCCTGCACGATCTCCACGACGATGGCCGGAATGCGTTGTTCCAGCCAGTGCATGGCGGCGAGCCGGGTGTCGCGGTCCATGGCTTTCAGCCTTTCGCTCTCACGGCGTCGATCGCGTCGAGGATGGCCTCGGACGTGGCCGGCGCGCGCAGCGGCGGATCGTGGCGCTGCGCGCCGGTGGCCGACACCGCGTCGCGGATCGCCAGGAACACCGAGAACGGCAGCAGCAGCGGCGGCTCGCCCACGGCCTTGCTGCGGTGGATGCTGTCCTCCACGTTCGCGTTGTCGAACAGCGCGACGTTGAACACGGGCGGGCAGTCGTTGGCCGTGGGGATCTTGTAGGTGCTGGGCGCGTGCGTGACGAGCTTGCCCGTCTTCGGGTGCCACACCAGCTCCTCGGTGGTGAGCCAGCCCATGCCCTGGATGAACGCGCCCTCCACCTGCCCGATGTCGATGGCCGGGTTCAGCGAACGGCCCACGTCGTGCAGCACGTCGGCGCGCAGCAGTCGCCACTCGCCGGTGAGCGTGTCCACCACCACCTCGGACACGGCCGCGCCGTAGCTGAAGTAGTAGAACGGCTGGCCCTTGGTGGCGGCCGGATCCCAGCGCAGGCCCGGCGTGGCGTAGAAGCCGTCCGACCACAGTTGCACGCGGTGCTCGTAGGCGCGGCGCACCAGTTCGGGGAACGCAAACACCTGGTCGTGCACCTGCACGGTGTCCTTCTCGAATCGAACGTCGGCCGCGACGCCGCCGAAGGTGCATGCGGCGAATTCGGCCAGCCGCTTCCGGATGGTGATGGCCGCGTTCTGCGCGGCCTTGCCGTTGAGGTCGCTGCCGGTGGAGGCCGCGGTGGCCGAGGTGTTGGCCACCTTCTGCGTGTCGGTGGCCGTCACGCGCACGCGCGAGAACGCCACGCCCAGTTCGTGCGCCACCACCTGGGCCACCTTGGTGTTGATGCCCTGGCCCATCTCGGTGCCGCCGTGGTTGACCAGGATCGAGCCGTCCACGTAGACGTGCACCAGCGCGCCGGCCTGGTTCAGGTGGCGCACGTTGAACGAGATGCCGAACTTGACCGGCGTGAACGCGAGGCCGCGCTTCAGCCACGGCTCGCGCGCGTTGAACTCGGCGACGAGTGCGCGGCGCTCGCGATAGCCGCTGGTGGCCACGAGCTCGTCGGTGAGCGCGGCGATGACGTTGTCCTTCACCGGCTGGCCGTAGGGCGTGGTGTTGCGCTCGTCGACGCCGTAGTAGTTGGCGCGCCGCACGTCCAGCGCGTCGCGCCCCAGCCGGCGCGCGATCGAGTCGAGGATCACCTCGGTGACGATCGCGCCCTGCGGGCCGCCGAAGCCGCGAAACGCGGTGTTGCTCTGCGTGTTGGTCTTCGCCGAGAAGCCGTGCAGCTCCACGTCCGGCAGCCAATAGGCGTTGTCCACGTGGCACAGCGCGCGCGTCATCACCGGCCCCGAGAGGTCGGCCGAGTGGCCGGCGCGCGAGATCAGCGTCATCGCGATGCCCAGGATGCGCCCGTCGTCGTCGTAGCCGACCTCGTAGTCGTAGGCGAAGCAGTGGCGGCGGCCGGTGATCAGGAAGTCGTCGTCACGATCCAGCCGCAGCTTCACGGGACGGCCGGTGCGGCGCGCGGCCAGCGCCGCGACGCACGCGAACAGGCCCGACTGCGATTCCTTGCCGCCGAAGCCGCCGCCCATGCGCCGGCACTCCACGTGCACGTGGTGCGACTGCAGCCCCAGCGCGTGCGCCACCAGGTGCTGCATCTCGGACGGGTGCTGCGTGGAGCAGTGCACCTTCATGCCGTCGTCCTCGGTGGGCACCGCGTAGCTGATCTGGCCCTCGAGGTAGAACTGCTCCTGGCCGCCGACGTCCAGCGTGTCGGCCAGGCGATGCGGTGCGGCGGCGATCGCGGCGCGCGCGCCGCCCTCCACGGTGTCGCGCACCAGGTGCACCGGCGGGATCACGTACTGCCCGCGCGCATGCGCCTCGCGCGGCTCGAGCACGGCCTCCAGCGGCTCGATGTCGAGCACCTCGCGTGCCTTCGCGGCCGCGCGGCGCGCGTCCCCGCGGGTGCGCGCGATGACCGCGAACACGGGCTGGCCCACGTGGCGCAGCTCCCCGTCGGCCAGGATCGGATCGTCGTGGAAGATCGGGCCGCAGTCGTTGTGGCCGCCGAAGGCGTCGGCGGTGAACACGTCGACCACGCCCGGCAGCGAACGGATGCGGTCGAGGTCCAGGGACCTCAGCCGGCCGTGCGCCACGGGCGATAGCCCGAGCGCGCAGTGCAGCGTGCCGGCCAGTTCGGGGATGTCGTCGATGTAGGTGGCGGCGCCGGCCACGTGCAGGTGCGCCGACTCATGCGGCCGCGACGTGCCCACGCCCGCGGCGGCGTGCGCGGGCTCGAGAGAGCGCGGGGCGGTGCCGGTCATGCGATGCTCCAGATCGACGTGGCGGCGGCGCTCGCCGGTGCGCCGGGCCGGGTCTCCAGCCAGAAGCGCTGCAACAGGTTTCGCGCCACGCGCAACCGGTAGCCAGCGCTGGCGCGCATGTCGCCGAGCGGCGCGAAGTCGCTGCCGAGCGCGGCCTGGGCGGCGGTCAATGTGGCCTCATTCCAGCGCTGGCCAAGGAGCGCCGCCTCGGCGCCGGCGGCGCGCTTGACCACCGCGGCCATGCCGCCGAACACCAGGCGGACGTCGGCCACGCGGCCGTCGTCGAGCGTGACGGCCAGCGCCGCGAACACGGCCGAGATGTCGGAGTCGAAACGCTTGCTGATCTTGTAGGCGCGCAGCTGGCGCGTGAACGCCGCGTCGGGCACCACCAGCGCCTGCACGAACTCGCCCGGCTCCATCCGGTTCGCCAGGTAGCCGGTGTAGAAGTCGTCCAGCGGCAGGCGGCGTACGCGTTCGCCCTGGCGCAGCTCCACCTGGGCGTCGAGCGCCATCAGCACCGGCGCCGAGTCGCCGATGGGCGAGCCGTTGGCCACGTTGCCGCCCAGCGTGCCGGCGTGGCGGATCGGCGGCGACGCGAAGCGGCGCCAGGCCTCGGTGAGCGACGGCGCCTTCGCGGCCAGCGCGCCCCACGCCGCCTCCAACGACGCGCCGGCACCGAGGCGCAGCTCGTCGTCCCGCTGCGAGATCGCCTTGAGCTCGCCCACCTCGGTGATGGGAATCACGTGGCCCAGGTCGCGGAACTGCTTGGTCACCCACAGGCCGACGTCGGTCCCGCCGGCCACCAGGCGCGCCTTGGGAGAGGCGACGTAGCGTTGCGCCAGATCGGCCAGCGTGCGCGGCGCGGACGGCGGCGCGCCGTCGGCGATGGTGCGCAGCGCGGCGATCACCGGCGCCGTGTCCAGCGTCACCGGCGCGTGGTCGAACATCTGCGCGCCGGCGTCCAGGATGGGGCGATAGCCGGTGCAGCGGCACAGGTTGCCGGCCAGCTCGTCGGCCAGCGCCGCGCGGTCGGGGCGAGTGCCGGCGGCGCAGTGGTTCTCGTAGCTGCTCCACAGCGTCATGGCGAAGCCGGGGGTGCAGAAGCCGCACTGCGAGCCGTGGCAGTCCACCAGCGCCTGTTGCGCCGGATGCAGGCCCAGCGGGCCGCGCAGGTCTTCCACGGTGAACAGGGCCTTGCCGTGCAGCGAGGGCAGGAACTTGATGCAGGCGTTGACCGGGCGCAGGCGCAGGCCGCGCACGGCGCGGTCGGGCGAGTCGGTGTGCTCGGGCAGCTCGCCGACCACCACGGTGCATGCACCGCAATCGCCCTCGTTGCACCCTTCCTTGGTGCCCGTGCACCGTTGGTCCTCGCGCAGCCAGTCGAGCACGCTGCGCGTGGCGGGCGCATCCTGCAAGCGCACGATCTCGCCGCGGTGGAAGAAGCGGATCTCGCGGGAAGTCGTCAGGGACGGGGCATCGCTCATGGTGATGAACTTAACGCCGGAAGGCTGGAACTGAATATACTTTGGCTTATGCAAAGTATGGGCCTGATCGTATGACGCTGCGCACGGAGTTCGACAAGATCGAGCTCCACCTCATCCGCGTCCTGCACACCTTGATCACCGAACGCAGCGTGTCGCGCGCGGCCTTGCGCCTGCAAAGCTCCCAGCCCGCCGTCAGCGCCCAGTTGAAGCGGCTGCGCGAACTCACCGGCGATCCGTTGCTGGTGCGCGCCGGCAATGGCATGACGCCCACCGCATTCGCCCAGCAGATGCTGGTGCCGGCCACCAACCTGCTCAACGAGGCCGACCGCCTGTTCAGCCATCGCACCCGCCGCGCCGGCTTCGACCCGCAGACCAGCACCACCACCTTTCGCATCGCCGCCAGCGACTTCATCGATCCCGGCTTCCTGCCGCAGTTGGTGCTCACCTTGAAGCAACGCGCGCCACAAGTCAAGATCGAGTTGCTCACGCTGTCCAGCCATTTCGACTACCGCCGCAGCCTGGCGCAGGGCGAGGTCGACCTCGTGATCGGCAACTGGCTCACCCCGCCCGACGAGCTGCACCTGGGACGCCTCGTCAGCGACGAGGTGGTGTGCATGGTGGCCGCCGAGCATCCCATCGTGCGCGCGGGCGTGGGGCGCGCGTGGACGGTGGAGCGCTACCTGGCCTGCGAGCACGTGGCGCCCATGCCCAACTACGAAGGAGCGCGCGGCGTCATCGACGACCACCTGGTCAAGCAGGGGCTGCTGCGCGACATCGCCGTGCGCAGCGCCCACTTCGCGCTCATCCCGTCGATGGTGGCCGGCAGCCTGCTGGTGCTCACCACCGGGCGGCTGTTCTGCCAGCGCTACGTCGATGTGCTGCCCGTGCGCATCGTGCGTTGCCCCATCGCCTTCCCGCCGCTGGCCTACTACCAGCTGTGGCACGACCTCACCCACGAGTCCGCGTCGGTGCGCTGGCTGCGCGAATGCGTCCGCGACGTCGCGCGCAGCGTGGCGCAGCGGCCGCGCCCGCTGCTCCGGGAGGCCCTGTGACCCACCCCACGAAGATCGCCCTGCGCGGCGACCTGCTCGACTTCATCGCTGCGCCGGCCTGGGGCGAGGTCGATCCCGCGGGCGTGCGTTGGCGTCCCGATCACTGGCTGCTGGTGGACGGCGGCCGCATCGTCGGCGCCCGCCCCGGCCACCAGCCGCCCGGCGACGACTGGGCGCGGCACGAGTACCCGGGCCGCCTGATCCTCCCCGGCTTCATCGACACGCACGTCCACAGCCCGCAGCTCGACGTGATCGCCAGCTACGGCACCGAGCTGCTCGACTGGCTCGACACGCACACCTTCCCGGCCGAGACCCGCTACGCCGACGACGCCGTGGCCACGCCCGGCGCCGCGCGCTTCCTCGACGCGCTGCTGGCCCACGGCACCACCAGCGCGGTGGTGTTCCCCACGGTTCACAAGCTGAGCGTCGACCGGCTGTTCGAGGCCGCCACCGCACGCGGCATGCGCATCATCGCGGGCAAGATCCTGATGGACCGCCATGCGCCGCCCGCGCTGTGCGACGACGTCGAGCAGGCCGAGCGGGAGTGCACCGAGCTGATCGAGCGCTGGCATGGGCACGACCGCCTGGCCTATGCCGTCACCGTGCGCTTCGCGCCCACCAGCACGCCCGCGCAACTGGCCATGGCGGGCCGGCTGTGCACGCGCCACCCTGGCGTCTACATGCAGACCCACCTGGCCGAGAACCGCGCCGAGGTCGAGTGGGTGCGCACGCTGTTCCCCGAGGCGCGCAGCTACCTCGACGTCTACGCCCGCAACCACCTGCTGAACGAGCGCAGCGTGTTCGCGCACGGCATCTGGCTGGACGCCGAAGACCGCGCCGCGCTGGCTGGCGCCGGCGCGCAGATCGCCCACAGCCCGTCGTCCAACCTGTTCCTGGGCAGCGGCCTGTTCGACTGGCGCGCCAGTCTCGACGCCCACGTCGCCGTCACCCTGGCCTCCGACGTGGGCGGCGGCACCAGCCTGTCGATGCTGCGTACGATGGCCGACGCCTACAAGGTGCAGGCGATGCGCGGCGAGCGGCTCACGGCCTGGGTCGCGCTGCACGCCGCCACCCGCGGCGCGGCACGGGCGTTGCACCTGGGCGACGAGATCGGCAGCCTGGAAGCGGGCGCCGTGGCCGACGTCTGCGTGTGGGACGTCGCGGTGGGGCCGGTGGCCGTCCAGCGCGACGGTTTGGCACGCAGCTTGCATGCAAGATTGTTCGCCTGGATGACCCTGGGTGACGACCGCAACCTCGTCGACGCCTGGGTCGCCGGCGTCCGTAGCACCCCCGCCTGAATGGAATCCGCCCGCCCGATGCTTCGCCTCGAACTCATCGACATCAGCAAGCAATACCCCGCGGTCAAGGCCAACGACCGCATCCGCCTGCACGTCGAGCCGGGCGAGATCCATGCCGTGCTGGGCGAGAACGGCGCGGGCAAGTCCACGCTCATGAAGATCATCTACGGCGCCGTCCGCCCCGACGAGGGCGAGATGGTGTGGGACGGCAGGCAGGTGGAGATCCGCAACCCGCAGGAGGCGCGGGCACTGGGCATCGCCATGGTGTTCCAGCACTTCAGCCTGTTCGACACGCTCACCGCGGCCGAGAACGTGTGGCTGGGCCTGGACAAGTCGTGGACGCTGGCCGACGTCACCCGGCGCATCGTCGAGGTGGCCGGGGTCTACGGCCTCGACGTCGACCCACTGCGCCCGGTGCACACGCTGTCGGTGGGCGAGCGCCAGCGCGTGGAGATCGTGCGCGCACTGCTCACCAGGCCGCGCCTGCTGATCCTCGACGAGCCGACCTCGGTGCTCACGCCGCAGGCCGTGCAGTCGCTGTTCGTCACGCTGCGCAAGCTGGCCGACGAGGGCTGCAGCATCCTCTACATCAGCCACAAGCTCGACGAGATCCGCGCGCTGTGCCACAAGTGCACCGTGGTGCGCGGCGGCAAGGTCACGGGCGAGGTGGATCCGCGCCACGAGACCAACGCCAGCCTGTCGCGCCTGATGATCGGCGCCGAGCCGCCGCAGCTCGATCACAAGAAGGCCGTGCCGGGCGAGCAGGTGCTGGCCGTCCGCGCGTTGTCGCTGGCGCGCACGGGCGCCTTCGGTGCCGACCTGGACGACATCGACTTCGAGGTGTGCAAGGGCGAGATCCTGGGCGTGGCCGGCGTCTCGGGCAACGGCCAGCAGGAGTTGATGGCCGCGCTGTCCGGCGAGGACGAGCGCGCGCCGGACGATTCCATCCGGCTGTTCGGCAAGCCCATCGGCCACCATTCGCCGCGCCGGCGCCGCCACGAGGGGCTGCACTTCGTGCCCGAGGAGCGTCTGGGCCGCGGCGCGGTGCCGTCCATCTCGCTGGCGCAGAACACGCTGCTCACGCGCACCGAGCCGGTGTCGGCGTTCGGCTGGATCAGCATGGGCCGCACCACGGCGCTCGCCCGCCACCTGATCTCCGCCTACAACGTGAAGGCCGGCGGGCCCGACGCCACGGCCAAGAGCCTGTCGGGCGGCAACCTGCAGAAGTTCATCGTGGGCCGCGAGATCGACGCGCATCCGAAGCTGCTGATCGTGTCGCAGCCCACCTGGGGCGTCGACGTCGGCGCGGCCGCGCAGATCCGCGGCGCGCTGCTCGCGCTGCGCGACGCGGGCTGCGCGGTGCTGGTGGTCAGCGAAGACCTGGACGAGCTGTTCGAGATCTCCGACCGGCTGGTGGTGATCGCCCGCGGCCGCGTGTCGCCGTCCCTGTCGGCGGCGCAGGCCACGCGCGAGCAGATCGGCCAGTGGATGAGCGGCCTGTGGAACGACGCCGCCACGGCACCGGAGGCCCTGCATGCTGCAGCTTGAAGCGCGTCCCGCGCCCAGCAAGGCGATGTCGCTGGCGTCGCCGGTGATCGCCTTGATCGTCACCGTGCTCGTGGGCGCCGCGCTGTTCACGCTGCTGGGCAAGGATCCGTCGCGCGGCCTGGCCATGTTCTTCGTGGAGCCGTTCCGCGGTGCCAACGCCATCTCGGAGCTGTGCGTCAAGGCCACGCCGTTGATGCTCATCGGGCTGGGCCTGGCGGTCTGCTACCGCGCCAACGTGTGGAACATCGGCGCCGAGGGCCAGTTCGTGCTGGGCGCCATCGCGGCCTCGGGCGTGGCCATGCACGCGTCGGCCGACTCCAGCCACTGGATCGTCGTGCCCATCCTGCTGGCCGGCGCGCTGGGCGGCATGGCGTGGGCGGCCATCGTCGCCTTCCTGCGCGACCGGGCCAACGCCAGCGAGATCCTGGTGAGCCTGATGTTGGTGTACGTGGCCAACCAGCTGCTCAACTACCTCGTGTACGGCGCCTGGAAGGATCCCGACGGCTACGGCTTCCCGCAGACCATCACCTTCCTCGACGCGACCAGGATCCCGCGCCTGTTCACCGGGCTGCGCGTGAACATCGGCTTCGTGGTGGCGCTGCTCTCGGTGGCCACGTTCTGGCTGTTCCTGTTCCGCATCTATGGCGGCTTCCAGATGCAGGTGGGCGGCCTGGCCGCGGCGGCCGCGCGCTACGCCGGCTTCTCGTCGCGCCGCGCGCTGTGGGTGGCGCTGATGATCTCGGGCGGCATGGCCGGACTGGCGGGCGCGTTCGAGGTGGCCGGGCCCATCGGCCAGCTCACGCCCTACGTGCCGGCGGGCTACGGCTTCGCCGCCATCATCGTGGCCTACGTCGGGCGGCTCAACCCGGTGGGCGTGCTGTTCTCGTCGCTGCTGATGAGCCTGTTCTACATCGGTGGCGAGCTCGCGCAGTCGCGCCTTGGCCTGCCCAAGTCGCTCACCGGCGTGTTCCAGGGCGTGCTGCTGTTCTCGCTGCTGGCCAGCGACACGCTGATCAACTACCGCGTGCGCTGGCATGCGGCCCATCCCGCGCACCCGTCGCACCCCGCCGAGAGCCCGGCCGCCTGATGGACACCTACGCACTTCTGCTGGCGGCCACGCTCAACGCGGGCACCGTGCTGGCCATCGCCGGCCTTGGCCTGTTGATCAACGAGCGCGCGGGCATCGTCAACCTCGGCGCCGAGGGCATGATGCTGGTGGCCGCCATCGCCGGCTTCGCCACCGCGGTGCAGACCGGCAGCGACTGGCTCGCGTTCGGCGCGGGCGCGCTGGCCGGCGCGCTCATGGCCGGCGCGTTCGGCGTGCTCGTGATCTGGCTCAACACCAATCAGTACGCCACCGGCCTGGCGCTGAGCCTGTTCGGCAGCGGGTTCTCGGCCTTCGTGGGCATCCACTACACGCAGGAGCACCTGGCGGCGCGCGCGCATTTCGCCATTCCCGTGCTCGGCGACATCCCGTTCATCGGCCCGGCGCTGTTCCGCCAGCATCCGATGGTCTACCTCACCATCGTATTCATGGTCGGGCTCACCTGGTTCCTGTACCGCTCGCGCGCCGGCCTCGTGCTGCGCGCGGTGGGCGAGTCGCCCGAGTCGGCGCACGCGCTCGGCTATCCGGTGCGCCGCATCCGCCTCGTCTCGGTGATGGTGGGCGGCGCGTTGTGCGGCGTGGCCGGCGCGTACATCTCGGTGGTGTACACGCCGTTGTGGGTGGAGGGCATGGTGGCCGGCAAGGGCTGGATCGCGCTGGCGCTCACCACCTTCGCCACATGGCGCCCGTCGCGCATCCTGCTGGGTGCCTATTTGTTCGGCGGCGTCACGATGCTGCAGTTCCACCTGCAGGGCGAGGGCGTGGCCATCTCCAGCCAGCTGCTCACCATGCTCCCTTACCTCGCCACCATCGTGGTGCTGGTGCTGATCTCGCGCAATCCCGTGTGGATCCGCGCGAACATGCCCGCCTCGCTCGGCAAGCCCTTCTTCCCAGGCAGTTGACAGGCTTCGCCTGTCATCCTGCGCGTAGTCGCAGGATCCACGTTCATCTGTTTCGGCCTGTCATCCTGCGCGCAGTCGCTGCGATCCACGTTCATCCGTTACCCGATCCATCAAAGAGGAGATATCCCATGACGACATCCACCCGGCGCGCCGTGTTGCGCACCTCCGCCTGGAGCAGCCTGGCGATCGCCGCCGCGCTCGCGGGCTGCACCAAGAAGGAAGACGCGGCTCCGGTCGCGGCCTCCGAACCCGCGGCCGCCGCCGCCGCCGCCGCACCGGCCTCGGCCGCCTCGGCGCCGCTGAAGATCGCGTTCGCCTACCTGGGCCCCGTCGGCGACGGCGGCTGGACCTTCGCGCACGACAACGGCCGCAAGGCGCTCGAGAAGGAACTCGGCAGCCAGATCCAGACCTCGTTCGTGGAGAGCGTGCCCGAGTCGGCCGACGCCGAGCGCGTGTTCCGCGACATGGTGGCGCAGGGCAACACGCTGGTGTTCGGCACCAGCTTCGGCTACATGGAGCCGATGCTCAAGGTGGCCGCCGACAACAAGGGCGTGCACTTCGAGCACGCCACCGGCTACAAGACCGCCGACAACATGCGCGTGTACGACAACCGCACGTACGAAGGCGCGTACATGGCCGGCGTCATCGCCGGCGGCATGACCAAGACGAACACCATCGGCGTGGTCGGCTCCATCCCGATCCCCGAGGTCATCCGCAACATCGACAGCTACACCCTGGGCGCGCAGAGCGTCAACCCGAAGATCAAGGTCAAGGTGGTGTGGGTCAACGAGTGGTTCAACCCGCCCAAGGAAACCGAAGGCGCGCAATCGCTGATCGACGGCGGCGCCGACGTGCTGCTGCAGAACACCGACTCCAGCGCCGTGCTGCAGACCGCCGAGAAGAACGGCAAGTACGCGTTCGGCTGGGACTCCGACATGACGGCCTACGGCCCGAAGGCCCACCTGGCCTCGTCGGTCAACATCTGGGGTCCGTACTACATCAAGGCGGCCAAGGACGCGATCAACGGCACCTGGACGACCGGCCACACGTGGTGGGGCGTCAAGGAAGGCGCCATCGACCTGGTGTCGATCTCCGACAAGGTCCCCGCGGATCTGAAAGCCAAGGTCGACAAGGTGAAGGCCGGGCTGAAGGATGGCTCGTTCTCGATCTGGAAAGGCCCGATCGCCGACAACGCCGGCAAGGAGGTGCTGAAGAAGGACGTCGTCGCGGATGACGGCTTCCTGGGCGGCATCAAGTTCTTCGTCAAGGGTGTCGAAGGACAGGTGCCGGGGGCTAAATAATCGGTTCTTTGGAGATTTGCGGGCGTTGCTGGGCATGGGGCGTCGCTGGGTCATGGGGCGTCGCTCGGTCAGTCACGACTCACCGGGCAAGTCTCTTTTGTTCGTGTCCCCCGCCGGCCTGCGGCGCGTCTCCTCCTTGACCTCACAAAAGAGACTCGCCCGCCTCGCCGTTCCACGCCCGGCGTGCCTGCAGACAACATTCGCTGGGGAGGATTCCACGGTTTGTGAGTTGGTCTTGGCATCGTCGGGCCGTCGAGGCCGCGACGATGCCCGCGGCCAGCCGTGTCACCCGCCATCGGGCCTGACGCGAATCGCGGATCGGGGTGCCGGCGTTACTTTTCGTGATCGACGACCGGCATCGTCACGTCATGGCGCGCGCTATCGCGGAATCCATCCAGAGACGACTTCATTCGCCAGCGTGATCCTGCGGCGGCGCGCTGGATGACTCCATTGGCGAGGTGGCGTCCCCCATCGTCGGTCACGAAAGGGAGCCCGTGCGCGTGGGCGGCCGTTCGCGTCAGGCCCGACAGCGCGTGGGCAAGCCGGCCGCGGGCTTCGTCGCGGCCTCGACGGCCCGACGAAGCCAAGACCAACGAACAAATTCGGCGACTTCTCCCCCTGCGAATGTTGTCCGCCGGCCGCCCATGGTTGGAACGACGAACCGGGCGAGTCTCTTTTGTGAGGTCAAGGAGGAGCCGCGCCGCAGGCCGGCGGGGGACACGAACAAAAGAGACTTGCCCGGTGAGTCGTGACTGACCTCGCGCGCCCCGCAACCCGACACCCCGCAACCCGACGCCCCGCAACCCGACGCCCCGCAACCCGACACCCCGCAACCCGACACCCCGCAATCCGACGCACCCCGCAATCCGACGATGACCCTTTTTTTCTCCCGCAGAGAAACCCCTGCTCAGGGCATCAGCCGAACCAGCGCGCCGCCGTTGGGAAATATCTCGCAGACATCCAGCACCATGTAGCCGATCTTGCCCCGCGTGCCCACCTCGTCGTAGTCGAAGGTGCCGTTCTTCTGCAGGTAGAACGTCCAGTCGGTGCCTGCTTTCACGCCCACCACCGCGCCAAACGGCACGTAGTCGATCACGTCGCCCACCGCAATGCCCCGCGCGGTGGCAAACCGCTGCTTGACCGCCTGCACCTCGATCGGGTCTTCGATCATGTAGGCCGGGCGTTCCACCACGCTGGCCGGGCCCTTCCTGATGTGCTGCACCCGGGCGTCCATGGCGTTGATCTTGGCCGCGATCTTCAGCTGTTTTTGTGGGTAGGTGTCGGTGCTCGCTGTCGGCTGCACCGACATCGCGTTGGCATGGGTGACTTTGGGAGAGCTCGCCGGCCCTTCCACATAGACCGAGCAGCCGTCGATCATCGCGGTCGAAAAAAACGCTACCGTTCCGCCCGTCCAGCCCGGCGGCTCCTCCAACTTCATGCGGGTGGTGCCGTTCTTGCGGTACGGCAGGTAGAAAATAGGCCGCAAGGTCTTGGCATGGGGCCTGACCCGACCGGTCTGAAACTGCGCGGACACGACCTGGGGCTCGACGTGCAGCTTGTAGGTCTCTCCCACGTCGGGGCGGATATCGAACCAGCAGATGCGCTGGGCCTGCGGCACATGCTCATAGGCGAGCAGCAGGTTGTTGTGAATGTCGAGCTTTTGCTTGCCCGCCAGCACCGACTTCAGGTGATCACCGGTGGCCAACGGATGCTTGCGCAGTGTTCTCAAGGTCTGGGTCGGATTCAACAATTTACTGACAAGGCCACCGGACATGCGGATCTCCCAGGGTGAAACTCACCCGCTTTTTCAGGTGGCGCAGTTTGGGGCCAAGCCATGTCGGCCGGCAATCCCCTGGACCGGCCTTGCGACTTTGGCGATGGAGGCGCCAGGCCGGGCGGCCTCGGCGCCGGTACAGCGTGGTTTGCTCGGGGCGGTGGCGTTCGTAGTGAACCGGGGCGCTGTCTGGCGCCCTGATCGAAGGATTGGGCTCCGGGCCAACGGCTTGCACGCGTGGCTCCCGAGCTGGTGACCTCGGACGGTCTCTGGCAGCGTGCTGCGCCTCGGTCGCCCGGACGCCAAGCGCCACCCCTTGGTCCGGCGGCGAACATCCATTCGTTCACGCCAGCGCACCGAAAGTGGCCATGGCGAGCGCGTTTCGGGGCATCGTGCACGGGATTGGCCTGTCAACGCAAAGCCTCGCCGCCTTTCGCCGTTGCACCTCGTTTCCACCGTTGTTCATTCGGTGAAATATGGGTGATCCCGATAGGGGGGTGGGCACTTTTTGGAGTATCTTTGCGGCCGTTGAGGTCATCCATCCGTCACACTCAACTTTCCCCCTACCGGAGGTTTGTACATGCAAGTGAAACTGAACATCGTCGTCGCCGCAGCCGCTGCCCTGTGTGCAGGCGCCGTCCACGCCGAAGACATCGTGGTGAAAATCGGCCAGGTCGGCCCGGTTTCGGGTTCGCAAGCCCACTATGGCAAGGACGAGCAGAACGGCGCCCGCATGGCCATCGACGACCTGAACAAGCAGAACTTCATGATCGGCGGCAAGCACGCCAAGTTCGAGCTCCAGGCCGAAGACGACGCCGCCGATCCGAAGCAAGGCACCGCCGCCGCCACCAAGCTGTGCGACCAGAAGGTCAATGGCGTGGTCGGTCACCTGAATTCCGGCACCACCATCCCCGCGGCCAAGATCTACTTCGCTTGCGGCATCCCCCAGATCAGCCCGTCGGCCACCAACCCAGGCTACACGCAGCTGGGCTACAAGACGGCCTTCCGCGTGCTGGCCAACGACAACGCGCTGGGCGCCGGCCTCGCGCTGTACGCCGCCGATGCCCTCAAGCTCAAGCGCGTGGCCATCATCGACGACCGCTCGGCCTACGGACAGGGCGTGGCCGAGGTGTTCAAGAAGTCCGCCATGGCGCGTGGCATCGAGATCGTCAGCGAGCAGTACACCACCGACAAGGCCACCGACTTCATGTCGATCCTGACGGCCATCAAGTCGAAGAGTCCGGACGGCATCTTCTACGGCGGCATGGACCCGCAAGCCGGCCCGATGCTGCGCCAGATCGAGACGCTGGGCATGGCCAACATCAAGTTCTTCGGCGGCGACGGCATCTGCACCGAGAAGCTGATCGAACTGGCCGCTGGTGCCAAGACGCTCAACAACGTGGTGTGCGCCGGTGGTGGCGCCTCCATCGAGAAGATGCCTGGCGGCATCGAATGGAAGAAGCGCTACGACGCGGCGTACCCGGGCGAGTACCAGATCTACTCGCCGTTCGCCTACGACGCCGTCATGGTGCTGGCCGACTCGATGAAGCGTGCCGGCTCGGCCGACCCGAAGGTCTACCTGCCGTTCGTCTCCAAGGTGAACTACAAGGGCGTGACCACCACGGTACAGTTCGACGCCGACGGCGAACTGAAGAACCCCGCGATGACGTTCTACGCGTTCAAGGACGGCAAGAAGATCGCGCTGAACTGATCAGCCGACCTTCAATGCGCGCCCTCGGGCGTGCCACACGAAGAGCGCCCCAGGGCGCTCTTTTTTTTTGGTTCATCGTCGATTTGAGGGGGTGCTTGGGCATGGGACGTCGCGCGGTCATGGGGCGTCGCGGTGTCAGTCGTGACTGACCCCGCGCGCCCCGCAATCCGACACCCCGCAATCCGACGCACGCCGCCATCCGATGCACACCGCAATCCGGCGATGATCCTTTTTCATTCTTTGTTGCGGATTCAGCAATGGTCTATTCACGCCGCGCCGCCTTGTCGAGCGGCGCGGCGGCTCGATGTGTGGTGCATGCCTCGCGACACGAGGCGCTCCCCGAACCAGCCAGGAATCCACCATGAAGACCATCGCCCTCGTCACCGCCGCCGGCCTCGCCGCCTTCTTCTCTCTCGCCGCCAGCGCGCAGACCGGCCGTCCGTCGGCCGTGGAAGTGCCGGCCGCCGCCGATGCGCCGACCGCGAATGGCGCCGACTACGGCCAGACGGCCGGCTCGTACGCGCGCTACCTGATGCTCAATGGCGCCACGCGAGAGAACGCGCTGGTGGCCGCTCGCAACGTCGACAACCCCGTCGAGCGTGCGCCGCGCCTGGCCGCCAATCGCGGCAAGTCGCGCCAACCGTCGCCCCAGTAAGCATGCAAGGGCGCCTTCAGCGCCGGTGAGCATGCGAGAAGGCCGGCCGTGGTTCAATCCGGCTGGCCTTTTCCGCATTCCACCGACGTCCATGAACCCGCGCCTGCTGCTTTCCACCATCGTCCTCCTCGCCGCGCTGCCGTTGGCAAGCGCGCAGCCCGAGCCTGCGGCCTCGGCGCCGGCCGCGAGCGCCGCGGCCAGTGGCCCGCACTCGCACGCGGCCCACGTGGAGACCATGCGCCGCACGCACCTCGTGCGCCTGCAGGAGCACCTGGAAAAGCCCGAGGAGGAGCTGCACCGCACATGCCGCTTCGAGAGCGACATCGCCACGCTGCCGCCCGAGGGCGTGGTGGCGTTGACATTCGACGACGGCCCCGAGCCCGGCCACACCGAGGCCATCCTCGCCGTGCTGGCGCGCCACAAGGTGCCGGCCACGTTCTTCCTGATCGCCGAGAAGGCGAGGGCGCATCCCGAACTGGTGGCGCAGGCGCGCGCGCTGCCCGGTGCGGTGATCGGCAACCACAGCTGGTCGCACCCGAACTTCCACGACATCCCGGTGACCGAGCAGGCAAAGGAGGTGGACACCGCCGACGCGCTGCTGCACGCCGACCTCGGCGCCACGCCGCTGTTTCGCTATCCCTACGGCAACGCCAGTTGCGAGACCAACGAGCGCGTCCACACGATGGGCTACCGCATCGTGGGCTGGCACGTGGATTCGTGCGACTGGGCGTTCGACGGCCCCAAGGGCCTGAGCGCCAGCGAAGCGCTGTCCTGCGGCGTGCTGCCCGTGTACCGGCACGACTTCCTGGGCCACATCGTGGCCAGCGTGCGCGCCCACCGCGGCGGCGTGGTGCTGATGCACGAGACGCACGACATCAGCGTCGACAACCTCGACGCGTTGATCACCCGGCTGGAGGCGGAGGGCTACAAGTTCTCGACGCCGTCGGCGCCGGAGTTCGAGGCCTCGCTGCGCTGACCGTCATCCTGCGCGCAGGATGACAAGTGGGTCATTCCAGCAGGAACAGCGAGCACATCGCCACCGACACGAGCCCGCCCGCTGCGACGATGGCGCGGCAGCGCAGCAGGGGCCCGGCGATCCACACGAGCCCGATCGCCGTCACCACCCAGGTGGTGAACACCACGGCCGCAAGGAACAGCATCGGCTCGCCGATGAAGTCGTGCAGCAGGATGCCCGCGAGCGAGGCCGGCAGCAGGGCGAGGGCGAAGCAGCCGGCGTAGAACACCGGATCCGACAGCCCGATGCGGCGTCGCTGGCCGGGGCGATCCTCGATCTCCGACAGTGGGGGAACCTGGTCGAGCTGGTCGTACATGGCTGCCTCCTGGGGAACCGCGTGCGTCCATTAACGCGCCGCGCGGCGGGGGCGTCAAGCCGTGACGGGGAAAACACCCGCGCGTTCGCGCAGGAACGCCTCGAACTGCTGGGCCGGCATCGGCCGGGCGAACAGGTAGCCCTGGCCCATCGAGCATTGCAGGCCGTCGAGGAAGTCGCGCTCGGCGGCGGTCTCGATGCCCTCGGCCACCACCTGCAGATCGAGCGCGCGCGCCATGTCGATGATGGCGCGCACGATGGCGGTGGTGCCGCGGCTGGCGAGCGCGTCGCGCACGAAGGACTGGTCGATCTTGAGCTTGTCCACGTTCAGGCGCTGCAGGTAGGCCAGGCTCGAATAGCCGGTGCCGAAGTCGTCGATGGCCAGGCTCACGCCCAGCTGCTTCAGGCTGTGCGCGGTGACGAGCACCTTGTCGGTCTCGCTCATCAGCACGGACTCGGTGATCTCGAGTTCGAGATGGCTCGCGGGCAGGCCGGCCGCCTCGAGCGCGCCGGCCACCTGGCCCACGAGATCGCCATGGCGGAACTGCAGGACGGACAGGTTCACCGCCAGTCGCGGCAGCGCGAGATCGGCCGTGCGCCAGGCCGCGGCCTGCAGGCAGGCCTTGCGCAGCACCCAGGCGCCGATCTCCACGATGAGGCCGCCGTCCTCGGCCACGGGGATGAACTGGTCGGGGCCCACCGGCCCCAGCTCGGCCGAGGTCCAGCGCAGCAGCACCTCGGCGCCGGCCAGCTCGCCGTTGCGCAGGTGAAAGAAGGGCTGGAAGTGCAGGTGCAACTCGTTGCGCTCGATGGCCTGGCCCAGCAGCCAGCGCAGCCGCGACCGGTCGCTGGCCTCCACGTTCATCTGCGGGTCGTAGAAGCGGAAGGCGTTGCGGCCCGCGGCCTTGGCGCGGTACATGGCGGTGTCCGCGCATTGCATCAGGCCTTCGAAGTCGTCGCCATCGCGCGGAAACATCGCGATGCCCACCGACATCGACATCGGCAGGTCGTGGCCGTCGATCGACGCGCGGCGGTTGGACAGCGCCATCACGCGCTCCACCACCTGCGCCACGCAGGCGGCCGAATCGACGTCGGTGAGCACGATGGCGAACTCGTCGCCGCCTTGCCGGCAGATGGTGTCCTGCTCGCGCAGCAGGCGCGTGAACTCGTCGGCCACGTGGCACAGCAGCGCGTCGCCCGTGGCGTGGCCCAGCGTGTCGTTGACCTCCTTGAAGCGATCGAGGTCGATGAACATCAGCGCCATCTGCTCCTGGCGCCGGTGCGCGGTGGCCAACGCCTGGGTGACGCGATCGCGCAGCAGCACGCGGTTGGGCAGGCCGGTCAGGGGGTCGTGGTGCGCCAGGTGCTGCAGCAGCGCCTGGCCTTCCGCCACGGCGCGCTCGGCCGCCAGCAGGCTGTCGCGGTCGCGCAGCTGCTGGGTCTGGCGCACGACGGCGCACAGGAACACGAGCGCGCACAGCACCAGCAGCGGCGTGCGCGCCTCGGGCGGGATGCCGGTGCCCAACGCGATGAAGCCCACCGCCGCCGACGTGAAGGCCACCATGCCCAGCGGCACCTGGCGCAGCAGCGCCTCGCACAGGCGGTCGTAGCGCGGCGACGCGTCGCGCGCGGGCGTCCAGCGCGACGCGCCCCATCCCAGCAGCAGCGCGAACACCGAGAACAGCAGGCTGGTGCCCGAGCCCGAGCGCAGGCCGCCGTCCAGGTAGGCCAGGTGCCATCCCAGCCACACGCCGCCGTAGCCCGCGAGGCCGCCCACCACCGCGACCGTGGCCGCGGTCGTCTTCTGGCGCAGGTGCAGCAGCACCACCGTGCCGGCCGCGGCGGCCGAGAACAGCAGCACGGGATAGGCGGTGATGACGGCGAACTGCAGCGCGCCGGTGCGATGCGCGTGGGGCAGGTACAGCGCCAGGGTGAAGGCGAGCACGGCCAGGCCGAAGCCGGCGACATCGAGCAGCACCGAGCGCCATTGCGACGGCGGCAACTGGTCGCCCACCATGTCGGCGAAGCCGCGGATGAACAGCGGACCCAGCATCAGGGAGAGCAGGTTGGGAATGCCGGGAAACGGATTCCAGCCGATCCACGCCAGCGCATCCCAGGTCAGCTGGCTCGCCGCCAGCAGGCCCAGGGCCGCGGCGAAGCGGCCGCGCACGCGGCGTTCGGTCGACGTGGCGGGCGCGGCGCGTGCGGCGCGCCAGGCGATCCATGCGGCGGCGCAGAACGCGCACGTCCATTGCGCGCCGTCGAGAAGTGACGCCCAGCGTGAAAACGGTCCGGCAGCGGCCAGCGCCCAGGCCACGAGCACCAGCACGGCGCTGGCGATCAGCGTCGTCCTCGTCGCTTGCGTCCTGGGCATGGGCTGCGGCGGCATCTGCAGAGTGGTCTCCCGGATCAACGGAATTCGAACGGCGCGGTCGCGTGCATGGCGCGCAGTGTGCCTGAGCGCGCGCGAGGCACCCACTATGCTGGATTCATATGGCGCGCGCAGCTGAATTCATTGGTGCCTGCGCATTCCTGCTCGTAAGTTCGCGTCTGCGGCCACACCGACGTGGCGGCCGCGACTACAACGACAGGAGACAAACCCATGAACCGATTCATCCCCGGGATGCGCGCCAACGGCCGCACACTGCTCGCCGGCCTCGGCCTGCTGGCGGCCACGCTGCCCGCCACCGCGGCCACCTTCGCCAAGGGCGCCGACGTCAGCTGGGTGGACCAGGAGGAGTCCTCCGGCTACGTGTTCCGCAACTCGTCGGGCACCCAGGCCGATCCGTACGTGCTGCTCAAGGGCCTGAACGTCAACTCGATCCGCCTGCGCGTCTGGGTGAATCCGAGCGGCGGCTGGAGCAACGGTGCCGACCTGCTCAACGAGGCCAAGCGCGCCATCGCGCAGGGCCAGCGCGTGCTGGTGGACTTCCACTACAGCGACACCTGGGCCGACCCGTCGCACCAGGCGAAGCCCGCCGCGTGGGCCAGCCACACGGTGGCCCAGCTGCAGGCCGACGTGTACGCGCACACCAAGGGCATCCTCGACTACCTCAAGGCCAACGGCGTCACCGTGACCTGGGTGCAGGTGGGCAACGAGATCAACTCGGGCATGCTGTGGCCCGAAGGCAAGGTGAGCGGCACCACGAACTGGGCCAACCTCGCCGGCTACATCAACAACGGCTACAACGCGGCCAAGGCCTCGTTTCCGTCGGCGCTGGTGGTGGTGCACCTCGCCAACGGCTACGACGACGCCGACTTCCGCTGGTTCTTCGACAGCCTGAAGACCGCCGGCGGCAAGTGGGACGTGACGGGCATGTCGCACTACCCGGCCACCTCGGGCTGGCAGACCACCAACAACCAGGCCTACGCGACGATGCAGGACATGGTGTCGCGCTACGCCAAGCCGGTGATGGTGTGCGAGACGGGCATGTCGTGGGACCAGGCGGCCACGGCCAAGCTGATGCTCGCCGACCTCGTGTCCAAGACGCAGTCGCTGGGCTCCAACGGCCTGGGTGTCTTCTACTGGGAGCCGGAGGCCTACCCCAGCTGGCAGGGCTACACGCTGGGCGCGGTCAACGCGAGCGGGCAATTCACGGTCGCGCTCGGCGCGTACTGAGTTCGACGGGGTCGCGGTGCGCCGGAGCGGGCTAAGGCGCCAGGTTCCAGCGCTTGCCCACGTCGGTCACCGCGGCCGCGGTGACCTTCTCGAAGCCGAACGCGTTGCCGAACCCGGACATCCACCAGTTCAGGCCGGTGCCGTCCGCGCGCTGAGGCGAGGGGAGGGGAACAATGATGACGGCGCCGCTGGCGCGCACGTCGCGGTGCTCGTGGACGAGACGAGCGACTTCCGCCTGGATGGCCTCGGCGGGGTGGAAAGCTCTTGGCATCGTATGGGGACTTGGTGAGCCGTCGGGCGGCGTTCGAGAGAGCAGGGCGCTCTTGCCGTCATGAGATCAGCGCGGCACCACCAGGTGTCGACGCCGCATGATCTGCAACGAGATCTGACGGAGGGCGTCCGCTGGAGAAGTCGCCCTGTTGCGGGTGCAGGAAAGATGCATGGATTTTACCCCCCAGGCAAACCCTCCGGGAAAAACGCGGCAAGGACGACCTCGACGGGACGGATCGCACCCGGGATGGCCGTGTACGATCCGGCTGAAATCTGAAGCCCGGGATCCATGTATCTGCTCGTCGTGTCTGCGTTTGCCATCGGGATCTTCGCGTTCATCGCCATGGAGGCGTCGACGATCCTGCGCGCCGGTGCGCCCCCGATGGCGACATCGCGTCGCGTGGGGCTGCGTGCGGCGGCCGCGTCGCCGCCCATCCCGCGAATCATCTGGACGTACTGGAACACCTCGCCGCTGCCGCCGCTGGTCGCACGCTGCCTGGACAACTGGCGCACGCAGGCGCCCGACCACGAGCTGCGCCTGGTCGATCGCGAGAGCGCGCTGGCCTGGCTGGACGGCGAGATCGACGAGGCGACGTTCGGCGCGCTGCCGCCCTATCGGCAGGCGGATTGGCTTCGCCTGCAGTTGCTGCGCCGGCACGGCGGCATCTGGATGGATGCGTCGACGCTGTTGGCTGGCAGCCTCGACTGGGTGCATGACCGCGCCACGGATCCCGACGCCGGCGTTCGCGGCTTCTACATCGATCGCTACACCACCGACCCGGAGCGCCCGGTGGTCGAGAACTGGTTCATCGCGGCGCCGCCGGGCGACCCGTTCATCGAGGCCTGGTCGAACGAATTCGACCAGGCGCTCGCGCTGGGCGAACAGGGCTACCTGGAGTCGCTGCGCGCCAGCGGCCGGCTCGACGTCGTCGCACAGGGCCTGCCCGCGGATCTCCGGGCCTACCTGCTGATGCACCTGGCCGCCGGCGCCGTCCTTCTTCGCGGCGATCCGGCCCATCGCCTGCATCTCGTGCGTGCCGAGGACATGGCCTTCGCGCTGCACGCCGCGCTGCGCTGGCGCAAGCGCCATCTGTATGCCCGGCTCGCCCTCACGCCGCCGCCGCGGCGGGTGCCGGCGTTGATCAAGCTTCGCGGGCCGGACCGGACGGTGGTCGAGAAAGGCCTGGCCGCGGGATGGATCTGGCGCGGCAGCCTGCTGGCGAGACTGTTGCCGCAGGCGCCGCGATGACCGCGGGCGCCGATCCCTGGCTGAGCGTGCTGCTGCCGGTGTACGACGTGGGCACCGCGCTGGACGACTGCCTCCGCTCGCTGCTGGGACAGCACCTGCCGGGCGTCGAGGTGGTGCTGGTCGACGACGCATCGCCCGGAGACGACGCGGCGCGGCTCGCGCAATGGCAGCGGCGCCATCCGCAGGTGGTGCGGCTCATCGCGCACGACAAGAACCGCGGCGTGTCCGCCGCGCGCAATACGCTGCTCGATGCCGCGCGTGGCGCCTGGGTCTGGTTCGTCGACCCGGACGATCTGGTCGAACCTGGCGCGCTCGCGGCCTTGAAGGCGACGCTCGACCGCGACGCACCGGACATGGTGCTGTGCGACTTCCGCACGTTCACGCAGGCGCATGGGGTGAACGGATCGATCGAGACACGCAGGCCGCACGTGTCCACCTTCCAGGGGCCGGCCGACGGGCCCGGCACCGACGTCGACGCGCTCATCGCGGGACTCTTTCGTTGCGGGCAACTGCATCCGTGGACCAAGGTCGTGCGCCGCGCCGCCTGGCCGGCGTCGCTTCGGTTTCCCGAGGGCCGCGTGTTCGAAGACCTGCACGTCTATCCGCGCCTGGCACTCGCGATGCGATCGTTCGTGCACGTCCCTGAAGTGTGGGTCGCCTACCGCCAGCGCGAAGGCAGCCTGCTGGCTTCGCTGGACGAGCGCAAGCTCGACGACTGGTCGCTGGCGTTGGCCGGCTACGCCGACGCGATGCATGCGGCATTGCCGTCGCCCCGGCCGGACACCGCCTTCGAGGTGGCCCACTTCTGCGCGCGCACGCTGCTGCGCGTCATTCGACGCCAGCGCGACCTGCCGCGCACCGGCGACACGCCGCGCCGGCTGCGCGACTACGCCGACCGCTGGCGCGCGTCATCGCCGCTGGATGCCGGCGCGCTGGCCAGCGCCTACCTGGCGCGCGGACGGCTGGGCCGCTGGGCGCAATGGCGCTGGAACTGGCGCCGCATCGGCGGCTGAACTCAGCCCGGAGCGCCGACGAGCCGACGCAGGCGCCGTTTCATGTCCAGCCATTGGCGCCGGCGTGATCGGTCGATGCGCTTGACGTCCAGGAGCGTCGACGATCCGCAGGCCGACAGCGTGTGCAGGCCCTGAGTGAAG
>JBBQYL010000004.1:0-58179 GCA_038208735.1 Burkholderiales bacterium
TTGCGGCAGGAGTTATAAGAGATCTCGACCTGGTCGCAACCCTCGCAGCGAAGGACATGACCCCCGAGCGCCGCGCTGCGGCACTGCTCGATGGCGGACATGACCTTGAGCTGACCCAGGCTCAGGTGGCCGCGTTGGGAAGCGCGCCACGCGGGCCCGTGGGTGCGGAAGATGTCGGCGACCTCGAGGGCGAGGCGAGACACATGCAGAACTAAATGCGCAGGTGCGGTTCCTGCACGAAGACCGCTGGAAATGATGACGTCATGGTTGAGCTCCCGTCGAAGGACGAGACCGGCTGCCTCGCCCACCAACCGTCAACATAGCCCGAATGCGACGCTCCGCCAACCACCATGTCTCCGGGACGCCTACCGCGCGAGCGGTTTCGTCCCCTGGCCGTCGGCCGCCATTCTGCATGCGTCCTCGCGATGACAGCCAAGCAGCACAAGCAGGCAAGCGCACGACTGAACGCGGTCAGCGTTGGACGCAGCGACCGAGAAGCCGTCAACCAGGAACAGCTGTTTCGACAGTTGGCCGTGCAAAACCTCCGTTCGCGTCAAGCACGGCGCCCAGCCGGGCCGCCCGCCGCGGGCATTGGCGGGCCTCGATGCCCCGCCCAATGCCAAACCCTTTCAATAAATGGAGTGCACCGAATTTGTTCCAACCGCCAAGCCCTCTCCAGCTAGCGGTGGCGACGAAGCAGACCACCAACCAGACAAAGTTGTGGGTAACCGGAAGACACCGATCGCCAAACGGGACGGTGTCAGGCATTGCCCGCGGGTACGCGGGAGATGCCTGACACCTCGGGCTGCGAGAATCTTGAGCTCATGTTGCTCCACAGCGCCTTCTACCGCTTCACCCCCCTGCCCGACCCCACCGCGGCGGCGGACGAACTGCGCGCGCTCGCCCGCGGCCTCACCGGCAGCATCGTCGTCGCCCACGAAGGCGTCAACGGCACGCTGGCGGGCGAGGCGCAGGCCGTCACAAATTTCGAAGCGGCGCTGCAACACGACGACGTGCTGCAAGGCGCGCTGCGCGGCATGCCGTTTAAGCACAGCGCCTGCACCACTCCGCCGTTCGGCCGCCTGAAGGTGGGCGTGAAGCCCGAGATCGTCGCGTTGGGCCTGCCGCAAGACGACGGCGCGCTGCCCGCCCCCGACGAGCGCGACGCCAGCCACCTGTCGCCGGCCGCCTGGCGCGAGCTGATCGCGCGCGACGACGTGGTGCTGCTGGACAACCGCAACCACTTCGAGGTGCGACTGGGTCGCTTCAGCGGCGCCGTCGACCCGCAGGTGCACAACTTCCGCGACTTCGTCGCGTGGGTTCAGGCGCACGCGGACAAATGGCGCGAGGCCGCGCGCCCCGTGGCGATGTACTGCACCGGCGGCATCCGCTGCGACAAGACCGCGCCGTGGCTGCGCAGCCTGGGCCTGGACGTGCGCCAGCTGGACGGCGGCATCCTGAACTACTTCCGGCAGATGCCGGACGCGGCCCGCGACTGGGACGGCGAGTGCTTCGTGTTCGACAACCGCGTGGCGCTCGACACGCACCTGGCCGAGGCGCCGACCACCGCGGCGCAGGTGTTCGACCCCGCGCATCCGGACGAAGCCTGGCGCCTGCAGCGCGCGCAACGCCTCGCGCCGGGCGATGACTGAGCCGTTCGTCCCCGCGCCCCGCGACGGCGTGAACGCCAGCCGGGTGGGCATCGGCGATGGGCGGTTCGCGAACGTGCTGCAGTTCCTTCTCGCCCGATTCCCGGCGGTCGAGGACTGGCCCGCGCGCCTGGCGCGCGGCGACGTGCTCGACGCCGCCGGCCGTCCGCTGGCCGCCGACGCGCCGTGCCGACTCGGCGACCCTCTCTGGTACTGGCGCGACCCGCCGCCCGAGCCGCCCGTGCCGTTCGACATGCCGGTGCTGCATCACGACGAGCACCTGGTGGTGGTCGACAAGCCGCACTTCCTGGCCGCGATCCCCGGCGGCCGCCACCTGCGCGAGACCGCACTGGTGCGACTGCGCCAGCAACTGGACATCGCCACCCTGCAGCCCATGCACCGCCTCGACCGCGAGACCGCCGGCGTGCTCGTGTTCATCGTGCGGCCGGCCGAGCGCGACGCCTACCAGTCGCTGCTGCGCGGCCGCGAAGTGCACAAGGCCTACGAGGCCGTCGCGCCTTGGCGCGCCGAGCTCGTGGCGCCGCAGGTGGCGCGCCACCGCATCGAGAAGCCCGCGGACGCGCACTTCATGCAGGTGCGCGTGGCGCCGGGCGAGCCCAACGCGGAGACCCGAGTGGAGATGATCGCGCCGCTGGCCGATGGCCTGGCGCACTACCGCCTGTTGCCTGCCACCGGCCGCACGCACCAGTTGCGCGTGCAGATGGACGCGCTCGGCGCGCCCATCGTGGACGACCGCATCTATCCGCGCCTGCTGCCCGAGCCGCCGCCCGGCGTGGCGCCCGACTGGTCCCGCCCTTTGCAGCTGCTGGCACGCGAGTTCGCGTTCGGCGACCCCGTGACGGGCGAGCGGCGCCGGTTCAGGAGCGGGCGCGCGCTGGCGCTCACAACAGGTCTTCCTCGATGAACGGGGAGAACAGCCAGACCTCCAACAGCGTGGAGATGCCGATCTCCGGCTCGGCGTCGAACACCTTCTCGCCGTCGGGCTGGTCGTCCACCCATTGCACGTCGCGCCCCGACGCCCCGCCCAGGCGCATGCGGTAGGTGCCCACGGAGCGCAGCTCGTCCACCAGTGCAGTGACGTCGGCGGCGAGCTCGGGCGAGTCGACGAACAGGCCCAGCTCGGTGTTCGCGCGCGACGAGCGGAAGTCGAGGTTCATCGAGCCGACCACCGTCGTCTGGTGGTCGATCACGATCATCTTGGCGTGCAGGCGCCCGGTGGAGGTGCCCAGCATCGCGCCGAACGAATCGTCGAAGGTGGAGTCCATGCGCAGGATGCGCGGGCTCACCTCGTAGATCTGCATGCCCATCTGCAGCATCTGGCGGCGATGGCGGCCGTAGGCCGCGCTGACGAAGGGCTCGTCGTTGGACGCCATCGTGTTGGTGACCAGCGTCACCGGCACCCCGCTCTTGCGCACGTCGTAAAGCCCCTGCAGCGCGGCCTTGCCCGGCACGAAGTACGGCGACGCGAGCAGCACGTGGTCGCGCGCCAGCCCGAGGGCCTGCGTGATGTGCGAGATCACCGTCGTCGGATCCTGGCCCGACGCGCCCTCGCCGCTCGCCTTCTCGGGGTTGTCGGCCACCACGCGGATCGCGCCGCGCAGCATCCTCAGCGGCGGGTGCGCCAGGTCCAGGCTCAGCGGGCCGTAGTTGAGGAAGTCGCGCGCGCCCTTCATGTGCGCCTCGAACAGCATCGTCGCCGACGCGGTCAGCTGCTCGAACTCCTCGCGCCGTGCCTCGGCCTTGGGCGCGTCGGGTTCGAGCGCGTCCAGCGTGTACACGTGGCGGCTGTTCCAGTAGCGGTCGAAGCTGGCGGCCAGGTCGGGCACCGCGTCGCCGGCCACCAGCAGGTCGAAGTCGATGAAGTTGCCGCGCGGGTTGCGGAAGAAATACTCGTCGGCGATGTTGCGGCCGCCGGCGATCGCAAACACGCCGTCCGCGATGAACAGCTTGTTGTGCATGCGATGGTTCAGCCGCGCGAGGTCGGCCAGCGACAACCCCCAGCGCGTGATGTTGAACGCGCGGCCGGCCGGAAAAGGATTGAACAGGCGCACCTGCACGTTCGGGTAGGCGGCGATCCCCTGCAGCAGGCGGTCGTTGCTGGCGGTGTAGAGGTCGTCGACCAGGATGCGCACGCGCACGCCGCGCACGGCCGCGTCGCGCACCGCGCGCAGGAACGCGCGCCCGGTGAGGTCGTCGGCCAGCAGGTAGTACTGGATGTCGAGGCTCTGGCGTGCCTCGCGGATCAGCGTCAGGCGCGCGTCCATCGAGTACGAGCTGAAGGCCAGCGGGCGGAACGCCGAGCCGCTGCCGGGCACCAGGTCGGGTGGCAGCAGCGCCGCCAGCGGACTGTCCATGGCCGCCGGCAAGGCCGTGCCGGGCGTCTTCTGGCGCTCGGCCAGCGACGCGCAACCCTGCAGTGCCAGCGCGAAGGTGGCGAGCAGCAGCCAGCGCAGGCAGCGCTTCACGCGCGGCTCCGGGCGAAGGGCATCCGACGGAACGGGCAGTTCATGCAAGGCTCTCCTGGGTGGGCGTGGCAGCAATGCGCGGCACACGCTGCCCGGCGATGATAGGGGAGCGCCGTCCTGCCCGTCATGCCCCATTCGATGGCATTGCAATACCTCATCCGGGCAGAATCGACACTCCATCCATCCGTCGACCAGAGGAACCCCATGGATCTGCAATTGAAGGGCAAGCGCGCTCTCGTCACCGGAGGCAGCAAGGGCATCGGCAAGGCCGTCGCCCGGGCGCTGCTGCTCGAGGGCGTCGACGTGGCCCTGCTGGCACGCCACGAGCAGACGCTGCTGGACGCGGTCTCGGAACTCGCGATGCAGACCGGCGGCGACGTGATCGGCGTGGTGGCCGACACCACCGACGACGCGCAGGTGCGCAACGCCGTCGCCACGGCCGCCAGGCAACTGGGCGGCGCCATCGATATCCTCGTCAACGCCGCCGCCGAGCCCGCCGGCTACGCCGCGCCGCCCAAGCTGGAGGAGATCGCCGGCGACGCCCTGCAGCGCGAGATCGACACCAAGGTGATGGGCTACGTGCGCTGCGCCCGCGAGGTGGTGCCCGGCATGCGCGCCGCCGGCTGGGGCCGCATCGTCAACGTCAGCGGCCTGGCCGCACGGCAGACGGGCAGCGCCATCGGCTCCATCCGCAACGTGGCCGTGGCCGCGCTGTCCAAGAACATGGCCGACGAGCTGGGGCCGGCCGGCATCCAGGTGACCGTGGTGCATCCGGGCCTCACCCGCACCGAGCGCACCGCGCCGCTGATCGCCGAGAAGGCCGCCGCCACGGGCCGCCCCGCCGCCGACATCGAGCGCGAGATGGCCGAAGGCAACAGCATCCGCCACCTGGTGGACGCCCGCGAGGTGGCCGACGTCATCGCCTTCCTGTGCTCGCCGCGCTCGCGCGCCATCAATGGCGACGCCATCGCCGTGGGCGGCGGCGTGCCACGCGCCATCCACTACTGAGAACCTGTCGAGCCGCATGAAACTGAAGAACGTCGACACGCTGTTCCTGCGCATCTTCCTGCTGCTGCTGGTGGCGTTCTCGATCAGCTCGTGGCTGGCGTTCGAGGTGTTCCGCGCCACCGCGCCGCCGCCGCCGTGGCGCGATACGCCGCCCATCCGCCAGTCGATGCATCCGCTGCTGGCCAGCGCCTCGCCGCTGCAGCCGCCGCACGGCGCGAGCTGGCCGTCCGGGCCGCGCGAGCCGCCGTGGCTGTCGATCGGGCTGGACGCCATCATCAAGGTGATCGCCGTGGCGCTCGCATCCTGGATCGCGGCGCGCGCGCTGTCGCTGCCGATGCGCCGCCTGAGCGACGCCGCACGCCTGCTGGGGCAGTCGCTGTCGCCGCACGCCAGCGTCGGCATCGCGGTGGCGCCGCCCCAGCTCGACGACGAGCGCGGCACGCGCGAGGTACGCGAGACGGCGCGGGTGTTCAACGACCTGTCGCGCCAGCTGAAGTCCGACTTCGACACCCAGCGCCTGATGCTGGCCACCGTGTCGCACGACCTGCGCACGCCGCTCACCCGGCTGCGCATGCGGCTGTCCGAGCTGGAGCAGCATCCGGCGGCGCGCGACGCCATCGACGACGTGCGCCAGATGGACGAGCTCATCGAGAGCCTGCTGGCGCTGTTTCGGCCGCCGGCTGAAAGCGTGGGCGGCAACGCCGGGCGCATCGACGCGTTCGCGCTGGTGCAGGCCATCGTGGACGACCTGTCGCCGTCGGGGCCGGAGGTGCAGCTCAGCGGCACGTCGGCGGCCACGCGCTGTCCGCCGGCCGCGTTCCGGCGCATGGTGGAGAACCTGCTGGAGAACGCCATCCGCCATGGCGGCGGCGTGGGCGCCGTCGAGGTGCAGGTCACCAAGGGACCCGCCAACGTGTGCGTGACGGTGATGGATCGAGGACCCGGTCTCAGCACCGAGCAGCTGGCCAACGCGGGCACGCCGTTCCTGCGCTGGGCCGGCGCGGAGAGCGACAACGGTCGCCGCGCGGGCCTGGGGTTGGGGCTCTACATCACGCGGGCGCTGGCCGAACGCGAAGGCGGACGACTGGAGCTGAGCGCGCGCGCCGGCGGCGGCGGCCTTTGCGCCATCCTGCACCTGCCGCTGTCGAGCTGAACAGGGGTGTCTGGCATCTCATCGCGCAGCGAGGCAATGCCTGACACCGAACGTGCGCGAGGATCGGTTTCAGGGCGCGCCGACGAGGCCGTCGATGGCGCCGCCGCCGCGCTTGGAAGGATCGTCGCGCACCGGGTCCGGCGTGTGGCCGTCGCCGAGCAGGTCTTCGTGCTGCACCTCCGACTCGCTGGCGGCGCCGTCGCCGCCGGCCGTCGGGTCGAGCTCGACGCTGGACTGGGCCTGCTCCGGCTCGTTGGGCTGGAGCTCGCCGATGCGGCCGCCCGAGTTGAAGTTGGGAATGGCGTTGGGGTCTTGCTTGATGTCCATGGGGGAGACTTTCGCGCGGCGGGGGGCCGGTTTAGATCGACTGCGGCAACTGGCGTTCCCTCTTGCGATCGGGGTCAGGCATCGCCGCCGGGTACGGCGGAGATGCCAGACCCCTCAGTTCTTGAGGCGATACCCGGTCTTGAAGATCCACGCCACCACGGCCATGGAGATGGCCAGGAAGCCCAGCGTCATGGCGATGCTCAGGCCCACGCTGACGTCGCCGGCGCCGTAGAACGACCAGCGGAAGCCGGAGACCAGGTAGACGACGGGATTGAACAGCGCCACGGTCTGCCAGAACGGCGGCAGCATCGAGATCGAGTAGAAGCTGCCGCCCAGGAACGTGAGCGGCGTGACGATCAGCAGCGGAATGACCTGCAGCTTCTCGAACCCGTCGGCCCAGATGCCGATGATGAAGCCCACCAGGCTGAAGGTGACGGCCGTGAGCACCAGGAACACCAGCATCAAGAACGGATGGTCGATGTGCAGCGGCACGAACAACGCCGCGGTGGCCAGGATGATCAGGCCGAGGATGATGGACTTGGACGCGGCCGCGCCCACGTACGCGATCACGATCTCCACGAACGATATCGGCGCGGACAGCAGCTCGTAGATGGTGCCCGTGAACTTGGGAAAATAGATGCCGAACGACGCGTTGGAGATGCTCTGCGTGAGCAGCGACAGCATGATCAGCCCCGGCACGATGAACGCGCCATAGCTGATGCCGCCCACCTGCGGGATGCGCGAGCCGATGGCCGCGCCGAACACCACGAAGTACAGCGACGTGGAGATGACGGGCGAGATGATGCTCTGCATCAGCGTGCGCCACGTGCGCGCCATCTCGAAGTTGTAGATGGCCTTCACGGCATGCCAGTTGGCGGTCATTGTCGGCCTCCCTCGACCAGGCTCACGAAGATCTCTTCCAGCGAGCTCTGCTTGGTGCGCAGGTCCTTGAACGGGATCCCCGCGTCGTTGACGTGCTTCATGAAGTCGACGATGCCGCGCGCCTCGTTGCGGGTGTCGTAGGTGTAGGTCAGCTCGCCGCCGTCGGGCGACAGCGCCAGCTCGTAGTCCTGCAGCGCCTGCGGCACCGCGGCCAGCGGCTGCTGCAGGATCAGAGTCACCTGCTTCTTGCCCAGCTTCTGCATCAGCTCCACCTTGTCCTCCACCAGCAGCAGCCGCCCCTTGGCGATGATGCCGATGCGGTCGGCCATCTCCTCGGCCTCCTCGATGTAGTGCGTGGTGAGGATGACGGTGACGCCGGTGGCGCGCAGCTCGCGCACCAGCTGCCACATGTCGCGCCGCAGTTCCACGTCGACGCCCGCGGTGGGCTCGTCGAGGAACAGCACCTGCGGCTCGTGCGACAGCGCCTTGGCGATCATCACGCGGCGCTTCATGCCGCCCGACAGCGTGCGGATGCGCGAGTCCTTCTTGTCCCACAGCGACAGCGCCTTGAGCGTCTTCTCGATGTGCGCCGGGTCGGGCGCCTTGCCGAACAGCCCGCGGCTGAACGACACCGTATCCCACACCGTTTCGAACGCGTCGGTGGTGAGCTCCTGCGGCACCAGGCCGATGATCGAGCGGGACATCCGGTAGTCTTCGACGATGTCGTGGCCATCGACGGTCACCTTGCCGGTGCTCGCGGTGACGATGCCGCAGACGATGCCGATCAGCGTGGTCTTGCCGGCGCCGTTGGGCCCCAGCAGCGCGAGGATCTCGCCCTTGCGGATCTCGAGGTCGATGTCCTTGAGGGCGCTGAACCCGGACGCGTAGGTCTTGGAGACGTTCTTGACGGAGAGGATGGACTGCATGGCGCGCAGTATCCCGCTACGGCGCGTTCTTCGCTCGTCAGACCCCGGAAGGCCATTCCAGCTCGCGCCGCTGCGCCGCGCTCTCGATGCCCAGCTCGATCAGCTCCATCACCGCCAGCGCCTCTTCCGGCGCCACCGGGTTGGGCGCCGCCCCCGCGATGGCCGCCGCCACGCCGGCGAAGTACGCCTGGTGCGCGCCGCCGCGCATCGCCACCGAGGTATGCAGCGCCGTGCCGTCGGCCGCGCGCGTGACGAGCGCGGCCGGGCCGGGGTCGACGCCCCAGTCGGCCTGCGGCGGCCACGTGGGCCGCGCGCCGGCCTTCAGCGCGTCCTCTTGCGCGTCGAGTCCCTGCTTGACGAAGCTGCCGCGCGTGCCGTGCACCGCGAAGCGCGGCGCGCTGTCGGCCACCAGCATGCCGGCCTGCAGGTGCACGTGCAGGCGGTCGTAGCGCAGGTGCGCGTGGAACCAGTCGTCGACCAGCGCGCCGTCGCGCGTGCGGTCGCGCGCCAGCGTGATCGCGCGCGGACGACCGAACAGCTGCAGCGCCTGGTCCACCAGGTGCGGGCCCAGGTCGAACCACAGGCCCGCGCCCGGCCCCGCGCCCTCGCGCCAGCGCTGGCGCACCTCGGGGCGGAAGCGGTCGTGGCGCGACGTCATCTCCACCACGCGGCCCAGCGCGCCCTCGTCCACCAGGCGGCGCAGCGCGAGGAAGTCGGCATCCCAGCGCCGGTTGTGGAACACCGACAACACGCGGCGATGCTTGCGCGCCAGATGGACGAGCTCGCGCGCGTCGTCCAGCGCCACGGTGAACGGCTTGTCGACGACCACGTGCCGGCCCGCCAGCAGCGCGACGCGGGCCAGCGGGTGGTGCGTGTCGTTGGGCGTGGCGATCACCACGAGGTCGATGTCGTCGCGCGCGATGAGTTCGGCCGGCGACGAATGCACCTGCACGCCGGGCCAGTCGGCGTGCACCTTGGCCGCGTCGGAGCTGGCGACGGCAGCCAGCTCGAGCGACGGCACTGCCGAGATCAGCGGCGCATGGAAGGTCTTGCCCGCGTAGCCGTAGCCGATGAGTCCCACCTTCAGGCGCGGCGTCTGCATCGTGTTCACTTCACCTTCGACGTCAACGCGAACACGGCGCCCTGCGGGTCGCGGCCGTTCAGCACCCAGTCACCCCCAGGCACCTGGTGCGGCCCGAACATCAGCGTGCCGCCGAGCTGCGCCACGCGCTGCGCCGCGGCGTCGATCGCGTCGACGTGGAAGTAGTGGAGCCAGCCAGGGGCAGGTGCCTCCGGCGACTTCGTCATCACGCCGCCGCTGGGCACGCCGTCGATGTCGAACAGCTGGTAGGTGCCCATCGGGCCCATGTCCAGGCCCTCGCCCTTGGTCCAGCCGAACAGCGTTGCGTAGAAGCCGAACGCGGTGGGCTCGTCCATGGCGTGCAGCTCGTGCCAGCCGATCGTGCCGGTGGCCCCCGCGGGCGGCATCGCCGGCGGCTCGGTGGGCATCGGCTTGAACAGGACGAACACGGCCCCCTGCGGATCGGCGACGGAGGCGAATCGGCCCACGCCGGGGATGTCGTCGGCCGGCCGCAGCACCTTGCCGCCGGCCTGCAGCAGGAGGGCCTCGGCGGCGTCGACGTCGTCGACGGCCACCCAGCCGCGCCAGGCCTTCGGCACGCCGGCCGCCGCCAGCTCGGCGGGCATGGCCATCATGCCGGCCACTCTCGCGTCGCCCACGCTCAGCAAGGTGTAGTCGACGCCGGGCATGCCGGAATCCGCGGTCTTCCATCCAACGACCGCCGAGTAGAACGCGGCCGCGCCGGCGACGTCGCCGGTCATCAATTCATACCAGACGAAATGGGCGGAAGGCATGGAGGACTCCGGTCGAAGAAGAGGGGATCGGAATTATGCGCGGGCGGGGCCTGGCACCGAACGTTGAAGGGGCTGCTGTCAACCCCTCATCGATCAATGCACCGCGATGTTTTCCACAGCGTCTGGGGACAAGCCTGTGGAAAAGGGGGTGTCACCGTCGCGCAGCCCGCCAAACGCCGTGCTTTCCTCTGGATTGCCCACGGACTAGGCAGTGTCACGAATTTGCCATGATCGTCATGTGACAAGGACACGAACGCCCAACGCTGTGCGGCAACCGTGAATCATCCGCTTACAAACAATCAGGCCAGCACCTTGCGAAAGGTGAGGTTGACGCGATGCGCCCCCGCGAACGGATGCTCGCCATCCTTCAACGGCCGCACGCCATGGAAGCGCAGTCTCGACGCGCCGCCCCACACCACCACGTCGCCATGGTTCAGCGCCACCGGCCGCGCCTTGTTGCCCCGCTCGTCGCCGCCCCACAGGAACACCGCCGGCAGGCCCAGCGACACGGACACGATGGGCGCGCGCAGGTCCTTCTCGTCGCGATCCTGGTGCATCGAAAGCCGTGCGCCGGCCGCGTAGCGATTGACCAGGCAGGCGTCCGGCGCGAAGTCCGCGTGACCGGCTCGCGAGGCGGCGTCGCGGGCCAGCGCCCGCATCGCGCCGGGCAACGCGGGCCAGGGCCGGCCCGACTCCGGGTCGACCGGGTCGTAGCGATAGCCGTGGCGATCCGATACCCAGCCCAGCGCGCCGCAGTTGGTCATCGCCACCGACATCCGGAAGCCGCCCGGCGTGACCAGGTGGCGGAACGGCGCCGACTCGGCCACGCGCGCCACCTCGTCCTTCAGCCGCGCGGCCCGTTCCAGCGCGAAGCCGCGCAGCACGACGGCGCCGTCGTCGAGGACCTCGTCCTCCAGCGCGGGCGCCTCGGCGGCGAACAGGTCGAGTGTCATCAGCCCAGCGTCACCCAGGTGGGCGCGTGATCGCTCGCTTTCTCCTTGCCGCGCTGCTCGCGGTCGACATTGGCGTCGACCAGGTGCGGACGCAGGTCGGGCGACAGCAGCAAGTGGTCGATGCGCAGGCCGGCGTTGCGCGGCCAGCGGTTGCGCAGGTAGTCCCAGAACGTGTAGATGCGCTCGTCGGGATGCTTCTCGCGGAGGGCGTCGCACCAGCCCTGCTTCAGCAGCGCCGCGTACGCCGCGCGGCTCTCGGGCTGCAGCAGCGCGTCCTTGAGCCACGAACGCGTGTCGTAGATGTCGAAGTCGGTGGGCACCACGTTGTAGTCGCCGGCCAGCACCACCGGACGCTTCTCCTTCAGCAAGGCCTTGGCGTGCTGGTTGAGGCGCTCGAACCACGCCAGCTTGTAGTCGAACTTGGGCCCCGGCTGCGGGTTGCCGTTGGGCAGGTAGAGCGACGCGATGACCACGCCGTCCACCTCGGCCTCGAGGTAGCGGCTGTGCGTGTCGTCGATGCCGCCCGGCAGCGCGCGCAGGCGCTCCACGGGCGTCGCGTCACGCGCGAGGATGGCCACTCCGTTGTACGACTTCTGCCCCGACCAGATCGCGCCATAGCCGGCCGCCCGGATCGCCTCCAGCGGAAACGTCTCGTTGGAGGTCTTGATCTCCTGCAGGCAGGCGACGTCGGGCTGCGACTCCTCCAGCCACTCGAACAGGCGCGGCAGGCGGCCGTTGATGCCGTTGACGTTGTAGGTGGCGATCTTCATGGCGGGGGTGCGAGCATTCGACATGCCCAGGGGCGTTGAGGAAGGTCAGCCGGCGATCACTCGGTGAAGACTTGCGGCAGCATGAACGATTCGATCATTCCGTCCGTTGCCCCCTTGTTGCTTCAATGCGTTCGTCGAAGCTTCAAGTCTGCCAGACGCGTCGCGCCGTTGCACTGCCAAGCACGAGGCCAGTTTGGCACACGGATCGTCGCCGCTATCATTTGCCAATGATCCCCAAATCCCTCGCGGCCCTGCTTCTCGGATGCTTGATGTTGGGCCGCACCGCGGCGCAGACCGGCGAGATCTATTCGGCCGGCGAGACGTTCTCAGAGCCGGAACTGGGCCTCGTGCAGGCCATCCAATCGGGCGACGAAGCCGCGGCACGCGCGAAGATCGCGGCGGGCCTGGATCTCGACCGCCCGGTGGCACCGCCGGCCGCGTTCGACTTCAAGCGCATCTTCGGCCTCTCGCCGGGGCAGCGAAAGCTGGCCGACGCGCTGACGCCTGCGCCGTATGGCGGGCGTGCGGACGAGACGATCACGCTGCTCAACTTCTTCATCGCCAACAACGACCTGCCGTCGATTCGCCTGGCGTTGAAGCTGGGCGCGGATCCGAACGCGAAGGGCAGCTTCTACTTCGACTCGTTCCGCTTCGCCTCCGAGTTCAACCGTGCCGATGCGATGGACCTGCTGCTGCAGGCCGTTCCGTACTCGACGATGAACGACGAGGACCAGGCCCGGCGACTGGCCGACCTGCCCAGGATCAACACCGTGAACCACCTGTTCTCGGACACCGAATACCGGCTCGATCCCGCCCTGCTCCAGGTGGCGCTCAAGCACCACGCCAACTTCAACCTGCGGATGTCCGAGGTTGGCGGCGACACGCTGCTCACGAGCAACATGAACCTGAGCGGCTACGAGACGGTGCTCTGGCTGCTGGCCAACACCGACGCCGATCCGACGCTCGCCACCCGGTGGCACAAGACGGTGACGAGCATGACGGGCGAGTGGCTGCGCGGCATCAAGCCCGACGACCGGCATCGCAAGGTGATGCTGCTCAAGATCAAGGATGCGCTGGCCAGCAAGGGCATCGCGGTCGATTGACGGCGATCGAACTTCGATCGGGCCTCAGGCGGCAAGCCCCATCTGCCCCAGCGTGTCCGCCACGAGTTCCAGCCGCAGCACCGGACTGTCGAGCGCCATGAGGCGATGCTTCAGCGCCGGCTCCAACGGCAGCATCTCGCACCACCGATTGGCCAGCCAGCCGCAGTCGTCCCAACGATACGGCTCGAGAAACGGCATCTCGAATCCACCCGCGCCGTCCTGCTCGATGCGCAGCGCGATGTCGCGCACCACGCCCTGCAAGGCCGCGCGCGTGAACGCCAGATCGTCCGGCACGGGCATCTCGGCGTCGTCGGCCAACAGGGACACGTCGGCCACCCACAGTCCATGCTTCAGCAGCTCGCTGCGGTCGACGCGGAAGCGCTGCGATCCGACGCACTCGATCATCATCAGGCCCGGCTGAGGCCGCTCGAACTTCACGATGCGCGCCAGCGTGCCCACGGGATGGAACGCCTCGCGCGCGAAGCCTTCGGCGGCGTCGCTCGCGCGCTGGCGGGTGTCGCTTCCCTCGCTCAGGCACACCACGCCGAACGGCAGGCCGGCCTTGTGGCGGCTGCCGATCATGTCGAGGTAGCGCACCTCGAAGATGCGCAGCGGCAGCGAGCCGCCGGGAAACAGCACGGTCTGCAGCGGGAACAGCGGCAGGCCGGTCAAGGGGGTGGGAGTTGCGTTCATGTCATGTCACCTGGGTGGCGGGAACGACGGCGGCGCGTCGCCCGCTGCCATGCCCCACTGGGTATCGTGCGTGGTCGACAGGGTCTGTCGCAGCCGGCCGCCATGCAGCGCCACCGACTCGGGCAGGTACGTGGCGGTGGAGGCCTTGCCGTTCACCTTCATCGCCTCGATGTAGCGCGACCCGACGCCCTGCCGGTCGACCTCGATCGCCAGGTCGCCGCCGGGCCGATGCACCGCCACGCGCGAGAACAGCGGGCTCGACAGCAGCAGCTCCGCGCGTCCGGGGATGCCGGGATACAGGCCCATGGCCGACCACACGTACCAGGACGACATCGCGCCCAGGTCGTCGTTGCCGGGGATGCCCTCGGGCTTGTTCGACCACAAGGTGTCGAGCACCTCGAGAATCGTCTCCTGCGTGCGATGCGGCTGGCCGGCGAACTCGTAGATCCAGGGCGACCCGATGGACGGCTCGTTGTCCAGCTCGGAATGCAGGCCGCCGGCCTTGGTCAGGGCCCAGCTCCCGTCGGCGTGGTGGAAGAACGCGTCCAGCCGCCGGTTGGTCTTGTCGTTGCCACCGAGCGCATCGGCCAGGCCGCGGACGTTGAACGGCAGCATCCACAGGTATTGCGCGCCGCTGCCTTCGACGAAGGTGTCGTTGTCCGACGGATCGAACGGCGGCCAGGTGCCGTCGGCATTGCGGTCCTGGACGTAGCCGCCCTCGGGCGTCGCCGCCGGATTGAACACGTTGCGCCACCAGTCGGAACGCGCCAGGTACGTGCGTGCGGTCTCCTGGTCGCCCAGACGGGTCGCCAACATGGCCAGGCCGAAGTCGGCCGTCACGCTCTCCAGCGTCTCCGTGGCCCCGTCCCAGGAGTTGGACTTGGCGGCGATGTAGTGCAGCGAGAGCCACTGGTCGAGCGCCGGGCGCTGGCCGATGCAGGCCACGCCGCAGCCGGTGTCGCTGCGATCGCGCGCGGAGACCTGGCTGGACGCATGCACCAGCGACGCCAGCGCCTGGCGGGCCCGGAATTGCGTGCCGCCGAAGGCGTGGATGGCCGCCAGGGCCGGCGCCGCCGGATCGCCGTTCATCACGTGCGTGCCGCCGGCGTTGTGCGTCCAGCGATCCCACTCGCCGCCGTTCCGGGTCGCCTGGTTGAACAACGACTGCGCGATGTCGCTGCCCGTCTTCGCATCCAGCCAGGTCACCAGCTGCAACTGCGAGCGGTAGACGTCCCAGCCGCTGAAGTTCGCGTATTGCGCGCGCTGCGCGCCTTCGACGCGATGCACGCGCCCGTCGAATCCCGCGTACTGACCGTTGACGCCGCTGTAGAGGTTCGGATGCAACAGCGAGTGATACAGCGCCCACGCGAACGTTCACCGCGCGGGCGTCCGTCGTATCGAACGTGACATAGGCGCCCGAACCGTGGCCGGGGTCGGGGATGCCGTGGGCGCCGTAGCCGGTGCCCCCGCCCTCTTCGCGTGCGTTCGCGTGGACGTCGCCGTCCCGCCACGTGCCCCGTGCCGCGAAGGGCCGGTCGAACTGGGCGACGAAATGGAGCGTGTAGTAGCTGTGCTTGAGGTCGTCGGACAGGTAGCCGCAGAAGTTGCCGCTGGTGACGGAGCCCGTGATGGTGCGATCCTGGTCGTCGATGCGCACGTGCGCGTCGCTGCTGCCCACCTCCGAGTCGGAGGCGCGGATCAGCAGCGTCGCCGGCCCACCCGCGGGCCAGGTGAAGCGGGCCGCGCCGGTGCGCGGGGTGGCGCTCAACTGCACCTTCACGCCGTTGTCCAGCGTGACCTGGTACGCGCCGGCCCGCGCCGTCTCGTCGTCGTGCGAATACGTGCTGACGTAGACGCTGTCGTCGTTGTCCGCCGACAGCGAGCTCGACACCTCGGCCGCGATGGGCATGAACGGGATGTCGCCGCTGGCGCCGCGGCAGCCGGTGCCCGACAGGTGGGTCAGGCTGAAGCCGCGGATCTTCCTGGCGTCGTAGTCGTAGCCGCCCGGCGCCGCGGTCTTCGTGTGATCGCCTCGCGTCGCCTCGGGGCTCCACTGCACCATGCCGAACGGCACGACGGCGCCCGGAAACGTGTTGCCGCCGATGCGGCTGCCAATCGACGGGTTGACGTAGGCGGACACGTTCTTCGCGGTGTCGACGACGGGCACAGCGGCGCGGCCCTGCTTCCATGTGGCGCGCAGCGGATGCGCCTCGGTGTTGAACACCACGCCGCCGAAGTCCAGCGTGCCGGCCGGCGCGAACGTCAGCCAGAAGTACTTGAAGGCCTCTGCCAACACGTCGCTGTCCATCGAGTCGCGCTGGGTCTTGCTCGTCACATCCGACAACGCGGCGTAGCCGCCCTGCGCGCGGCAGAAGCGCACGAAGTCGTCGAACATCGCCTGCGCGTTCGCGCGGTAGAGCGGATCGTCGGTGAGTCGCCAGAGATAGTAGTTCGACTCCACGATCTCGGGCCGCAACGGGTAGCCGTCCTCGCGGATCTTCTTCGTGCGGTAGTCCATCGCCTCCGGCTCGCCGCCCCTGAGCTTCCACATCTTCATGCCGGACGCCTGCAGGCGCCTGGCGCGGTCGATGTCGCCGGACAGCGCCTGCACGGCGGGGAAGAACGCGTCGAGTGCGCCGTAGTCGCCGCCGGTGCGCTTGCCGGTGTTCACGTCGGCGTGGCCGTACCAGAGGTCGCCGTCGACCTCGTCGGCGAGGTGCCGGTTGATCGCCACGACGCCCGCTTGAACGTCTCGACCAGCGCGCGCTTGGCCTTGTCGTAGTACACCGGCTTGCCCGTGAGCTTGCTCAGCGTGCCGAACTCCAGCAACAGCGACCCGGTCTCGGCGGGATTGGTCTCCATGCCGCGCACCTTGCCCGTGCGCAAGTTCACCTCCACGTAGGGCAGGCCCGTGGGCGAGTCGAACACCGGCAGCAGCCGACGGCCGGAGGTCGTCGGCCAGCGCGAGCAGTCGCTTGTCGCCGGTCAACTGGTAGCCCGACAGCAGGCCGCCCAGCAGCCGGATGGTGATCTCGAAGTTCTTGACGTAGATGTCCTTGTCGAAGGACGGCCGCGTGGCGATCAGCTCGCGATCCTTGTCCGCGTCGTCCTTCAGGCCCATCAGGATCAGCGTGTCCAGGCTGTCGACCGGCGTGATCAACAGCGACTGCCCGTACCAGTCGCGCGGCTGGTGGCTGAGCGGCTTGAGCACGTCGTGGCCCCAGGCGTCGCGCTCGTAGCTGCGCCAGGCGTGCAGGAACTCGCTCTTCACGGCGTCGTCCGCCGGCGGCGCCGGCGGCGCGTCCGCCGCAGCCGACGAGCCCGCCGCCGACTGCAGGGCCAGCGCCGTCATCAGGGCCCGAACGCAATTCGGGATCAGGTTGCCGCGTGCATTCATGGTGGAGTCTGGTCCGGACGGAAGACCACTAGTATCACGGCATCGAGTTCGAGGACGCCGCCCGGCGATCCGTGTCGCCCTCAGGCGTCAGGCCTTTGCCTCCGCTCTCAACGCCGCAAGCGTCCCCGTCGCCACCAGCACGCAGGT
This sequence comes from Burkholderiales bacterium, assembly GCA_038208735.1. Taxonomy (GTDB): domain Bacteria; phylum Pseudomonadota; class Gammaproteobacteria; order Burkholderiales; family Burkholderiaceae_C; genus Scleromatobacter. The sequence goes on from JBBQYL010000004.1 coordinate 17,370, forward strand.
GCGGACGACATCCCGCCTGGCCAACTTGTAGCCGCCGGTCATCCACATCTTGGCCACCTGCAAGCCGGAGCCGACGAGCGCCCGCCCCAGCAACTCCCGCCTCGACTTCGACAACTTCAACGCCGGCTGCGTCGCCGCCAACGGCGCGATGGTGAGTTCGGCCATGGCGCGCGCCGACTCCTCGTACAGCGCGTCGATGGCCTCGCTGACGCCCAGCACCTCGACCAGCACGATGCGCGCGAAGCGCGGCTCGCGCACGGTGTCGAACCACAACTCGTACGCGGCGGTGGTCTGGCGTTCGATGGCGGCGGCGTCGCCGCGCCAGGCCTCGGAGCGGATCGACTCCTGCGTCAGGCGCGCGGCGAAGTCGTGCGTGAGGGTGCGATATACCTCGGCCAGCAAGGCCTCCAGCGACGCGAACGACTCGTAGAAGTAGCGGTCGGTGAGGCCGGCCGTGGCGCAGATGCCGCGCACGGTGGCGCCGCGAAAGCCCTGGGTGCCGAACCGCTCGACGCCGGCCTCGACGAAGCGGGCGCGACGTGCGGCCACGCGCTCCTCCAGCGCCACGCCGCCGTAGGCGCGGGCTGGCACGACGGTCGATTTCGCGGAGGCGGGCATCCCCCATTTGACACGAAAGAGGCGTGCGCCTACGATTCGATTCACATCTGACGACACGTGTCGTCACTTTAGCGACACACGGACAACAAGTACTGGAGACGGCATGGCGGGCTTGAAACCCTGGACATTGCGTGGCGGCGTGGTGGTGCTCACCGGCGCCGCCAGCGGCATCGGCGCGGCGCTGGCCGCCAACCTGGCGCGGCGCGGCATGCATTTGGCGCTGGTCGACCTGAACCCGGTCGGCCTGGAGGCCTCCGCGGCGCAGGCGCGCGCCGCCGGCGTCACCGTGAGCACCCATGTGCTGGACATTGCCGACCACGCCGCCGTGGCCGCCCTGCCCGCCGAGGTGCTGGCCCGGCACGGCCGCGTCACGGCGCTGGTGAACAACGCGGGCGTCGCGCTCGGCGGGATGTTCGGCGACGTCGACGCCGACGACTTCGACTGGTTGATGAACATCAACTTCGGCGCCACCGTACGTCTCACTCGCGCGTTCCTGCCCGTGCTCGCACGCGAGAGCGCGGCGCAGCTCGTCAACGTGTCCAGCATCTTCGGCATCATCGCGCCGCCGGGGCAGACGGCCTATGCGGCCTCGAAGTTCGCGGTGCGCGGCTTCTCCGAATCGCTGCGCCACGAGCTGGAGATGAGCGGCTCGCCGGTGGGCGTCACGCTGGTGCATCCGGGCGGCGTGCGCACCGCCATCGCCGAGAACGCGCGCCTGGCCAAGGGCCTGGACGGCGCCGAGGTGGCGCGCGAGCGCGCCAACTGGCGCAGCCTGCTGGCGTTGTCGCCCGAAGAGGCCGCCGAGATCATCGCGGTGGCCATCGAGCAACGCGCCCCGCGCGTGCTGGTGGGCAACGACGCCAAGGGCGCGGCGCTGGTGCAGCGGCTGTTCCCCGTGGGGTATTGGAAGCACGTGGCGCGGGACATCGCGCGCCGAGTGAAGAGCAAGAAGGCATCGTGATGGCAAGCTGGCAGGCCCGGGCGGCCCGGTACGTGATCCGCAAGCGCGTGCGCCCGGCGCTCGGCGACATGAGCGACCTCCTCCACGTGCGCAAGGTGATGGGCAAGGCGCTGCCCGCGCCCAAGGGCGTGCGCTACACGCGCGACACGCTGGGCGGCGTGCCCGGCGAATGGGTGGAGGCCGAGGCCGCGGACGGCCCGCGTCCCACGTTGATGTACGTGCACGGCGGCGGCTTCGTGGGCTGCTCGCCGAAGACGCACCGTCCCATCACCGCGGCCTTCGCGTTGCAGGGCTTCCGCGTGTTCGCGCCCGACTACCGCCTGGCGCCGGAGCATCCGTTTCCCGCGCCGCTGGACGACGTGGTCGCAACCTGGCGTGCGCTGCGCGCCAGGCACGAGGCCGAGGCCGCGGGCCAGCGCCTGGTGCTGGGCGGCGAGAGCGCCGGCGGCAACCTCGCGCTCGCGCTGATGCTCACGTTGCGCGACGCCGGCGAGCGCCTGCCCGACGCCGCCGCGCTGTTCTCGCCGGCCACCGACCTCAGCGGTGCGAGCCCGTCCATCGAAGGCAACGCCGACCGCGATCCGATGTTCCACGGCCCGTCGCTGGCCAACCTCGGCAATGCCTACCTGGGCGCCACGGGAGACGCCACCCACCCGCTCGTCTCGCCGCTGTTCGGCGACCTGCACGGATTCCCGCCGCTGCTGTTCCACGTGGCCGCCGAGGAGGCGCTGCGCGACGATGGCCTGCGCTTCGCGCACAAGGCGCGCGCGGCCGGCGTGCACGTGGAGACCACCGTGTGGCCCGTGGTGCCGCACGCGTGGCAGTTGCTGGCCAAGGTGCCCGAGGCGCGCCGTTCCATCGCACGCGCCAGCGAGTTCCTGAAGTCCGCGCTGCCCGACGACATCGAGTTCCTCGACGCCATCATCGTGGGCGCCGGCCTGTCGGGCATCGGCGCGGCGGTGCACCTGCAGCGCGACTTCCCGGGCCACCGCTTCACAATCCTCGAGAGCCGCGCCGCGATGGGCGGCACGTGGGATCTGTTCCGGTACCCCGGCGTGCGCTCCGACTCCGACATGTTCACGCTGGGCTACGCGTTCAAGCCGTGGACGGACGCCAAGTCGCTGGCCGATGGCCCGGCCATCCGCGACTACATCGTCGAGACCGCGGTGGAGCACGGCCTCGACCACCAGGTGCGTCATGGCCACAAGGTGGTGCGCGCCGACTGGTCGTCGGCCGACGCGCGCTGGACCCTCGAAATCGAGCACGCGGCCGATGCCGCGGGCATCGTTCGCCGTTCGCGCCTGGCCTGCCGCTTCCTGCTGGCCTGCAGCGGCTACTACCGCTACACCGAAGGCCACGCGCCCGAGTTCCCCGGCGCGGCCGACTTCGCCGGCCGCGTGGTGCATCCGCAGTTCTGGCCGCAAGACCTCGACTACGCGGGCAAGCGCGTGGTGGTGATCGGCAGCGGCGCCACCGCCGTCACGCTGGTGCCCGAGATGGCGAAGACGGCGGCGCACGTGACGATGTTGCAGCGCTCGCCCACCTACGTGCTGTCGCTGCCGGCGCGCGACCCGATCGCGCAGGCGCTGCGGCGCTGGCTGCCGCGCATGGCGGCCTATCGCCTCACGCGCACCAAGAACATCGGCGTGGCGATGCTGTTCTTCAACCTGGCGCGGCGCTGGCCCGCCAAGGTGAAGCAGAACCTCATCGGCATGGTGCGCCAGGCGCTGGGCCCGGGCCACGATGTCGACACGCACTTCACCCCCAGCTACAACCCGTGGGACCAGCGGGTGTGCTTCGTGCCCGACGGCGACCTGTTCGACACGCTCAAGAGCGGCCGCGCCGAGATCGTCACCGACCACGTCGACACGTTCACGCCCTCCGGCATCCGCCTGAAGTCGGGCCGCGAGCTGGCGGCCGACATCGTGGTATCGGCCACCGGCCTCACGCTGAACCTGCTGGGCGACGTGGCCTTCGCCATCGACGGCAAGCCGGTCGACTTCGCAAAGACGCTGGGCTACAAGGGGATGATGTTCTCGGGCGTGCCCAACCTCGTCTACACGTTCGGCTACACCAACGCCTCGTGGACGCTGAAGGCCGACCTCACCGCCGACTACGCGTCGCGGCTCTTCGCGTACATGGACAGGCATGGCTTCGCCAGCGCCACGCCGACCGGCGGCGAAGGCGTGGCGACGCGGCCGTTCCTCGACTTCTCGTCCGGCTACGTGCAGCGCGCCGCCGACCTGATGCCCAGGCAGGGCGCGAAGGCGCCGTGGCGGCTCTACCAGAACTACCTGCTGGACCTGCTCACGCTGCGCTATCGGCGCATCGACGACGGGACGCTGAAGTTCGCGAAGCGCCCGTAAGGCGTCAACGCACGGCGTCGACCAGCGCCCGGACCACCTCCGGATGCACCTGCCGACCCGCGCGGCGATCGAACAGCCCCATGCTGTGGTTCTCGTCCGGCATGCCGGCGTCCCAGTAGACGGGCACCGCGCCGTGCGTCCACGCCGAGTGGGCCACGTAGCGATCCCAGGCCAGCACGTACGCGTCGGAGCCGGGATGCTCGCTGCGACGCATGGCGCCGAACTCGCCCAGGATCACCGGCACGCCGCGGTCGACGAAGCGCGTCTTCATCTTCTGGAACTGCGCGTCCACGTGGGCCTCGTCGGCCCAGGGCTGCGTCGCCGCCTTGTCGGTGGCCGCCGCGCCCCACTGCCAGGCCGCGGCGTCGGTCTTGAGCGTGAAGTCGTACGGGTCGTAGAAGTGCACCTCCATCATCAGCCGGTTGGCGGCGCTGTCGCGGGGCAGCGTCGCGAAGGCCACCGTGTGGTCGATGTTCGTGTTGAAGCCCTGCACCACGAGGTGGCGCGTGGCGTTGCAGCCGCCGGTGGCACGCACCGCATCGACGAACACCTGGTTGAAGCCGTTCTGCACGGCCACGTTCTCCGGCTTGGGCGTGCCGTAGTCGCCTTCCACCATGACCTCGTTGGTACCGGCGAACAGCAGCATGTCGTCGCGGTCGCGGAAGTAGGTGGCGATCTGGGTCCAGAACTTCGCCAGGCGCGCGTCGGCCACCGCCTCGCGGGCGCGCACCGGCTGCAGCCAGCCGCCGTCCCAATGCACGTTGAGCAGCACGAACAGGCCGGCCTGGCGCGCGTCGTCCACCACCTGGGTGACGCGCGCCATCCAGTGCGGATCGATGGTGTCGTTCGCATCGGCGTATTGCTTCCACGAGGCGGGAATGCGCACGGTGTCGAAGCCCGCGGACTTGACGGCCTCCATCAACGCCAGGCTCGCCTTCGGATTGCCCCAGGCCGTCTCGCCGCCGGTGGCCTCCAGCGTGTTGCCGAGGTTCCAGCCGGCGCCCATCAGGCGCGACAGCTGCAGGCTGGTGAGGTCGCGCATGCGCTCGGCCGCACAGGCGGGAACGGCGGCCGGCTCCGGCGCGGAGGCGCCCGCCCGAGCAACCGAGGACAGGGCCAGCGCGAGGCCGGCCAGCATGAGGTGGCGTCGCATGCTCAGGCCACCTTTTTCAGGCTCAGCAACACCACGTCGTGGCTGCGCAGCGCCACGGCCAGCGTGGCGCTGCCCGACGCGCCGACGCGCAGTTCGCGCTGCAGCTCCGGCCCGTCCGTCGTCAGGGCCTGCAGAGCGGACAGCTGCGCGGCGTCCAGGTCCTTCGGTGCGCCCATGCGCAGGTACGCGGTGTGCGCGTCGTTGGCCTGGTAGCCCGTGCGGTGCTGCGTGAGGCGGTATCGACCGGGCGGCAGGTGTTGCAGCCGCACCTGCACCGAACCGACGTCGTGCGCGGGCTGCGGCTTGCCGAAGAACGACCGGTTGCTGACCTGCTGGTCGGGGTTGCGCCAGTCCCACACGAGCGCCTGCACCTGGTGGCCGTCGGTCGAGGCCCAGCTGAACGGGTCGGCGGTGGGCAGCTCGCGGCCCTGCGGCGAGGCCAGCGCGTGCAGGTACTTGTAGGCGAACCACACCGGCTTGCGCAGGCCCTCGCGGGTCATCATGCCGAAGCCGCCCTCGAACGGCGCGGTGGGCGGGCCCGGCTCCTCGAACAGGTCGCTGTAGGTCCAGTAGCTCATGGACTGCGCGAGGCCCTGGCTCTGGCGCAGCTTGGTGAGCACGTAGGCCGCGCTCATGTAGCTGTCGTGCACCTTGTCGCGCGGGTTGTAGCTGGTGCTCCACTCGGTGAAGAACAGGGGCAGGCCCGGCAGGTGCGAGCGCTCGATCTGCTCGCGCACGCGGCGCACGTCGCCGACGATGGCGTCGGGCGACGGCGAGAGCTGCCGATCCTCGACGCCGAACTCTTCGAGGAAGCCGTGTTCGACGCCGTAGGCGTGCGTGGTGACGAAGTCCACCGGGGTATCGGTGGCCTGGGCGTGCGCCAGGAATTCGGGCACCCACGCCGCGCCCGCCGTCGACGGACCGCCCAGGCGGAGCTGCGGATCGATCGCCTTCATGGCCTTGGCCGTGCGCGTGTAGAGATCGAAGTAGGCCGGCTGGTCGGCCTTTTCCCAGAAGCCGTCCAGGTTGGGCTCGTTCCACACCTCGAAGTACCACTGCCGCACCTCGGCCGCGCCGTAGCGCTGCAGCAGGTGGCGCGTGAAGGCCTCGATCAGCGCCACCCAGCCCGTGGGCTCGGGATGCGACGTGTTGCCCTTCCACCAGAAGATCTTCAGCGGCGACGTGGCCAGGGCCAGCGGGGTGAACCCGAGCTCGACCAGCGGCCGGATACGCCGGGCCAGCAGCGCGTCGTAGAGCTTGTCGATGCCGCCGAAGTCGAACGCCAGGCTGCCGTCGTCACCCCGTGTGACGGTCTTGAGCACGTCGTGGAAGATGGCGTGGAAGCGGATGTAGCGGAAGCCCAGCTCGTCGACCGCGGTCCGGAGCTGCGCCAGGCTGTCGTCGCGGCGCAGCGTGCCCGGGTAGTCCGAACCCACGCAATGGTCGAAGAAGCGGTCGAGCGGCTGGCGAGCTTGCGACAGGTCGAGCACGACCTGGCGTGCGGCGGGATCGTGCAGGGTCACGATGCGCGGGGCGGATCCCGCGGCGCAGGCGAGCGGCAGGGCCGCGGAGGCGGTCAGGATCTGGCGGCGGCGAAACAAGCGGGAGGCGTTCAAGCGGGCCGCCCTCTGTAGACGAAACGACGCGCCACCACCTCGCCGGCGCCCGCGCTGAACAGCGCGACGCGCAGGCTGGTGAAGCCGCCGAACGCGTTGTGATGCAGGCCCGAGACCTCCATCTGCCACGGGTGCTGCGTCCACGTGGCGCCGCCGTCGTGCGAATGCCGGAACGTCAACACGTTCTCACGATTGAGCAGGTGGATGCGCACCCGGCGCGTGGGCATGGCCTCGCGCATCCAGGTGTGCTCCTGGCCGTAGCCGTAGGTGAGCATCTGCGTGGCGCTGAAACCGATGCCGGCATGGCCCCGCTCGTCGTAGAACAGCGCGAGGCCGCCGTGGCCGTCGCCACGGATCTCCAGGTCGACCTCGACCTCGTAGCTGCGATCGCCCACGCCGCAGGTCAGCGGCGAGCAGTCGGCCAGCGCCGCCCCCTTGCCGCGGATCAGCAGGCCGCCGTCCTCGAAGCGCAGCCGCGCCGCATCGTCGGCGCCGGCCGCGTGCTGGCTCCATTGCAGGCCCAGGGGGCCTTGCGCGAAGTCGTCCGACAGCGCGTGGCCGAAGGGCGAGGGCCGCCCTCCCCGCGGCTTGGCCAGCGGGCGGTCCAGCGTGCCACCACGCGCGCGCAGCCAGCCGTCCGGCGTCCAATCGACCGGCTCCAGCAACGCCTGGCGACCCAGCGTTCGAACGCCGTTCTCGTAGCCGTGATAGACCATCCACCAGTCGCCCGCCGGCCCCTCGACCACGCTCGCGTGCCCGCGCGACCACCACGGCTCGTCGGCGCTGCGCGTGCGCACGATCGGGTTGTGCGGGCAGTGTTCCCAGGGTCCGTGCACGGAGCGCGATCGGGCGAGCGTCACCATGTGGCTGGTGGGCGGGCCGGCGGTGCCGCCCACCGCCGACAACAGGTAGAACCACTCGCCGCGCCGCAGCAGCTTGGGGCCTTCCGGCACGAACATCTCCACCACCCAGTCGGACGGATAGCGCCAGGGCGTCCACGCGTTCGCCTCCACCGGACCGTCCGTGGACAGGCCGTCGTCGGCCAGGCGCACGCGCCGGCCACCGTTGACGAACAGGTAGCGCCGGCCGTCTTCGCCGCGCACGTGTCCCGGGTCGATGCAGCCGGCGATGTGCAGGTCCACCGGATCGCTCCAGGGCCCGCGGATGGCGTCGGCATGCACGACGTGGATGGCCGTTCCGCCGTCCGTCAGCACCGGGATGTACAGGAAGAATCGGCCGTCCACCTTCACCAGGTCCATCGCCCACACCGTGCCGGGCGGACGCGCCAGGGCGGCGCAGATCGGCGCCCAGTTCACGAGGTCCCGCGAGTGCCAGATGATCGCGCCCGGCGTCTGCTGGAATGACGAGAACGTCATGTAGTAGTCGGCGCCGTCCTTCAGGATCGTCGGGTCGGCGTGGTCGCCGGGCACGATGGGGTTCAGGTAGCGGCCGTCGCCGAGGTCGGCGCGGCGCTGGCCCTCGATGCCGGTGCCGTGCGGGCGCGGTGCCGGCACGTCACGCGCCTGCGCGCCGTCCGCGGTGGCGGCGCGCGCGGGCGTCGGGGCGAAAACATTGGCCATGGCCGCCGGCCAGGGCGACCTTGAAGGCCCGTCGTGTCCACATCCATGTCTCCGTGTCGTTGTCTTGCGGAAGTCGTGACGCGGCTCGTCCGCTTCCGTCTCCATTAGTTTTATCGTCGAACTAATAAATCGACAGGGTGCAAACACCAATGGCCGCATTGGCCTCGCCCCGGCACGGCCTCTCGAGTTGGGATGCAATCGGGGGATACGTCCTGGAGTGCCCATGCCCGCCTTGTTCCAACCCTTGAAGATCGGCTCGCTCGAGCTCGACAACCGCATCGTCATCGCGCCGATGTGCCAGTACTCCGCCACCGACGGCAACGCCGGCGACTGGCACCTGATCCACCTGGGCCATCTCGCGCTGTCCGGCGCGGCCCTGATGATCATCGAGGCCACGGCCGTGACCGCCGAAGGCCGCATCACGCCGTCCGACCTCGGGCTGTACTCCGACGCCAACGAGGCCGCGCTGGGCCGCGTCATGGGCGCGGTGCGGGCGAACGCCGACATCAAGGTCGGCATCCAGCTGGCCCACGCGGGGCGCAAGGCGTCCAGCCAGGCGCCGTGGGACGGCGGGCAACAGATCCCGTCGGCCGACGCCCAGGGCTGGGTGGCGGAGGCGCCGTCGGCGGTGCCGCATTCGCCGGCCGAGGAGGCGCCGCACGCGCTCGACGCGGCCGGGCTGGCGCGCGTGCGGGACGCGTTCGCGCGGGCGGCCGAGCGCGCGGCGCGCCTGGGCATCGACGCGATCGAGATCCACTCGGCGCACGGCTACCTGCTGCACCAGTTCCTGTCGCCGCTGGCCAACCGGCGCACCGACGAGTACGGCGGCAGCCTGGAGAACCGCATGCGCTTTCCGCTGGAGGTCTACGACGCGGTGCGCGCGGCGTTCCCCGCCGACCGGCCCGTGTGGGTGCGGCTCTCGGCCACCGACTGGGTGGACGGCGGCTGGGACCTGGACAGCAGCGTCGCGTTCGCGAAGGCGCTCCAGGCCCGCGGCTGCACGGCCATCCACGTGAGCACGGGCGGCGTGTCGCCGCAGCAGAAGATCGCGCTGGGCGCCGGCTACCAGGTGCCGCACGCGGCGCGCATCAAGGCGGAGACGGGCCTGACGACGATCGCGGTGGGCCTGATCACCGAGCCGGAACAGGCCGAGACCATCGTCGCCAGCGGCGAGGCCGACGCCGTGGCGTTGGCACGCGCGATGCTCTACGACCCGCGCTGGCCGTGGCACGCCGCGGCGAAGCTGGGAGCGCAGGTGAAGGCGCCGAAGCAGTACTGGCGGTCGCAGCCGCGGGAGTACAAGGATCTGTTCGTGGGCGCCAGCGTCGGGCAGCGCTGAGCCGAAGGGGTCAGGCATTGCCGCCGCGTACGGCGGAGATGCCAGACCCCTCAGTCGGATTCGCGGAACTCCATCGGCCACACGTCGCCCGCGGTGCGCGCGTTCTCGCGCTGGCGCAGCTCTACGCGGCGGATCTTGCCGGACAGGGTCTTGGGCAGCTCGCCGAACTCGACGATGCGGATGCGCTTGTAAGAGGCCAGGCGCGAGCGGGCGAAGGCGAGGATGGACTGCGCCAGCTCGGGGCTGGGCGAGAAGCCGGCGCGCAGGATGACGATGGCCTTGGGCACCGCCAGCCGGATCGGGTCGGGCGACGGAATGACGGCGGCCTCGGCCACGGCCTCGTGCTCGATCAGCACGCTTTCCAGCTCGAACGGGCTGATGCGGTAGTCGGAGGCCTTGAACACGTCGTCGGCGCGGCCCACGTAGGTGATGTAGCCGCCCTCGTCGCGCGAGGCGACGTCGCCCGTGTGGTAGTGGCCGTCGCGCATGGCCTCGGAGGTCTTCTCGTCGTCGTCCTGGTAGCCCAGCATCAGCGCCAACGGGCGCGGCGACAGCGTCAAAGAGATCTCGCCTTCCTGCGCCGGCTGGCCGTCGATGTCCAGCAGCGCCACCTCGTAGCCGGGCAGCGGTCGGCCCATCGAGCCGGGCTTCAACAGTTGCCCCGGCGGGTTGCCGATCTGCGCGGTGGTCTCGGTCTGGCCGAAGCCGTCGCGGATGGTGATGCCCCAGGCCTTCTTCACGATGTCGATCACCTCCGGGTTGAGCGGCTCGCCCGCGCCCACCAGCTCGCGCAGCGACGTCTTGTACTTGCCCAGGTCCTGCTGCATCAGCATTCGCCACACCGTGGGCGGCGCGCACAGCGAGGTGACCTTGTTGTTCACCAGCACCTCGAGCGCGCTGGGCGCGTTGAAGCGCGCGTAGTTGTAGATGAAGATGGTGGCGCCGGCGTTCCACGGCGCGAAGAAGCAGCTCCAAGCGTGCTTGGCCCAGCCGGGCGAGCTGATGTTCCAGTGCACGTCGCCGGGCTTCAGGCCGATCCAGTACATGGTGGACAGATGCCCTACGGGGTAGCTCTGGTGGCTGTGCAGCACCAGCTTGGGCTTGGACGTGGTGCCCGAGGTGAAGTACAGGAACAGCGGGTCGCCCGCCTGCGTGGGAGCGTCGGGCGTGAAGCTGGCGGGCTGTCGTTCGGAGTCCGCGTAGGCGATCCATCCCGCAGGCGTGGCACCCGCCGGCGCGCCCACCGCGATGCGCGTGTACGCACCCGGGAACACATCGAACTTGGCCGTGGCCGACGCCGTGCAGATGACGTGCTTGACGGCGCCGCGGTCGAACCGGTCGGTGAGGTCGTCGGTGCTCACCAGCGTGGTGGTGGGCACGATCACCGCGCCCAGCTTCATGCAGGCCAGCATGGTCTCCCACAGCGCCACCTCGTTGGGCATCAGCAGCAGCACGCGGTCGCCGCGCGCCACGCCCAGCGAGCGCAGCCAGTTGGCCACCTGCGACGAGCGTTCCGACATGCGCGCGAAGCTGACCTTGTCCTCGGTGCCGTTCTCGTCGACGATCCACAGTGCGGGCGCGTCGTTGCCGGCGGCGAAGGTGTCGAAGTAGTCCAGCGCCCAGTTGAACTGCTCCAGCTTCGGCCAGCGGAAGTCGCGGTACGCGGTGGCGTAGTCCTCGCGGTGCTGGAACAGGAAGTCGCGAGCGGCCAGGAAGGCTTGCAGGCCTTCAGCGGGGGATGGGGTCATGCGTGTCGTCTCCGTCGTGATCGGACGCCGTCGTGCGGCGGTCTCTGGCGATCAGCATACGGGAGACGGCCAACACCCGGCTGACGAATAAATGTGCGCCGCACGGGAATGAACCCCCGCCCCACCCCGTCCACCCCCGCATGCGCCGCCATTCGCGGTACAACGCGGAAACGAGGAGACATCGATGTTCAAGACTTCCCTGATCGCCGCCGCCATCACGCTGGCCACCACCACCACCACCACCGTCCTGGCCGCCGGCGCGCCGGCCGCGCCCGCCAACGGCGTGCTGGCCACTCCCTCGGGCGCCACCGTCTACACCTTCGACAAGGACGCCGCCGGCAGCGGCAAGAGCGCCTGCAACGGCCCGTGTGCCCGGGCATGGCCGCCCGTTGCCGCCCAGGCGTCGGACACGACCAGCGGCGACTGGACGGGGGTCACGCGCGACGACGGCAGCAAGCAGTGGGCGTACAAGGGCTGGCCGCTGTACACCTACGCCAAGGACGCGAAGCCGGGCGACACGAGCGGCGACAAGTTCAAGGACGTCTGGCACGTCGTCAAGGGCTGACGACCGTGCCGCGCGCCGCTTCCCGTCCCGATCCCGCGCAGCTGCTGCTGTTCGAGCCGGACGAGCCGTCGCGGCCGCCCGCGTGAACGCCTGGCAGGCCCAGCGGCGCGCGCTGCGGGCGCTGTTCGACGAGACGCCGCCGCCCGCGCTGCAGCGCCGCGCCAGCCGCCGTGCCGCCTGGTGCGGCCGTCCGCCGATGGCCGCCGCCGCGGCCGTGTTGCTGGTGCTGGCGGCCGGCGGCGCCGGCTGGGGCCTGCGCGGCGCCCATGACGCCCCGCTGATGGCCGCCGTGGCCCGCGCGCCCGACTGCTTCGCCGCGCGCGCCGCCATGGCCCACGCGGTGTACGTGCCGGAGGTCAAGCGCCCGGTGGAGGTGGACGGCGCGCACGAAGACCAGCTGGTCACCTGGCTGTCGAAGCGCATGGGCGCGCCGATGCGGGCGCCGCACCTGCAAGGCCTGGGCTACGCGCTGGAGGGCGGTCGGCTGCCGTCCGGCGAGCGCGGGCCGGTGGCGCAGTTCATGTAGCGCGACGCGGGCGGACACCGGCTGACGCTGCACGTGTCGAACGACGCGACGCCGGCGGCAGCCGTGGGCCCGGCCGACCTGCGCAGCCCCGACGCGTCGCGTCCGGACACGGCCTTCAGCTTCGCCAGGGAAGGCCCGCTCAACGTCTTCTACTGGCGCGACGGCCCGCTGCGCTACGCGCTCACGGCCTCGGCCGACCGCGCCGCGCTGACGCAGGTGTCGGCGGAGGTCTACAAGCAGCAGGAACAGGCGCGGCCTTGAGCGCCCGAGGACGGGCGCGGCGCCGGCGGGGCGATCAGGCGGCCAGAGGGCTGGCGGACACCGGCGCGATGGGAATCACGCGGCTGACCTTGGCGGCCATCGTCCCGGCCACCGTGGGGCGGCAGGCGCGGGCAGCGTCGAAGGTGTCGCGGGCGCAGTCGCCGCAGCGGCCGCAGGCGGTGGCCACCCGCAACTCGTCCTGCAGTTCCTCGAACGACTCGCAGCCGTGACGCACCTCGCGCTCGATGTCGCGGTCGGAAACCCGGTGGCAGACACAGACGATCACGACAGGCGCTCCTGCGGAGCGGGGGTCTTCTTGGCGATGGCGGCGAACGACATGCGAGGTTGATCCGGTTCGGTAAATCTCTGGATGCAACTATAACGCGAATCGTTCGCATTTACAAGCCGCGGAGTTAACCCTATCGTGATCCCGTTGTCCATCGGCTTACGGATCCGCAATGAAAAAAAACGGTCTTCGGCGATCTGCGGGGGCGGGTTCTGGCGTCTGGCGTCTGGCGTCTGGCGTCTGGCGTGGGGAGTCGGGAGGTTGAGAGGCTCGGGCCACGACCTCGGCGAGCGGAGACGGTGGGGACAAATTCGGTCCGTCTACCTTTGCAAGGGAGTCCGGCATTGGCGGGCCATCGAGGCCGCGCCAATGCCCGGGGCCAGCGGCCCGGCAGGGCGACGTGATTGACGCGGAACGAAGGCCACAGGCTCCGCGCCAAAGCAGACCTTCCTGAACACCCGCTTGCTGGGATATCGCCTGATACGCTGACCATGAAACTGCTTGCTGCGCGGCCGGCCTTCGCTGCATCGCGGACATCGCGTGGCGCCTGCAGAATGGCAGAAGTCGGCCATAACCGGCTGCTGGCGACGGTCTGCTTTGGGGTAGGCTACCCAGCAAATGAGCTCGACTACTGCCAACCGTGCGCTGACTGCATCCGAGCGCGCACTCGCCACCTGGATGCTGGAGAACGGCACTGGAGAGGCTCGGTCGTTCCTGGCCCAGCTCGACGAAGCTGAGGTGACACCGTGGCGATGCGCGTGTGGATGCGCGAGCATCGGCTTTCAGGTCAAGGGCCGCCCGGCGGCTCCGCCAGGAGTGCACATCCTTGGCGACTACCTCTGCGGGGCCATTGACGCACCGGCCGGCGCGTTCATCTATGAGAGCGGTGGCCTGCTCAGCGGGCTTGAGGTGTACGCGCTCGCGAGCGATGCACCGGAAGTGTTGCCCGATGCGCCATTGCGGCCCTTTGGCCAATAGCAGATGCCGGCCAAGTGCAGTCAGTGGCAACCGGCGGCCTTGCGGTAGCTGACTCCCAGTCGGGACACCCGTTAGGCGCAGCAGCGATCCCGTCCACCTGCCGCGCGGTTGCCGCGGGTGCACATGATCGTGAAATCCAATTTGGCTCACCGGTTGACTTCGTTGGTGCTGTCGTCGAGCTTTGGTCGGTGCCTTTGCGGGCATTTGCAAGGGTCAATCCCAACAACCTGTTGCGACGCCCCACGCATCCGCTGCGTGAACTCGACGCTGCCGCATCCGCTGGATGGCGATCCAGGCCAAAGCGGCGTATAAACATCAGGCCCTTCGAACCCTGGTACGCCGCGGGTGCGGCGGATCGATTCGCCGGTTTGTCCCCGCTCGTCGCGAACCATCTCGAACGCCCCCGTACGTTTTCCGAAAGCCAGCCATGCACAGTCAAGCGCTCTTGCTGCGAGTCATCCGCTTCGCTCCGTTCGTCGTGGCCGCGGCGTTCTGCACCTCCCCGTCGCGGGCCGCGGACCTGTGGAATCCCGGCGAGTATCAGTGGACGATGAAGACCGACGCCGACGCGCCTCGAACCGCCACCACGTGCGTCACGCCCGAAATGGCGATGATGGCCAACGGGGATTCGCGCTCCGGCCGCGAGGCGGCGATGAAGGCCAACAAAGGCCGGTGCTCAATCCAGGAGTACGAAGTATCCGGCAACAAGGTTACCTACCGGATCACGTGTGGCGATCGGGTGATGGCGAGCACCACGACCTTTCACAGCGACTCCTCGGAAGGTGACCTCACGACCACGGTCGCCAATGGCGGCGCGGTTTCCCACATGCACACGACGGCGAAACGCCTCGGCGCGTGCAAGTAGTTCGGCCGACAGGGCGGTTGAGCAGGTTGTTGGCGCCGATGCCGAATTGAGCCCCGGCGGCGAGGATCCAGTGAGCCGATCGATCGGAGCCCTGAAACAGCGCGCATGCGAACCCTGCAGCCAATTGCTTGGCTCACGTGAAGCTGGCAATCTACATGGAGCGAAGTTGAGCGGCTGCGCGCGCTCAACACCGACATTCGCTACAACTGCGGCCAGAGCGTGTATCGGAGTGACTTCTAGTCTTCGGCAGCCGCAGTCGGTCAGAATCGGGCATCGGAGACCGACGGCTTCGGGCGCGCTGGGCACAGGTCAATACCACCGGGCAGGGAAAACATTCAGATCAACGTGTGCGTCTGCCCTATTCTGGGAGAGCTCAGACGCTGTCGCCTCGCGGCTTTCACGGGCCTCCAGACGGGGCTCGCCTTCGCCGGCGCGGTGGATTCGGTGGCCACCGGCAGCCCGATGGCAGGGCTGCTGATCGGCACCATCGGGGCGCCCGGTTGGCAGCATTCACGATCACGTGGCGCCAATTTTTGCAGTCAACGCATGGCCGAAAGGTATCGCGTATGGTGGACATGAAACGGCGCATCTTGTGGCACGGAATTGCGCTATTCCTCATAGGACTGATGACAGGGCTCGTTGAGTCCCGATTCGTCAATCCGAGGATGGGACTGGCTGCGCACCTGGAAGGTGTGATGAACGGAACGTTTCTCCTTGTTCTAGGTTCAATCTGGCAGGAATTGAGTTTGCCCCGGCGGCTCGAAACAATGTTGTTTCGAGGAGTGCTGTATGGAAGTTACGCGAACTGGGCAGTGACCACCTTGGCTGCAGCATTGGGCACAGTGGGTATGACGCCAATTGCATCGACGGTGTCAAGAGCTTCGGCCTGGCAAGAGGCGCTGATTACGGGTGGTTTTGTGAGCGTTGGCATCGCGATGCTCGCGTCTTCCTGCCTCATCTTGTACGGGCTTCGCGGACGGGTTGTAGCGTGAAGCGAAGCCTCGGTTTGCGCCGACGAACCACTAACCTTCGACTGGCGGTAGTCGGCCGAGGCTGTCGCGCCAGTCGATCTCTTGGTGCGCCTTGTCGATCTGCGCGATCAACCTGGCACCCAGTTCACCGAGCCCCGCGGCCTCGAGCGCGGCGAGTTCGGTAGCAGTGATCGGTGGGGCAGTAACCATGGCCCGTAGTGTGGCTGGATCCTTCAAAAAGGTTCATAGGCGCCGATGCAAAATGTCGCCCCATTCACAACAAGCTGATGATGCCTTGCTCGCCGATGCGTTGCCACGGCAGTCCCACCACCAGTGCCTCAAGCTGCGGATGCGTCAGCGCCAGTGGGTCGCACTGACCATCGCTCGGCCAGGTGAACCGGCCTTGATGCAGACGGCGCGCCGCCAGCCAGATGCCGAGGCCGTCGTGGACGAGGACCTTCAACCGGTTCGCCCGCCGGTTGGCGAAGAGAGGTACGCGTTGTGCGGCTTGGCGCAACCAGACACCGCCACGACTCTGGCCAACGCAGTGTGCGTGCCGACGCGCATGTCGAGCGGCGTTGTGGCTAGCCACACGGCGTCGATATGGATCAACGCAGCAACTCGCGTAGCCAAGCCGCGCAGTCGCCAGCAGCCTGCACAGGCCAAACGACATTGACCGTCATCGAGCCGCGACGAACTTCGACGCGGATGTCCGAGGCGGCCGACACAGACGGCGACGGCGACGGCGCCGGCAATGACAGCGCGACGAAGCCTTTGCGCGGCGCTGCAGATGCCGTGCCGCTGACATGCGACGGCTGGTCGATAACCCAGCGACGCAGCAGGTTGGCATTGATGCCGTTGGCCAGCGCCACGGCAGCCATTGACATCCCGGGCTGACTGCAAGCTTTGACGACTTGCGCCTTGAACTCAGCGCTGTGTTTGCGCCTACGGCGCCCGCTCGTTACCGGCGCTTCTTCAAAAGTGTGCACGTGTCCACCTCATCTGGTGCATACGTGTCCACCTATTGGTTAGTGAACGCAAGCATCTCCGACGGGCCAATCGAAATCAACATGACTTGGCTGGCTGCTTACTGTCATCGACGGTCGCCGCCCGGCGAATGTCTGCTTTGCGCAGCACACCTGTTGGTCGCCGACGTTGCGCCCTTGTCTGAGCCGTGCACGCGGGCGCTGATGGCCGTAGGGAAGGGGTTCTGGATGGCCTGACCCGACGAGTTCGACGAGCGCGGCTTCATGACCCGCCTCTTCGCAAGCATCAACGACCTGCCGATAGAGGAGCATGACCGAAAGTAATGCTGGCCGCTGGGGCGTCAACCCACCGACTGTCCGGCCTGGGCGACCTCGGCCTCTGACGCGAGCCCCGGCTGCGACGCTACATAGACCCTACCCGCGTATCGCGCGGCGCCACAGGCCACCATTCTGGCCTCCCATCACCCAAGGATTCGCGCCATGGCTCATCGTCGTCTAGTCTCCGTCGTCTCGTCGCTCGCATTCGTCGCTGCCCTCACCGCCTGTTCCGGCATGGGAATGGGCATGGGCATGGACAAGGGCATGGCGCCGCAGCTCAAGCTGACCGGCGAACAAGAGGTGCCGCCCAACGCCAGCACCGCGGTCGGCACCGGCACCATCACGATTGCCGCCGACGGCAGCGTCAGTGGCAGCCTGGCCGCGCCTGGGATGGCCGGCACCGTTGCGCACATCCACGTGGGCGCCGTGGGCGCGAACGGCCCGGTCATCATCCCGCTGACCGGCAGCGCCGGCGACACTTGGAGTGTCCCGCCGGGCACCAAGCTCACGCCTGAGCAGATGGACGCCTACAAGGCCGGCAACCTGTATGTCAACATCCACTCCGCCGAGCACAAGGGCGGCGAACTGCGGACGCAGCTCAAGCCTTGAGTCGATTGATCAGGTGCCTGACGGCGGCCGGCGCGCGCTCAGAGCGGGCCCCCGTTGTCTGAACACGGATCGACGCTGCAGTCCGCCAGAGCACCGAACCCCGTCCCAGACGGGGATGAACCCTTTCGTTTGGCCGAGGGTGAGCTCGACGAACTTAGCGCGATTGCCGGGCGCGGTGCCGCGCGGCAATCAGGATGAGAGACGTGAATGAGAGTCACGGACTCAGCGGTGCCGCCCTGCACGCGTGGTGCCGCGAGAAGGGCCTGTTTGAGCATCATCTCAATGCCTGGCGCGAAGCCTTTTGCAGCGGCGCCGAGCCCGAGTCCGCCCAGGAGCGGCGCGAGTCCACGGCCGAACTCAAGGCCCTGCAAACCAAGCATGAAGTGGTGCAGCGCGACCTGCGACGCAAGGAGCGCGCGCTGGCCGAAGCGGCCGCGCTGCTGGTGCTTCAAAAAAAGTCCCAAATGCTGTTGGGGGACGAGGACTGATGAGCAGCTCCCAACAACGCCAAACGCTGCTGGAGCTGATCCAGCAAGCCTGCGCGGCTGGCGCGAGGCTGGCGACGGCTGCGCAGGCCTGCGAACGTCGTCTTCGTCGCGCTGGCTAACAAGCTCGCTTGAACGGCCTGGGCGCTGATTGCGCAGGCGCGCGAGTATGAAAACAATTGGAAGTCGACACCGCCAACGAAAGCGCCGATGTCGAACGAGCTTGCGATAGCAGGGTAGACAACCGAGCCAGGGAATCGATCAACGGCGAACGCCGAAACGAGTGCGCAGGAGAGTTCGATGAAGTGATGACACAGGGGTCGGACCGTGGGTTGGTAAAGCCGTTGCGGTGCCAGGGCAGCTTCATGCGAAGCCCGTCGCCCCGAGATAGGCGCCAACCTCGCGAATTGACATCGAGGCCAGCAACGGGCGACGCCCGAATTGCACAACAGGCCGGATACAAGCACGCTGTTGACCTGCCACGTCAGAACTTCAAAGACATCCCTTGCCACCGGGGAGGCGTCCATACAAGCACCGCAGCGAAGTCGCGCAGGCCGCAGGCCGGAGCGACCGCGAAGGCTGCCCCGCGCAGGCCCACCCCACCCCATCGTCTCCGCTCGCCGAGGTCGTGGCCCGAGCCTCTCCACGTCCCGACCCCTCAACCTCCCGACTCCCCACGTCAGACGCCCTCCCCGCAGATCGGCGATGAAACGGAAAGAAACGCGGCGGTGCCGCGCTTTGGCAGGAGTGAGCGCCGTTCAGGCTGTCACTCGATCTCGCCCATCATCGACTGCAGGTAGTTCTGCTCGCCCACCTTCGCGGCGACGTCCAGTTGGGTCTCGAGGAAGTCGATGTGCTCCTCGGTGTCGTCGAGGATCATCTGCAGCAGCTCGCGCGAGACGTAGTCGCGAACCAGCTCGCAATGCGCGATGCCTTCCTTGATGGTGGCCTGGGCGGCGTACTCGAGCTTCAGGTCGCAGCCCATCGCCTCGAGGAGCGTCTCGCCGATCATCAGCTTGCCCAGGTCCTGCAGGTTGGGCAGGCCATCGAGCATGAAGATGCGGTCCATCAGCTTGTCGGCGTGCTTCATCTCGCCGATGGACTCCTCGTACTCCTTCTTCGCGATCTTGTCGAAACCCCAGTGCTTGTACATCCGGTAGTGGACGAAGTACTGGTTGATCGCCGTCAGCTCGTTCTTCAGTTGGGCCTGAAGGTGCGCGATGACCTGGGGATCGCCTTTCATGGGAACTCCTCGTTCTAGGTGTACATGGGACAACGCCCATCCTGGCGCGAGAAGCCCCTGCGGGACGGCTCTTTCAGTGGCCGCCGGTGTCGCCGTTGCGGCTCGCCTCGAACAGGAACCAGGCGCGCCGCTCGGTCTCGTCGATCCAGTTCTCGATGAGGCTCGCGCTGGCGATGTCCTTGTGCTCGTCGCACACCTCGTGGGCGGCGCGCAGGCTGGCGGCCAGCTGGATGTTGTCCTGGTGCAGCTCGGCCAGCATGTCCAGCGGCGTCACGAACTCGGCGTCGTTGTCCGACACGCGCTGCAGCCGGGCGATGTGCCCGATGGAGCGCAGCGTGGTGCCGCCCACCTTGCGCACGCGCTCGGCGAGCGGGTCGGTCATCGCGTAAATCTGGTCGCCATGGTCGTCCAGCAGCAGGTGGTAGTCGCGGAAGTGCGGCCCGCTCATGTGCCAGTGGAAGTTCTTGGTCTTCAGGTAGATGGCGAAAACGTCGGCCAGGATGGCGTTGAGCGCGCCGCTGAGATCCTTGGTGGCCGTGGCGCCCAGGTCGGTGGGGGTGGCGATGGCGGCGCCACGACGGGTCTTGGCAGCCGCGGCCTTCTTCGGGGACAGGGTCTTCATGAACACGCTCCTCTTCGATGGAAAGGGCCGTCGATGTGCGACGGCAACGTGCTCCAGGGTACCCGCCGGCCGCACGTCCCTTCGTAGGACAGGGACTCGACATCAGGGAATTGGGCGACCACCGGCCCCCTTATCCGGAGTTTGCGCGAGTGTGTCCGCGTTGATATAGCGGGGCGATTCCGGCGCTCTTCGGGCATTCCAGCGCTGCTCGACCAAATAGTATCCAGGTATCGAAACCGGAGTTTCACCATGACTCAAGTCCACTCGTCGGGTGGCGCGCAGGCCCCCTTTGCCACCCCCGTGTCGAAGGGCAAGGCCAACGCGGCAAGCCAGCCCGAGAAGAAGATCGCCGTTCCCAAGGCCGCGGAGGCCAGGTCCGTGGCGACCGCCGCAAAGATCGGGACGGAAGTCAGCTTCGGCGTGCAGGCCCTGCACGCGCTGGAGAGCACGGGCGAGTTCGTGGGCAAGGCGCTGCTGACCGGCGTGGAAGACGTCGGCGAGGCCGCGTACTACACCGTCAAGACGCTGGGTACCGGGGCGGTGGACGTGGCCAAGGGCCTCGGCAACGCGGTGGTCGACGGCGTGCACGGCCTCATCACCGGCGTGGAGGGCACCGCCACGGCCATCGGCCACGGCGTGGTGCACGCGGAGCAGGCCATGGCCGACGTCTGGGGCCTGGCCACCACGGGCGCCAACGCGGCCACGAACCTGGCCACGGCGCTGGGCACCGACGCGGAAGTGTTCGTCACCAACGTGGGCACCGCCGCCACCGACGTGGGCGTGGGCGCCAAGGCCGTCCTCTCGGGCGTGGGCAGCATCGCCAGCACCGCCGCCAACTACGGCACCTACGTGGTCAAGCAGACGGGCAAGGCGATCAGCGAGCTGACCTGACGCCGCGTCTTCCTACAGGTACCGACGCTTCGCCTGGCGCCGCCACCCGCTGCCCCACACGATCAACCCCAACAGCACCGCCTGCAACGGCAGGCGCAGCCAGAGCAGCCACACCGGCACCGACGCGAACTGGTCGTGCGCGACCAGCATGTAGACGTTCGCCGGGGTCACGGCCAGCGTCAGCGCGAACAGGCACCAGCCCGACAGGCGGCGCGTCCACGGCAGCAGCAACCCGAACGCGCCCGCCAGCTCCAGCAGCCCGGTGACCAGCACCACGTCGTGCGGCTCGGGAATCTGCGGCGGGACGATGCTGGCCTCGAGGTCGGTGAACGCGAAGTGCGCCAGGCCGCCGAAGAAGAACCAGGCGAACACGAACCACATCGCCAAGTGCCGCCAGCGCGTGCCGCGACGGGCGGGATCCGACAGGTCGGCGGAGACGAAGGGCAGGTAGTTCACGCGCGGCGCCCTCCCCTTCGGCATGGAACGGAGGCGGGCGGATGGGGCAGCGGGGATCTCGTCACGGGTCGGCTCGGGCCGCGGTCACGACACGCGGCGGATAACAGGTTCAAAGGAACATGATCGCCCACACGATGCCCGACCTTGACTGTTGCGCGGGAAAGAAACGTAAACGTTTGCCAGGCCCCACTCAACGGGCAGAATCGCCGAGCTGCTTGCGGCGGCCATCGCCCTGGCGCTCGAACATCCACCCCGGGTATTCGGACGGCAGCGCGCTGGCCTCGCCCAGCGTCTTCAGCTCGTCGGCGTCGAGCGTCACCGTGGTGGCGGCGATGTTGTCGGCCAGCTGGTCGGGCCGCTTGGCGCCCACGATGACGCTGGTGACCTGCGGCTGGTGCAGCAGCCACGCCAGCGCGATCTGCGCCACCGACACGCCGCGCGCCTCGGCCAGCGGACGCATCGCGTCGATGACGACGTCGGCGCGCTCGCGGTCGACGGGCGGGAAGTCGAAGCTCTGGCGGCGGCTGCCGGCCTCCGCGCCGCCACCGGTCTTGTACTTGCCGCTGAGCAGGCCACCTGCCAGCGGGCTCCACACCATCAGCCCCACGCCCTCGCTTTGCAGCATCGGCACGATCTCGCGCTCGAGGTCGCGCCCCGCCACCGTGTAGTAGGCCTGCAGCGAGTCGAAGCGCGCCAGCCCCAGGCGTTCGGACACGCCCAGTGCCTTCACGATCTGCCACGCCGCCCAGTTGGACACGCCCACGTAGCGCACGTGGCCGTGGCGCACCAGCTGGTCGAGCGCGCGCACCGTCTCCTCGATGGGCGTGGCCGGATCGAAGCCGTGGATCTGGTACAGGTCGATGTGCTCCAGCTGCAGGCGCTTGAGGCTGGCCTTGACCCCGTCCATGATGTGGCCGCGCGAGTTGCCGCGGGCGTTGGCGCCGGGACCCGTCTCGCCGAACACCTTGGTGGCCACCACCACGCTCTCACGCGGGATCTTCAGGTTCTTCAAGGCCTGTCCGGTGATCTGCTCGGAGGCGCCCCCGGAGTACACGTCGGCGGTATCGATGAAGTTGATGCCCGCGTCCAGGGACTGGCCCACGAGGCGCTCGGCGGCGCCCTGGTCGAGGTCGCCGATCTTGCCCCAGATGCCTCCCGAGCCGCCGAAGGTCATGGTGCCGAGGCACAGCTCGGAGACGAACAGGCCTGTGCGGCCGAGGCGGTGGTTGCGCATGATGAGGACTCCGTGGGACGAGAGGGGCGGTGGCGTCGAAGGATAGGGGCGCGGGCAAAGACACGAGGCTCAACGGGGTCATGGCCAAGGCTTCGGTGTTTCCACTGATACGTCCCCACGGCGGCAGGGGCAGAATCGCCCGTCTGGAACCGGTTCCACCCTGCCGGCGTCAAGTCGGAAAACATCCCTTGAACACCCCTCTCCTCCCCATTCTTCCGCCCGCGGGCTCGGCCATGAACGGCCGCGGTTTCCTGTTCGGCGCGGCCACCGCCGCGTACCAGATCGAGGGCGCCGCCCATGCCGACGGCCGCGTGCCGTCCATCTGGGACACCTTCTGCGCCACCCCCGGCAAGACGCACCTGGGCGACAGCGGCGACGTGGCCTGCGACCACTATCACCGCTACGAGCAGGACGTGGCGCTGCTGGCCGAGCTCGGCTTCGACGCCTACCGCTTCTCCATCGCGTGGCCGCGCGTGATGGACGTGGACGGCCGCATCAACGACCGTGGCGTCGACTTCTACAAGCGCCTGCTCGATCACCTGGATGCCCATGGGTTGTCGGCCTGGGCCACGCTGTACCACTGGGACCTGCCGCAGCACCTGCAGGATCGCGGCGGCTGGCTCAACCGGGAGACCGCGTACCGTTTCGCCGACTACGCCGAGGCCATGGGCCGCATCTTCAAGGGCCGCATGGCCGGCTGGATGACGCTCAACGAGCCGTTCTGCTCGGCGTACATCGGCCACGCCGAGGGCCGCCACGCGCCGGGGCTCACCGACGTGCGCTACGGCGTGGAGGCCATGCACCACCTGCTGCTGGGCCACGGCCTGGGCACGATCGCGCTGCGCGCGCACGACGACGCGCCGGTGGGCCTGGTGGCCAACGTCTGCGCCGTGACCCCTGCCAGCGATTCGGAGGCCGATCGCGTGGCCACCGAGCGCGCGGCCGCCAGCGCCAACCACTGGCCGCTCGACGCGCTGTTCCTGGGCCACTACCCCGCCCCGCTGCGCGAGCTGTGGCCCGAGGCGCATGCCCCGATCCGCGACGGCGACATGGCCGTCATCGGCGTGCCGCTCGACTTCGTGGGCATCAACTACTACTTCCGCCAGGTGATCGCCAGCGACGGCGCGCATGGCTTCGTCGTGAAGCCGCTGCCCGGCGTGGAGCGCACGCAGATGGGCTGGGAGGTCTACCCCGACGGGTTGCGCGACCTCCTGCTGGAGTTCAAGCAGCGCTACCCGAACCTGCCCCCCGTCTACATCACCGAGAACGGCATGGCCAGCGACGACGCGGTGGCGTCCGGACGCGTGCATGATGCGCAACGCGCGCGCTACTTCAACAGCCACCTGGCAGCCGTCGACGCGGCGATGCGCGGCGGCGTGGACGTGCGCGGCTACTTCGCGTGGTCGCTGATGGACAATTTCGAATGGGGCTACGGCTACGAGAAGCGCTTCGGACTCGTGCACGTGGACTACGGCACGCAGGCGCGCACGCCGAAAGACTCGGCGCTGGCGTTCAAGCAGTTCCTGGCGGCCCGTCCAACGGCCGCCTGATCATCCAAGAACAATCAAGGAGACAAGACATGACGAACGACATCACCCGCCTGGCCCTCGCCGTGGCGCTCGCGTGCGGCGCCGTTGGCGCCGCGCAGGCCCAGGCCAATCGCGCCGAGGTGCTGCACTGGTGGACGTCCGGCGGCGAGTCCGCGGCCGTCAAGGAGCTGGCCAACGCCTACAAGGCGGCCGGCGGCACCTGGGTGGACGCGGCCATCGCAGGCGGCGAGCAGGCGCGCGCCGCCGCCGTCAACCGCATGGTGGGCGGCACCCCGCCCACCGCGGCGCAGTTCAACACGTCCAAGCAGTTCCTCGACCTGATCGACCAGGGCATGCTCAACAACGTCGACGTGGTGGCGGCCGCCAACAACTGGGACAAGATCCTGCCCGCGCCGATCCTGAGCGCCATCAAGATCAAGGGCCACTTCTACGCGGTGCCGGTGGACATCCACATGCCCGCGTGGTTCTGGTACTCCAAGCCCGCGTTCGCCAAGGCCGGCATCGCGACCGAGCCGAAGACGCCCGACGAGCTGTTCGCCGACCTCGACAAGCTGAAGGCCGCCGGCATCGTGCCGCTGGCCTTCGGCGGCCAGCCCTGGCAGGAGAAGATCACGTTCTACGCGTGGCTCGCCAACGTGGGCGGCCCCGACATGTACATGAAGCTGTACCGCGACAAGGACGCCGGCCTGGTGATGTCGCCGCAGTTCAAGGCCGTGCTCACGTCGTTCAAGCGCCTGCACAACTACGTGGACGCGGGGTCGCCCAATCGCAACTGGAACGACGCCACCGCCATGGTGATCTCCGGCAAGGCCGGCGTGCAGATCATGGGCGACTGGGCCAAGGGCGAGTTCGCCACCGCGCACCAGACCGCCGGCAAGGAGTTCGGCTGCTTCCCCGGCTTCGGCCCGAAGAGCCCGTACCTGGTGGCGGGCGACGTGTTCGTGTTCCCCAAGGTCTCCGACCCGGCGCAGGTGAAATCGCAGCAGCTGCTGGCCACCGTATTCACGTCGCCGGCCACGCAGGTGGCGTTCTCCAACAAGAAGGGCTCCATCCCCATCCGCACCGACGTCGACGTGAAGTCGCTCGACCTCTGCGCGCAGCAGGGCGTGGCGATCATGAAGGACGTGTCGCGCCAGCTGCCCACGCCCGAGATGCTGATCACGCCCGACCTGGAAGGCTCGCTGCAGGACGTCATCACCAAATTCTGGAACACCAACCAGTCGGCCGACGACGCGGCCAAGGCGATCGTCGCCGCGCTGAAGAACGGCTGACCGCTTGAGCGCTCGCCGCCCGCTCCTGCGCCACGCGGTCGCGTGGCTCGCCCTGCTGCCGATGGTGGCCACCGTGTTGTGGGTGTACGTCGGCAGCGTGCTGTGGTCGATGCGCATCTCGGTGAGCAGCTCGCGCACGCTGCCCATCGACGACTGGGTGGGCCTCAAGCAGTACCGACGCCTGTTCGACAGCGAGCGCTGGACGCTCTCGCTGCAGAACATGGCGCTGTTCGGCGTGCTGTTCATCGTGGCCTGCCTGGCCATCGGCTTCCTGCTGGCCGTGTTCATCGACCAGCGGGTGCGCGGCGAGGGCGTGCTGCGCACGATCTTCCTGTATCCGTACGCGATGTCGTTCGTGGCCACCGGCCTCGTCTGGCAGTGGATGCTCAACCCCGAGCTGGGGTTGCAGGCCACCGTGCGCGGCTGGGGCTTTGCCGACTTCACGTTCGACTGGATCGTGCGCCAGGACGCCGTCATGTATGCCATCGTCATCGCCGCCGTCTGGCAGGCCTGCGGCCTGGTGATGGCGCTGATGCTGGCCGGGTTGCGCGGCATCGACGAGAGCCTGTGGATGGCCGCGCGCATCGACGGCATCCCGGCCTGGCGCGTGTATGCCAGCATCGTGCTGCCGATGCTGGGCCCGTCGTTCGGCACCGCGTTCGTGCTGCTGTCGGTGAGCGTGGTGAAGGTGTTCGACGTGGTGGTGGCGATGACGCAGGGCGGCCCCGGGCTGGCCAGCGAGGTGCCGGCCAAGTTCATCATCGACAACCTGCTGGTGCGCGCCAACATCGGCCTCGCGTCGGCGGCGTCCACCGTGCTGCTGCTGACCGTGATGGCGCTGCTGGCGCCGTGGTTCTACGCCCGCGCGCACGCCTCACGCCGCGCCGAGCGCGTCGCACGCGCGCTGCGCGCGGACGAGCCGCCGCGGGTGGCCGCATGAGCGCGGCGATGGTGCCGCGCCGCCGCATGCCCGCGCCGGCGCGCATCGGCTTGTACGTGTTTCTCTTCACCGCCGCGCTGGCCTTCCTGCTGCCGCTGTACGTGATGGTGGCCACGTCGCTCAAGCCGATGGAGGAGATCCGCCTGGGCAACCTGTTCGCGCTGCCGGTCAAGATCACGCTGGCGCCGTGGGCGCAGGCCTGGGCGTCGGCCTGCACGGGGCTGGAGTGCGGCGGCATCCGCACCGGCTTCATGAACTCGGTGGCCATCGTGATCCCCAGCACGGTGTTGTCCATCCTGCTGGGCGCGCTCAACGGCTACGCGCTGTCGTTCTGGCGGCCGCGCGGCGCGCAGACCTTCTTCGTGGTGCTGCTCACCGGCGCCTTCATCCCCTACCAGGTGATGCTGTTCCCGCTGATCCGCGCGCTGGCCACGATGGGCCTGTTCGGTACCCTGCCGGGCATCGTGCTGATCCACACGCTGTTCGGCATGCCGGTGATGACGCTGCTGTTCCGCAACTACTACGCCGGCGTGCCGCACGAGCTGTTCATGGCGGCGCGCATCGACGGCGGCGGATTCTGGCGCATCTTCGTGCAGCTGATGCTGCCGATGTCGCTGCCCATCATCGTCGTGGCGATGATCATGCAGGTGACGGCCATCTGGAACGACTTCCTGCTGGGCCTCGTGTTCGCCGGCCACGACTGGCTGCCGATGACGGTGCAGCTGAACAACATCATCAACACCACCACCGGCGAGCGCCTGTACAACGTCAACATGGCGGCCACGCTGCTGACGTCGCTGGTGCCGCTCACGGTCTACCTCGTCTCGGGCCGCTGGTTCGTGCGCGGCATCGCCGCCGGCGCAGTAAAGGGTTAGCTTGAACGTCTCCATCAAGAAGCTGGGCGTGCGCATGGGCGCCAACACCGTGCTCTCGGACCTCGACCTCGACGTCGTGGCCGGCGAGTTCCTGGTGCTGCTGGGCCCGTCGGGCTGCGGCAAGTCGACGCTGCTGCACGCCATCGCGGGGCTGCTCGACGTCGATGCGGGCAACGTGGAGATCGGCGGCAAGGACGTCACCTGGGCCGACCCCAAGGATCGCGGCATCGGCATGGTGTTCCAGTCGTACGCGCTCTATCCGACGATGAACGTCGAGCGCAACATGTCGTTCGGCTTGCGCGTGGCGGGCGTTCCCAAGCCCGAGATCTCCAGGCGCGTGGAGCGCGCCTCGAAGATGCTGCAGCTCGACGCCCTGCTCGCCCGCAAGCCGGCGCAGCTGTCGGGCGGCCAGCGCCAGCGCGTGGCCATCGGACGCGCGCTGGTGCGCGAGGCGCAGGTGTTCCTGTTCGACGAGCCGCTGTCCAACCTGGACGCCAAGCTGCGCACCGAGCTGCGGCGCGAGCTGAAGGCGCTGCACCGCGACCTGGGCGCCACGATGATCTACGTCACCCACGACCAGGTGGAGGCCATGACGCTGGCCACCCGCGTGGCCGTGATGCGTGGCGGCCGCATCCAGCAGATCGGCACGCCTGGCGCGGTGTACGCGCGCCCCGCCAACATGTTCGTGGCCGGCTTCCTGGGCTCGCCCAGCATCAACTTCATCGAGGGCGAGGCCGCCGGCACGCCCGCGGTGCTGGGCGTGCGGCCCGAGCACCTCGCGCTGCACGCGCCCGGCGCCGGACGCCCCGAGGCCGAGGTCACGCTGGTGGAAGCCATGGGCGCGCACGAGGTGGTGTGGCTCGACATGCAGGGTCACAGGCTCGCCGCCATCGTGCCGTCCGCCGGCACGCACCAGATCGGCGACCGCGTGGGCGTGCAGATGAGCCTGGAGCGCGCCATCCTGTTCGACCCGGTGTCGCAGGAACGCCTCGAAGCCTCCGCCGGCACGTTCGTTCAGCGCGCGCGCTGATATCGTCTCCCGATGGCAACGATCAAGGACGTCGCAAAGCTCGCCGGCGTGGGCGTGGGCACCGCGTCGCGCGTGATCAGCGGCAAGGGCTCGTTCTCGCAGGACGCGGCCGCGCGCGTGGAGGCGGCCGCGCGCCAGCTCGGGTTCCGCCCGAGCGCCATCGCGCGCGCGTTGTCGCTGCAGAGCACCAGCACCATCGGCGTGTTCGTGCCCGACTTCAAGGGCCCGTTCTACGGCCCGCTGCTGGACGCCATCGACGCCGAGCTGCGCCTGCACGACCGCCACATGGTGGCTGCCAACGGCTGCGGCCACGAAGACACGCGCCAGCAGTCGCTGGACGGCGTACGCTTCCTGATCGAGCGCGAGTGCGACGGCATCGTCATGTGCAGCAACGCGCTGCGCGACGCCGACTTCGCCGCCCTGCGCGACGCCTACGCGAACATCGCCATCGTCAACCGCGACGTGAAGGGCATGAAGAGTCACTGCTTCACCGTCGACCACCGCGCCGCCGGCCGCGCCGCCGCCGACGCCCTGCTGGCGCACGGCCATCGGCGCATCGCCGTGGTCACCGGCCCGGCCATCGCGGGCGATAACAAGCAGCGCCTCCAGGGCCTGTTCGACCGTCTCGAGGAGGCCGGCATCCCTGCCGACGCGGTGCTGGTGGAGGAAGGCGACTTCAGCGCGCCGTCCGGCTGGGCGGCCTGCGAACGGCTGGTGGCGCGCAAGCCCAAGATCACCGCGCTGTTCTGCGCGAACGACCAGATGGCCATGGGCGCCATCAGCTACCTTGGCCACTACGGCATCCGCGTGCCGCAGCAGTGGTCGGTGATGGGCTACGACGACTCCGACGTGGCGGCATTCCTGTCGCCACGGCTCACGAGCGTGCGCATCCCGATCGCGGAGATGGCGCTCAATGCGTGCCGGCAACTGCTCAACACGCGCTTCGGGTCGGATCTGGCGGTGTCGCGCAAGTTCGTGCCGGTGGTGGTGATGCGGGAGTCGTTGGCGCAGGCGGCGGGGTAGGCGCACGCATCGGCTTCGGCAAGCGCAGCCGAAAGATGCGTCCTGACAAGCATGAGGCTCACCAAGGTATCGATCCAGGTGTGCGGCTGATGCATTGGAGCGAGCGCGGCAAGTTCCGCCTTCGCCGCCGTCTCGTCGGCCGGGCGTCGGCTCGAGAGCCAGCGCGCGCTGGAATTCGCGGCCCACACTGACACTTGCAATCAACTGGCCGTCGTCCGAATCCAGTTCTCGACGTGCAACCCAGCAATGCGCCTGAAATGGCGTTCGTTGTCCGTGACGAGTACTGCGCCGAGCGACAGCGCATGGGCTGCGATCATTTCATCGAAATCGCCGATCGGCGTCCCAGCTCGGCGCAATTGCGCTCGCAATCGCCCGTGGGCTGCAGCGGCAGCGGCATCCCATGCCAGGGTAGTCGCCACCGCCAAGAATGCATCGGCGGCACGACGCAGCGCCGTGGCCTCGGGGCGCAACGCAAGGCCGTAGCAGATCTCGGAATGCGTAACGGCAGAAATGCACCAGTCTGCCGAATCGAGTTGCAAGAGCCTCTCATCCATCAGTGGGTTGCCGCGCATGGCCGCGCTGACAGCATTGGTGTCGAGCATGTAGAACGCCATCAACGTTCCCGGATGCCCTCGCCGACGTCAGCAAACGGGTCACGATTCTCGCTACCTTGCTCACGCTCGTCCTGTGACAGGAACTCCTCCGGTAGAACCCCGAGCGAGTTGCGCGTGGCCATGAACGTCGCATAGGGCTGCGGCGCATGTCGAGAAAGAACGACTTCGCCAGCCGCGTTGCGCCGCACATAGACGGCGTCTACGTCGGCGAACCGGAACTCGGCGGGAAGGCGTACGGCCTGGCTCCCGCCGTGGGAAAAAATTCGGGCTTGCTTGGTCATGATCGTTCCCCGGTGAACAAGTATCCACATAGTAGATACTTTTGGCGTTACTGTAAAGCGAGCAGGGCTCCGGGCACGAGCAAGAAGTTCGTCGTGGGCGTCAGGCGCCACTGCCCGACAGCCTCCAGGTCGCGGCCTTGACTGGACACTCTCGTTCTCGCCGATGAGATCTTCGGCGCGCCTCGGGCGGCGAATCCACAGGCCGCTCGCGCTCCGCGCTACATTCAGCACTCCTTCATCTCGAAAGTCACCCATGCGACGCGTCACCGGCATCGGCGGAATCGTGTTCAAGGCCAAGGATCCTGGGGCCCTGCACGCCTGGTACCGCACCCACCTGGGCATGGACGTCCAGGCCTGGGGTGGCGCCGCGCTCGACTGGTTAGACGAGGCGGGAAAGCCCGTGGCCGGGACGACCGCCTGGCGCGTCTGCGGCAACGAAGGCGAAGACTTCGGGCCCTCGGCTCCGGCGTTCATGGTCACCTATCGCGTGGCGGATCTCGCCGCCCTGCTGGCGGCGCTTCGCGCCGAAGGCTGCACGGTGCTGGACAAGATGGACGAGTCCGAATACGGCAAGTTCGGCTGGGCCGTCGATCCCGAGGGCAACAAGGTGGAGTTGTGGGAGCCGCCCGAAGGACAGTGAGACGGGCCGTTGCCGTCGACAGCAGTCGGCGTCAATGCGCCGCGTACCCTGGCGCGTATTCCATCTCCAGCGCCACGTAGCGCTCGGTGCCTGAACCGTAGCGTCGCCCGATGTCCGCCAGCACTCGATCGAGCGCGGCGAGCGACGGCCCCTCCGGAAGCGCCAAGGTGCGCGCCGCCGGGCCCGAAGGCATCAACGGCGGCAGCAGCACCAACCCATGCGACGAGCGCGGAAGCGCGCCGTCTGCCGTGGCGATCGCGACCGGGCTGCGCATCGTCCGGCCGTACGCATCGAGCATGAGCGCCAGCGCGATGTCGTCGACGCCGTCCGCCACCGGGATCGCCAGGCGGTCGTCCGGCTTCAGCCAGCGATTGCCGATGTAGGTGGTGATGGCGTCCACGCCGATGTGGAACTGCGCGCTGTCGTGAGTGGCGTCCCAGCCGCTGGCGCCCAGGCGCGCGGCCGTCCGAGTTGCCGCCTCGGTGCCGCCCATGGCCTCCACCAGCGCCAGCGCCGTGGGGATGGCCGCCGAGACGCCGGCGCTCGACACGACGTTGCCGTCGGCCACGTAGCGCGTGTTGCCGAGCCACCGAGCGGCAGGATGCTCTTCCTCGCGGCGCGAGCGCGTGGCCCAGTGGCCCGTGGCGCGCCGCCCGTCGAACAGGCCGGCGTTGGCCACCACCAGCGCGCCGTCGCAGATGCTCACCACCGTGGCGCCCTTGGCGGACTGAGCGCGCAGCCAGGCCAGCAGCGCCGGGTCGCGCACGTTCTCCTCGGTGACGGCCGGCACGATCACGTAGTCCGCGCCGAGCGGCGTGGCGGCGTCGAACTCGGCGATGGTCTGCTGCGCTTGCACGCGCAGCGCCGGGCGCAGCCGGATCGGGCCGGGAGCGGTTGACAAAGCGATCACATCGGCGACGCCGGAGTCCGCGATGACGCCGTACGGGATCATGAAGTCGACGAGCTCGGTGCCCGCGTTCTCGGCCACGACGGCGACCACGGGTCGGACGCGGCCGGCGCGTGCAGCCCACGCGACGATGCGTTCGCCGGCGGTCGCCGAGGGCGGCGGCTCGGTGGCCAACGCGCGCGCGGGAAGGCACGCCAAGGCGGCAACGAGAAGGCCGATGGCGGCCGCGAATCGAGGAACGGGAAAGGTCATGGGTGTCGTGTGGGTAAGACGCCTAGTGCGCCGATGAAGCAATTCTCCAGAAAAGTGGTCCGCATGAAAGACAACCATCCCTTGATTCCTGCCAAACTACGGCGATGCCTCGCAGTGCCCACTTTCCTCACCGCATCACGATCGTGGCGTTCGCGCCCGCGCAGCTCCTCGACGTCACCGGTCCGCTGGAGGTGTTCGCCGGGGCCAACGGCGTGGCCTCGCGCGCGGGACGCGCGCCCCCTTACGCGATCGAGGTGGTGGCGCCGCAGGCGGGCGCGCTCGCCACGACGTCGGGCGTTCCCATCGTGGCGGGCCGCCTGCCGGGCCCGCGGGCGCAGGCGCCGCAGACGCTGCTGCTGTCGGGCGGCCCCGGCGCGCGCGCGGCCGCCACCGACCGCGCGCTGGTGCGCCGGCTCACCCGCCTGTGCGAGCGCAGCCCGCGCGTGGGATCGATCTGCACCGGCGCGTATGCGCTGGCCGCGACGGGCCTGCTCGATGGCCGCCGCGCCACCACGCATTGGGCGCATTTCGGGGAGTTCGAGTCGCTGTTCC
Organism: Burkholderiales bacterium; assembly: GCA_038208735.1. Classification (GTDB taxonomy): domain Bacteria; phylum Pseudomonadota; class Gammaproteobacteria; order Burkholderiales; family Burkholderiaceae_C; genus Scleromatobacter. Next base: position 49,982 of record JBBQYL010000004.1, read on the forward strand.
CGCGGGTGCGGATCGACCGCGACGCGCTGTTCGTGGCCGACGGCAAGTTCCACACGTCGGCGGGCATCTCGGCCGGCATCGACTCGGCCCTGGCGCTGGTGGAGGCCGATCTCGGCCGCGCCATCGCACTCGAGGTGGCGCAAGCGCTGGTGGTGTACCTGAAGAGGCCGGGCGGCCAGTCGCAGTTCAGCACGCAGCTGGTGTCGCCCGTGTCCAACGCAGACGCCGACCGCTTAGATCCGCTGCTCGCGTGGATGCTGGCGCACCTGCGGCACGACCTGTCCGTGGAGGCGCTGGCGGAACGCGCCGCGATGAGCCCGCGCAACTTCGCGCGTCGCTTCGCCGCCGCGATGCGCGTGTCGCCCGCCCGGTACGTGCAGTCGCTGCGCATCGACGCGGCGCGGCGCCTGCTCACCGACGGCAACCAGCCCATCGAGCGCATCGCCGATGCCTGCGGCTTCGCGTCGGCCGAAGCGATGCGCACGGCGTTCCAGCGCCAGCTCGATGTGTCGCCACTGGAATTCCGGCGAAGGTTTCGAAGCACGAGCGCCGTCGGCCGATGACGCGGCCGGCTCGGCGAACGTGACGCCGCACGCCCTCAGTCTTCAGCCCTCAGGCCCCAGCCCTCAGCTCTCAGCCCTCAGCCCTCAAGCTTCGGCCTGCCAGCCCAGCCCCAGGCTCTTGTGCAGCGCCACGAAGTCATTGAGCAGCGTGGCCTCGCCATCGAGCGACTTCAGCCGCACGTCGATGTCGTTGCGGCGCGCGTCCAGCAGGTCGAGCTGCCCCGACACGCCCGCCGCGCGGCGCTGCTGCGCCAATGCCAGCGTGCGTCCTGACGAGGCCTGCTGCGCCTGCAGGCGTTGCAGCACCTGGCGCTGCTGGCCGTACTGCGCCAGCGAGGTGTTGGCGTCCTGCAGAGCGCCCAGCACCGCGGCCTGGTAGTTGGCCACCGCCTCGTCACGGCCGGCCTCGGCCTGGCGCACGGCGGCGGCGGTGCGGCCGAAGTCGAGCAGGTTCCAGCTGAGGTAGGGCACGGCGATCAGCGAGAGGCTGTTGCCGCTCAGCACCTTGCCGAAGTGGGTGCCGGCGAAGCCGATGTCGCCCAGCAGGCTGATCTTGGGGAAGTAGTCGGCCACGTGCTGGCCGATCTGCGCATTGCTGGAGGCCAGGCGACGTTCGGCCGCGCGGATGTCGGGGCGGCGCTTGAGCAGGCTCGCCGCGTCGCCCACCGCCACGTCCTGCGGCAGCGCGGGCAGGCTTTCGAGGGGTGCGCCCAGCGCGGCATCCAACGCGCCCGGGGCCTGGCCCGTGAGCAGCGCCAGGCGATCCAGCGACGTGCTCACCTGCCCGGCGACGTCGGCCAGCGAGGCCTGCGTGGCCTCGGCCTGCGCCTTGCGCTGCTCGAGCTCGTCGGCCGTGGACACGCCGCGGTCGAAACGCTGCTGCATCAGTGCCAGGCCCTGCGCGTCGAGCGTGGCGGTGTCCTGCAGCAGCACGCCGTGACGCTGCTGCGCGCGCAGCGCCAGGTAGGCCTGCGCCACCTCCGCGGCCAACGAGACCTGCGCGTCGGCCAGGTCGGCCTGCACCGCCTGCGACTGGGCCGAGGCCGACTCCAGGGCGCGTCGCGTGCCGCCGAACAGGTCGATCTCCCACGTGGCGTCGAAGCCCACGCTGTACAGGTGCGCGGTGGTGGAGGCGTCGGTGCCCGGCGCCTGCCACACGCCCGCCCCCAACGCCGAGGCGGAGCCGCTGGGATGGCTCTTGGCCTCCTGGGCGTTGAAGGCGGCGCGCGAGGCACGCAGGCGCGCCTCGGCGGCATGCAGGGTGGGACTGCCTTCGAGGGCCTGCAGCACCAATGCGTCGAGCGCCGGATCGTGAAGCGCCAGCCACCACCGTGCGGTGGCGGGTGCCGTGGCCGACCCGGCATCGCGAGCTAGGCGCGGCGCCTGCACGGCCGCGGACGCGGACGCTACGGTCGGGGCGCCGTGATAGTCAGGACCGACCGCGGCACAGCCGCACAGGAGCGCGACGGCGACGGCCAGGAAGGTGGAACGGAAGATCGTCATGGAATTCGGATTCAGTGAGCGTCGCTCGGCGGCGGCGCGTGGCCGGCCCTGGGCGTCTTGAGCAGCAGCGCCAGGGGGATGCACAGCAGCAGCGCCACGCCCAGCACGTAGAAGGTTTCGGAGAAGGTCATCACGCTGGCCTGCTGCTGGATCTGCAGCGCCACCTCCTTGAGCGCCTGCAGGCGCGCCAGCATCGCGTCGCCCATCTGCGCGAGATGGCTCGCGGCGCTGGCGGCGATGCGGCCCTGCACCAGTGGCGAGTTGGCATCCACCGCCTCGTTGAGGCGGCTCGCGTGCAGGCTGTTGCGGCGGTCGATGAAGGTGCCGATCACCGCCAGGCCCACCGACCCGCCCAGGTTGCGGGCCATGTTGTAGATGCCCGCGGCGTCGCCCGACTCCTCGCGCGTGACCGCGGCCATCGAGGCCTGGTTCAGCGGGAACATGCACAGCATCTGGCCCACGCCGCGCAGCAGCTGCGACACGGTGAAGTCGTGGCCCACGCTCTGCGCCGTGAGGTGGATGTCCAGCATGCAGCTGCCCGCGAAGCACAGCAGGCCCGAGATCACCAGCACGCGGAAGTCGACCCGGCCCAGCAACCTGGGCAGGATGGGCATCATCAGGATGGCCGGCAGACCCGACAGCAGCATGATGGATCCCGACTGCGCCGCGTTGTAGCCCGCCACCAGCGACAGGAACTGCGGCACCAGATAGGACACACAATACAGGCCGGCGCCCACCGTGAACACGATGAAGATCACGCTGGCGTAGCTCTTGTTGCGCAGCAGGCTCAGGCGCAGGATGGGCTTGGCCGCGGTGAACTGCGACGCCGCCACCATGGCCATGCCGATGGCCGACACGAGGCTCAGCGCCACGATCATGACGGACTCGAACCAGCGCTCGCGCTGGCCCTCCTCCAGCACCACGGTCAGCGTCGACAGGCCCACGGCCAGCCCGGTGATGCCCAGCCAGTCGGCACGCACCAGGTTGCCCAGGTGCATGCGTTCGCGCGGCAGGCCCAGCAGCAGCAGGGCCAGCAGCGCGGCGCACACCGGCACGTTGATGAAGAAGCACCAGCGCCAGCTGGCGTTCTCGGTCAGCCAGCCGCCGAACACGGGGCCCAGCAGCGGGCCCAGCAGCACGATGAGCCCGAACATCGTCATGCCCACCGGTAACTGGTGGCGCGGCAGGCGCGTGCGGATGATGGTCTGCGCCGTGGGAATCATCGCGCCGCCGGTGAAGCCCTGGCCGATGCGCGCCAGCACCAGCATCGGCAGGCTGGTGGACAGCCCGCACATCACCGAGAACAGCGTGAACAGCGTGGCGTTGGCCACCAGAAAGTTGCGCAGGCCGAACACGCCGGTGAGCCACGCGGCGAGCGGGATCATCACGATCTCCGACATCAGGTAGCCGGTGGAGATCCACGTGCCCTCGGTGCCGTTGGCGCCCACGGCGCCCTGGATCTGGGGCAGCGCCGAATTGGTGATGGAGATGTCCAGCGTGGCCATCAAGGCGCCGAGCGCGCCCGCGGCCACCGCGATCCAGGCCGCGGCGCTCGCGTTCGCTTCTGCGGCCGGCGCGAGCGCCGGGGCGGAGGCGTCAGCCATGGCTGGCGTCCGGCGTCTTCGCGGCGCCGCGGGTGTCCACGTCGACGGTCACCGACAGCCCGGGCAGCAGGCGGTCGCGCAACGCCGCATCGGCGTCGACACGAATGCGCACCGGCACCCGCTGCACGATCTTGGTGAAGTTGCCGGTGGCGTTCTCGGACGGCAGCAGCGCGAACTGCGCGCCGGTGCCGGGCGAGAAGCTCTCCACCACGCCGTGCAACGCGGTGCCGGGCAGCGCGTCCACCTCGAGCGTGGCCGGCTGGCCGACGCGCATGCGGGCGATCTGCGTCTCCTTGAAGTTGGCCACCAGGTAGACGGCCTGCGTGGGCACCAACGTCATCAGCCGCGTGCCGGGCGTGAGGAACTGGCCCACCTGCACGGTGCTGTCGCCGACGCGGCCGTCGATGGCCGCGCGCACCAGGGTGTCGTCGACATCCAGGTGGTTCTGGCGCAGCGTGGCCTCGGCCGACTTCACCTGCGCGCGCGACTGCGCCGCCTGGGCCTGGCTGGCCTTGAGCTGGCCCCGCACGGCGTCGACCGCGGCCAGGCTGGCGGCGAGATTGGCCGCGGCCTGGTCACGCGAGGTGCGCAGGTCGGCCAGGTGCTCGTCGGTGGTGGCACCGGTAACGGCCAGCGGCGTGTAGCGCTCGACGGCGTCACGCGCGTGCGCCAGGTTGATGCGCGCCACGTCGGCCTGCGCGCGCGCCTGGGCCAGCTGCGCCATCTGCTGGAGCGTGTCGGCCTGCACGCGCTGGATGTCGGCCTCGCGGCCGTCGATGCTGGCCTGCGACTGGTCGAGCACGGCCTGGTACTGGCGCTGGTCGAGGCGTACCAGCGGGTCGCCGCGCTTGACCTGCTGGTTGGCCACCACGTCGACCTCGGTGACGTAGCCGGCCACCTTGGGCGCGACGACCACGCCGTCGGCCTTCAGGTAGGCGTCGTCGGTGGATTCGATGAAGCGGCCGGTGGTCCACCAGTGCAGGCCGTAGACGACGCCGGCGATGGCGGCCACCGCGGCGATGGCCAGCAGCACGGGACGGCGCCTGCGGGGCGGCGGCGGGGAAGACGGCGTGGCCGGTGCGGGAACCGGCATGGCCGGGCGGTCGGGTGCGGAAGAGGACATGGGAGGCCGGTCGTCAGGCGTTAGAATTATTCCAGTCGCTAATTTTTTCCAATCGGAAGACTTCTGTCAACTGGTATATTTTCACCAACCCCATGCCAGAGACCGTCCACCGCCCTCCCCGCCACCGCGCCGCCGCCGGCTACGCCCGCGGCGAGGAGACGCGCCGGCGCATCATCGAGGTGGCCGTGCGCCTGTTCGGCGAGCGCGGCTACGAGGGGGCGTCCACGCGCGACATCGCCACCGCGGCCGGCGTGAACGCGCCTGCGCTCCAGTACTACTTCGACAACAAGGAAGGCGTGTACCGCGCCTGCGCCGAGTACATCGCCGAGGGCTGGAACGCGCATTTCGCGCCCCTGATCGCCCGCGCGCAGTCGACGATGGACGATGCCTCGGCAACACCCGACCAGGTATTCGAGGCCTTCGGCGAGCTGCTGGGCGGCCTGGCCGATTACCAGCTGCTGCCCGACGACGCCGAACACCGGCGCCTGTTCGTGCTGCACGAGCAGGTGGGCCACGGGCCCGGCACGCTGTTCGAGCTGCTCGACCAGGGCCTGCGCCCGCGCGTGGGCGAGCTGGCGGGACTGCTGGTGGCGCGCTACTGCGGCCGCGACGCCGCCGACCCGCTCCTGCGCATGCGCATCATGATGATGTTCGGGCAGGTGATGGTGTTCTCGCTGGGCCGGCGCACGCTCGTCTCCAAGCTGGGCTGGGAGCAGATGGGGCCGGCGGAAGTGGCGCTGATCAAGCAGGCGGCGTTGGAGCATTGCCGCGTGTTGATGGACGGGTGGTGAAGGTCATGGGACGGCGGGGTGGAGGTCGTCGCCGATGATTGCTTCCAGGCAGGCGAATTCCGCCGGAAGGGCATACCCCGCGCCGTCGCACCAAGGCGCGACGGCCCCGAGGTAGCGCCCGCGCACGCGGGCCCGCACGTCCCCGTCGAAGCGCGTCCACGCGAGCGCGACCGGGCCCGCCAGGAACATCGCCGCGCAGGCCGCGTCGGCGTCGGGATACCGCAGGGGGTTGACAAGCCGCGACTGCCACGCCACCGCCAGGCCCGCGTCGCGGCAGGCCCGCGCCAACGCGTCGGGCGCGCCGAGCCGGAAGAACAGCGGACAGACCTCGCTCGCCACCTCGGCGTCGACGATGGAAAACACGGGTGCCCAGGCACACCGCATCCGCTCGCCCCACACGGCCAGGCCCACGCGACCGCCGGGGCGCAGCACGCGCCGCATCTCCGCCAACGCCCGCTCCGCATCCGGCAGGTACATCAGGCCGAAGCAGCACAGCACCACGTCGAACGACGCGTCGGGGAACGCGAGCGACTGCGCGTCCATGCGCGCGTGACGCGTGGGCGCGGACGCCGGGTCGCGTTCGCGCCCGTTCGCCGCGTCGATCATGGCCTGCGAGAGGTCGATGCCGACGACCTCGCCCGTGGTGCCCACGAGGCGCGCCAGTTCGCGGGCCAGCACGCCGGTGCCGCACGCGACGTCCAGAACGCGCTCGCCGGGCCGCGGCCGCAGTCGTTCCAGCAACGAATGCCGCGCGAGATCCAGCGGCGCCTGCCACGACGCCTCGTACGCCGATGCGGCCCGATCCCAGCCGTAGCGCTGCACGCGCAGTTGCAGGCGTTCGTCCATCTCTCAGGCGCGGGTGGCCACGATCTCGAGGTACGCGCTGGGCACCGTGAGCGTCGAGGCGCCGCCCACGTTCATCTCGTCGAGCAACTGCAACAGGTCGCGCTCCAGCGCCGCGGCGCCGTCCGGCGGCAGCGCCGCGAACGCCTTGTGCACCGGGCCGTACCAGGTGCGGAACACCTCGACGAAGTGGGCCGCCGAGCGGTAGCGGAAGTTGAACGATCGACGCACGGCCGACAGCGCGCTGGCGCGGTCGCCGAACAGCTGGCGCACGTGCGCCTCGTCGCCCCACAGCGCGGGCGACGCCACGCCCGCCGGCGGCGGCAGGTGGCGGCCCAGCGTCTTGAACACGCGGCCGATGAAGCTGTCGGGCGTCCAGTTGGCCAGGCCGATGCGACCGCCGGCGCGGCACACGCGCAGCATCTCGCCGGCCGAGCGCGCCTGGTCGGGCGTGAACATCACGCCGAAGGTGGACAGCACCACGTCGAAGCTGCCATCGGCGAAAGGCAGCGCTTCCGCGTCGGCCACCTGCATCGCGGCGCCCAGTCGCTCGGCCGCCAGGCGTTCGGCAGCGCGGGCTAGCAGGCCGGCCACGTAGTCGGTGGACACCACCTGCGCGCCGCGGCGGGCGGCCGCCAGCGTGGCGTTGCCGTTGCCGGCGGCCACGTCCAGCACGCGCTGGTCCCAGCCGACGTCGCAACTCTCGGCCAGTTGCTCTCCGACGATCTGCAGGGTGGTGCCGATGACGGCGTAGTCGCCGCTGGCCCAGGCGGCCTGCTGGCGGGTCTTGAGGGCGGCGAGATCGGGCGTGGCGGTCATGCGGGTCTCCTGGTGAGGGTGTGCCCGCAGTGGACAGCGGCGGCGCCGACGGCGTCCTGACCGATCGTCCGCGCGAGCTGGCAGCGCGTCCGGATCGTCGAGGGCGCGCTCCCTCGCGCGGGCGTTCGGTCGCACAATGGCCCGTCGTCCCGACAAGGAGCTGCGCGATGGGCATGCAGGCGGTGGCGGACGCGCTGGCGCGTCTGGAAAAGGTGCTGAGGCGCAAGCCCGAGGCGGGCCTGTCGGCCGACGCGCCCGCCCGCGCACGTTGGGCGGGCCCGCACGACGCGCTGCGTGTCGCCTGCCGCCATCCGGCCGGCCACGAGGTGCTCACCGACATGCCCGCTCAACTCGGCGGCACCGGCGACCAGCCCAGCCCCGGTTGGCTCTACCGCGCCGGCATGGCCGCATGCGCGACGACGTCGATCGCCATGCTCGCGGCCGCGGAAGGCGTGGCGCTGGCACGGCTGGAGGTCGAGGCCACCAGCGTCTCCGATGCGCGCGGCCTCGTCCAGCTGCACGACGAGCGCGACGTCGCCGTCAGCCCCGCGCCGCTCGACCAGGCGCTGCGCGTGCGCATCGCGGCCGACGGTGCCACGCACGCGCAATTGCGGTCGCTCGTGCAGCGCGCGTTGCAACGCTCGCCGATCCCGCGCGCCGCGATGGCCGCGGGCTTGCGCGTCGACGTCGAGGCGGCGTGATGGACGCGTTGTCGCAGACGCTGCGCGTGGTGCACCTGGTGGGTTCGATGTTCCTGCACGCGCGCTTCACCGCGCCGTGGTGCTACCAGTCGCCGAGCGCCGACGTGGCCGCGCCTCTCCTCGAGCCGCAGGCCGAGCGCGTGGTCATCTTCCACCTGATCACCGAAGGCGAATGCTTCGTCGAGCTGGACGGCCAGCCGCCGATGCGGCTCGTCGCAGGCGACGCCGTCATCTTTCCCCAGGGTCACGCG
>JBBQYL010000005.1:0-54036 GCA_038208735.1 Burkholderiales bacterium
GCGTCTTCGAAGGCACCGACGACCGCGCCTACATGCAGCTGCAGCTGCAGCGCCTCGACGTGCCGGCGCCCCCCGGCGTGGCGTTCTCGCTGGTGCGCAAGCTGCTGCAGTTCCGCGATCCGGCGCCGCGCGTGGAGGTGGTCATCCTGTCGCGCAACGACCCCGTGTCGGGCATGCGCGCATTCCGTTCCGCCAAGCACTACGGCCTGCCCATCGAGCGCGGCACGTTCACGCGCGGACGCCCGCCGTGGCGCTACCTGAAGCCGCTGGGTGCGCACCTGTTCCTGTCGACGAACGACGAGGACGTGCGTTCGGCGCTGGAGGCCGGCGTGCCGGCCGCGCGCGTGTTCCCGCATTCGGCGCGCGCGTCGGACGCGCACCCGAACGAGGTGCGCATCGCCTTCGACGGCGACGCCGTGCTGTTCTCAGACGAGGCCGAGCGCGTGTTCCAGGCACAAGGCCTCGACGCGTTCCAGGCGCACGAGTCGTCGCACTCCACCACGCCGCTGGCCGCCGGCCCGTTCAAGCCGCTGCTGGAGGCGCTGCAGCTGCTGCAACGCTCGTCCGGCGACGCGATGCACGTGCGCACCGCGCTCGTCACCGCCCGCAGCGCTCCCGCGCACGAACGCGCCATCCGCACGCTGATGGAATGGCAGATCGAGGTGGATGAGGCGATGTTCCTGGGCGGCCTGCCCAAAGGCGAGTTCCTGCGCGAGTTCGAGCCCGACTTCTTCTTCGACGACCAGACCGGCCACGTGGAGAACGCGGCCGGCCATGTGCCGTCGGGGCATGTGGCGGCCGGTATCTCGAACGCCTGAGCGGCGCGGGGCGGGGGCCTACGCACGGCGCCCCGCTTTGGATTGCATCCCCCTGTCGCGCGCTCCCCCGGCGGGCGCGTGTTTCGGAGATGGTCGCCAAAGCTCGATACTGGCGCGCTACTCCCCGACCCGAAGGCTCCCCATGTCCGGCACACCGCGGTCTCGACTGCGTGCCATCGTCCTGGCTCCCGTGCTGGCCGTCGCCGCCCTCGGCGCCCTCGGCGGCTGCAACGCCATGCCCTCGGCGCCATTGCCGACCGTCGCGGCGGTCGAACTGCCGCGCTACATGGGCACGTGGTACGAGATCGCCAAGCTGCCCAATCGATTCCAGGCCGCGTGCGCGTCGGACACCGTGGCGCGGTACCGCCTGAAGGACGATGGCGTCGAGGTGCTCAACCGCTGCCGCCGCGCCGACGGATCGGTCGATGCGATCACCGGCAGGGCGACGCCCGTGGCCGGGTCGGCGGGCGCTCGCCTGAGGGTGTCGTTCTTCTGGCCGTTCTACGGCAACTATTGGGTGCTCGACATCGATCCCGCCTACGAGACGGTTCTGGTCGGAGAGCCTTCGCGTGAGTACGCCTGGATCCTCTCGCGCTCTCCGCACATCGACGACGCCCATCTGCAGGCCTTGCTGGCGCGCGCGCAATCCCTCGGCTTCGACCGTTCGGCTTTCGTGACAACCCGCCACGGCGCCCCGATTGCCGATGACGGCACATGACCCCAAGCCCATCGATCCTTTCCCAGGGAGCCACTACCTTGAAAAGCCTGCGCCTGGCCCTGTTGGCCGTCCCCGTCGCGATCCTCGCCTCCGGCTGCGCCAGCACGCCCACCGACCTGCCGCCTCTTGCACTCGTCTCCCACGTCGACCTGCCGCGCTTCATGGGCGACTGGTACGTGATCGCCAACATCCCGACGTTCCTGGAAAAGGGCGCGCACAACGCGAAGGACAGCTACCGGCTGGACGCCGACGGCACGATCGCGACCACGTTCAGCTTCAATGCCGACGCGGCCGACGGGCCCGCCAAGCACTACGCGTCTCGCGGCTACGTGATGGACGCGTCATCGAACGCAGTGTGGGGCCAGCAGTACGTGTGGCCGATCAAGGCCGACTACCGCATCTCCTGGCTGTCTCCGGACTACACCGAGACGGTGATCACGCGAGAGAAGCGCGACTACGTGTGGATCATGGCGCGCATGCCCACGATTCCGGCGGAAGACTTGGCGCGCCTGAAGCAATTCGTGCAGTCACAGGGATACGCCGCCGAAAAGCTGCAACTCGTGCCGCAGGACGCGGCGGCCGCCGCACGATGATCGTGCGCCGCTAGGCGAGCGCCGCGGGCGGCGTGGCGGAGGCCGGCTCGGGTGGTGGCGACGTCGATGGCGACGTGGGTGCGGGCGACGCCGGCGGCGCCAGGCTCGACCGCAGCGCATCGGCCGTCAGCGGCTCGGGCACGTGGTACAGGAAGCCCTGGGCCCAATCGATGCCCAGCTCGCGCAACTGCGTGGCCACGGCCTCGGTCTCGACGAACTCGGCCACCACGGGTTTCTTGAGCAGGCGCGCCATCTCGGCCATCGAGCGCACCATGCCGCCGTGCACGAGGTCGACGTCCATGTCGCGCACGAACATGCCGTCGATCTTGATGCTGTCGAACGGCAACTGGCGCAGGTAGGTGAACGAGGCGAAGCCGGAGCCGAAGTCGTCGAGCGCGAAGCGGCAGCCCAGGCGGTGCAGGTCGTGCATGAACTCGCTGGCGCTCTGCAGGTTGACGATGGCCTGCGTCTCGGTGATCTCGAAGCACAACAGGCGGCCGGGTACGCCGTGCTCGCGCAGCGTGTCGGCCACGTACTGCGCCAGGCCGGGTTCGCGGATGGACACGGCCGAGAGATTGATGGCCACCTGGTCGATGCGGTCGTGCGTGCCGGGCAGCGTGCCCAGCAACGTGACCACCTCGCGGATCATCCAGCGATCGAGCTCGCCGATCATCTGGTAGCGCTCGGCCGGCGCGATGAACATGGCCGGCAGCACCATCTTCTGGCGGCGCGGATCCCACAGTCGAATGAGCGTCTCCACGTGCAGGCCCGGCGCGTGGCCACCGGCCGCGGCGGCCAGCGGCGTGAGGCGCTGGAAGTACGCGCGGAACTCGTGGCGCTTGAGGGCGTCCACCAGCACCAGCGCCCAGTTGACCGACTCGCGATGGCCCTCGCCTTCCAGCAGCGAGGAGTCGTGCACGCGGATCGAGCCGCGGCCCTCGCGCTTGGCCAGGTAGGCGGCCTCGTCGGCCACCAGCATCAGCTGGTCGAACGACACGATGTCGCGCGCGATGCGCACCACGGCCACCGACGCGGCCATCTTGAAGCTGCGCTCCTCCCAGTGGAACTCGAACTCGGCGAGCTGGGCCAGGATGCGGCGCGCCAGCGCGGGGCCGCCGTCGACGCCGGTGTCCTCGGCCACCACGCCGAACTTGTCGCCGCCCAGGCGCGCGAAGAAGTCGGCGCGCTGCAGCAGGCCGCCCACCACCTCGGCGAACTGGCGCAGCAGTTCGTCGCCGGCGATGCAGCCGCAGGTCTCGTTGACCAGGCGAAACTGGTCGATGTCGATCAGCAGGAACACGGCGTCGCACGCGGTGCGCTGCACGCGGGCCAGCAGCTCCGACACGTGGGCGTCGAGCGCGCCACGGTTGTACAGGCGCGTGACGAAGTCGTGCGTGGCCAGGTAGTTGAGCCGATCCTGCATGTAGCGCCGCTCGTTGATCTCCTGGCGCAGGTGGCGATTGGCGATGGTGAGTTCGGCGGTGCGTTCGCGCACCTTCTCTTCGAGCCCGTGGTTGAGCTCGCGGAGCTGTTCCAGCAGGTTGCGGCGTTCGAGCTGGTAGCGGACGCGCGCGCGCACCTCGTCGGCGTTGATCGGCTTGGAGATGTAGTCGCTGCCACCCACCGCGAAGCCCTGGCTGACGTCGTCGGTGCGGGCGGTGACGAAGATGACGGGGATGTCGGCGGTGGCCGGGTCGGCCTTCAGGCGGCGGCACACCTCGAAGCCGTCCATGCCCGGCATCATGACGTCCAGCAGCACGAGGTCGGGTCGGCCGCGGACGGCCAGTTCGAGTGCGCGGGCGCCGGAGGTGGCGGCCATCAGTTCGCAGTGTTCGTCGCTCAACGTGGCGCTCAGCACATCGATGTTGTGCGGCGTGTCGTCGACGATCAGGATTTTCGAGACTCTCGCGGTCACCAACATCCACTCCCGTTGTCCGGGACGGCCCGGGCTGCAGCTTTCGCTTTTCCGAGTGTAATCACATGCGCGCCGACGGTTCAGGCGCTTTTGTACGCAGATTCGTGGAATGCGACACATCACGCGGCGGGCCGACCCGCAGCGTATCGGCGGCGCATCACGATGGTGCAACCTCGCTCTGCGCGAGCAGCGCCGCCACGCGCTGTTCCAGCAGCTGGAAGTCGTAGGCCTGCGCCGCCTCGTCGAACGCGCGCCAGCGCTCCGCGCCGATCGCCTCGGGCGGGATGCCCTCCATCAGCATCGCCACCGCGCCCAGCTGACCGCTGGAGGCGGCGGCGGCGAGCTCGCGCAACTTGCCGAGCATGCCGGGAGACAGGCCGTCGGCCAGCGACGCCTCGTCCGCCAACTCCGGCGCGGGGGCCGCTACGGGGCGCAACCGTACGCCGGCGTACGCCACCAGGGCGCGGTAGACGTCCTGGAACGGATAGGGCTTGCCGATGAAATCCTGGAAGCCGTTCTCGATGTAGAAGCGCCGCTCGTGCTCGAGGCTCGACGCCGAGACCGCCACCACCGGCAGCGTGGCGGTGAACGGATCGGCGCGCAGTTGTTCGATCATCTCGACGCCGTTCATGTGCGGCATCCGGATGTCGGAGAACACGATGTCGAAGCGCTCGGCGCGACAACGCTGCAGGCCCTCCCGCCCGTCGAAGGCCTGCGTCACGGTGCAGCCCACCTCGCGCAGCAGGTTGACCAGCACGTCGCGGCTATCGGGATCGTCCTCGATCACCAGCACCGTGCAGGGCGTGTCGTCCTCCAGCACCTGGGCGCCCATGCCGACCGGGACGCCGGGGGCCGACAGCCGGCTCGCCGGCAGCGTGAGCCAGAAGCGCACCTGCGTGCCCACGCCCGGCGTGCTGGAGACCGTGAGCTCGCCGCCCATCGCGCGGGCCATGTCGCGCGACAGCGCCAGCCCCAGGCCGGTGCCGCCCTTCTCCTGGCCCGCCGAGCCCTGGCGGAACGGCACGAACAGGTCGGCCAGTTCGTCGGGTGCGATGCCCGGGCCGGTGTCGTGCACCTCGAACCAGATGCGGTCGGTGACCACGGCGTCACGCCACACGTGCACCCCGATGTGGCCGCGCTCGGTGAACTTCAGCGCGTTGCCCAGCAGGTTGGCGACGATCTGGCCCACCTTGTTGCGGTCGCCCTCCACCACCGTGGGCGGCGCCAGCGCCAGCTCGCTCTGCAGCGCCAGCCCCTTGGCGCGGGCGTGCGAGCCGTACAGCGCGTCGATGTCGCGCAGCTCCTGCAGCAGGTCGAACGGCGCCACCAGCACCTGCAGGCTGCCCGACTCGATCTTGGCCAGGTCGAGCACGTCGTTGATCAGCCCCAGCAGCCGGTTGCCCGCGTTGTGGATCACGCGCAGGCGCGACTGCGTCTCGTCGGGCAGCTTGCGATCGGCCATCAGCAGCTGCGTGAAGCCCAGCACGGCGTTGAGCGGCGTGCGGATCTCGTGGCTCATGTTGGCCAGGAACACGCTCTTGCTGCGGTTGGCGCGCTCGGCCTCTTCCTTGGCGGCCTCCAGCGCCTCCACCATGCGCCGGCGCTCGCTCACGTCGCGCAGCACCGCCTGCATCAGGTTGTGGCCGTTGTGGCGGAACAGGCTGATGGTGATCTCGGCGTCGAACTGCGAGCCGTCGAGGCGGCGGCAACGCGCCTCGAAGGTCTTCGTGCCGCCCGCCTTGACGTCGCCCACCTGCAGCGCCGCGAGCCGCGCCGTCGGCGTGCCGTCGGGCTGCGTCTCGGCCGCGAACTGCGCCATGGACTGGCCCAGCAGGCTGCCCCGCGTGCCCGCGCCCAGCAGGTCGGCGGCGCGCCGGTTGCAGTCGATGATCAGCGCGTGGCGGATGATGAGGATCGCGTCGCCGGCGGTCTCGAACGTGGCCCGGAAGCGCGCCTCGCTGGTCTTGAGCGCGAGGTTGGCGGCCTGGATCTCGGTCATGTCCCGCGCGATGCCCACCACGCCGATCACGGCGCCGCGATCGTCGCGCACGGCGGTCTTCGTGATCTCGAGCTGGCGCTCGCCGCCATCGCCGGCGCCGCGCTCGGTCTCGTGGAACACCAGCGGCTCGGAGGCCGCCAGCGTGGCCTGGTCCTGCGCCTGGTAGTGATCGGCCTTGGCCCAGCCGGCCATCTGCGCATCGGTCTTGCCCAGCACCTCGGCCTCGCTCAAGCCCAGGAAGCGCTCGAACTCCGCGTTGACGGCCAGGTAGGCGCCCGCGCGATCCTTCATCCACACCTGCTCGGGCAGGCTGCGCAGCAGGGCGCGCAACCGCGCCTCGTGCACCAGCAGGTACTCGCGCGACTCGCGCAGCGCCGCCTCGGCGCGCTGGCGCTCGGCCACCTCCACCGACAGCTTGCGATTGGCGTGGCCGATGCGCTCGACCGCGTTGAGCACGCTGCGGCGCGAGCGCCAGCCGCCCAGGCCAGCGGCGCCCAGCGCGATCAGCCCGATGCCCGCCAGCGCCAGCAACGCGAAGTTGACGGCGCGGTCGCGGGCCAGGTTCTCGAGCTGGGGCACCGGCTCGGCCACGTAGACGTCGAGTTCGTCGCGATCCATATGGTGTCGCACCAGCACCTGCGGCACGGGATCGTCGCCGATGCGTTGCAGCGCCGGCGCCATCGCCTCGTCCCACGGCTGGATCCGCAACGGCGCGAGCTGCTGCGTGACGTACAGCGACTCGCGCTGCGCCGGCGTCAGCGATCCGGCCCGTGCGCCAGGCAGGGCTCGCAGCAGCAGCCGCGGATCCTGCGACATGATGACCACGCCCATGGCATCGACCACGAACGCGCCCTCGTGGCCCACCAGGGCCGACAGCGCCCGCGTGTTGCGCTTGACGAAAACGGCGCCGATGAACGTGCCCTGCTCGTAGATCGACGCCGAGAAAACCATCCCGGCAATGCCGGTGGAGTGGCCCACGGCGAACAGCCGCGCGGCGTGCCGGTCGCGCGTCTGCGCGAAGAACACCGGGTCGCTCATGTGCTGGCCGACGATGCTGGTGGCGGTGCCGGCATCGCTGGACGCCACGCAGTTGCCCTGGTCGTCGCGCAGGTAGATCAGGTCGGCGCCCAGCTCATCGGCCGACGCGGCGAGGAAGTCGTTCATCGACGCCAGCTCGGGCTGCGCCTGCAGCACGCTGCGCAGCAGCTCCGTGGGCTCCTGCGAGGTCTGCGCGCCGGGGCCCGCGGCCGTGACCGCATGGCGCACGGTGGGCAGTCGCGTGAGCATGTGCGCCACGCCATCGAGCTGCGCCAGGCCGTTGCGCAGGCCGTCCTCCACCAGCCCCTGGCGCGCCTGCGCCTGCGCCGTGGCGGCCCGCACCGTGCGCTCCACACGTTCGCGGTACTGGTGCTGGTTGAGGGCCCACGCGGCCACCGTCCAGGCCAGCATCAGCAGCAGCACCACGCCGGCCCATCGGCGCGCCCAGCGGGTGCGCAGCACCGGCTGCACGCCGTCGTCCTCGAGCATCACCGCGCGTGTCCTTCCGGGCAACCGGGCAGGAATGCCCGCAGGCATGATAGCGCCGGGATTCCGCTAACCTGCCACCACCTGCCCGCAGGGAAATGCCCTGTCCGACGACTTCTTCGCACCTCCGCCGTTCGATCCCGCCGCCGCGCGCGCCACGCTGCAACGCGCGCTGCGCGACCTCACGGGCTGGAGAAGTGAGGGCGTCAGGCCCCTTCGGCGCCAGACCCCTGGACCACGATGACGAAGTGCTTGCGCAACGTCTCCAGCACCTCGAACGACCCCTCGAAGCCGGCCGGGATCACGAGCGCCTCGCCGGGGCTGGCCTCGGTGAACGTGCCGTCGGCGGCGTGCAGGCGGCAGCGGCCGGACAGCACCACCATGTACTCGTGCTCGGTGGGGCCCATCTGGATGCGCCAGCGGCCGACCTCGCATTCCCAGATGCCGGCCACGAGGCCCGCGGGCGCGCTCTCGTAGAGCACCCAGGTGCGGCGCTCGGGCGCGCCGATCTCGCGACGCTCCTCGCGCGGGAAGTCGATCTCGGGCGGGGTGGACGGCTTGTCGAACTTGACGATGGAGGACATGGGAATCTTCAGCGAATGGTGATGGGAATGGTCACGGGCCCGTCGTTGACGAGGTGCACCTGCATGTCGGCGCCGAAGCGGCCGCTGGCCACGCGCGGGTGGCGCTCTGCGGCCAGGCGCAACACGGCGTCGTAGAGCCGGCGCCCGAGTTCGGGTGGCGCGGCGCCGGTGAAGCTGGGGCGGTTGCCACCACTCGTGTCGGCCGCCAGCGTGAACTGGCTGACGATCAGCAGCCCCGCGCCAGGCACGTCCTGCAGGCTGCGATTCATCTTGCCGGCGTCGTCCGAAAAGATGCGCAGCTTCAGCAACTTGGCCACCAGCCGGTCGGCCTGCGCCTCGGAGTCGGCGGGCTCGGCGCACACGAACACCAGCAGGCCGGCGTCGATGGCTCCGACGGCTTCGCCCGCGATGTCGACGCGCGCCTCGCGCACGCGCTGGACGACGGCCAGCACGCTCAGGGCCCTTTCGGACCGGCCACCGGCTCGTCGACGTAGGCCTCGACGTCGGTGGGCAGCAGCTGGATGGAGGTGCGCAGCCCCGCCACGTCGCGCATCAGCGCGCGCTCGACGTCGGCGCGCAGCGCCGCGGCGCGGCCCAGCGTCCACGCGGCCGGCACGTGCATGTGCAGGTCGACGAAGCGGCGCTGGCCGGCGCGGCGCGTGACCACGTGGTCGAAGCGGATGGCCGTGACGTCGAAGGCGCCCAGGGTGCGTTCGATCTGCGCGCGCACCTCCGGCTCGACGGCCATGTCCATCAGCCCGTCGGCCGAGCGCCAGACCAGCGACACGCCTTCGCGCACGATGTTGCCCGCCACGCACACGGCCACCACGGGATCGAGCCACAGCCAGCCGGTGAAGTGCACGCCCACCAGGCCCACGACCACGCCCACGGACGTCCACACGTCGGTGATCAGGTGCCGGCCGTCGGCCTCCAGCGCGATCGAGCGTTCGCTGGCCGCCTTGCGCAGCATGGCGAACGCCAGGCCGCCGTTGAGCGCCGTCGAGGCCAGCGACAGCGCGATGCCCAGGCCCACCGCCTGCACCGGCGCCGGATGGAACAGCCGCTCGCCCGCGGCGCCGACGATGGCGATTGCGGCGGCCACGATCAGCACGCCCTCGAAGCCGCTGGAGAAGTATTCGGCCTTGTGGTGCCCGTACGGATGGCCCTCGTCGGGCGGTTGCGCGGCCCACGACACCATCATCAGCGCGAACAGCGCGCCCACCAGGTTGACCAGCCCCTCGATGGCGTCCGACAACAGGCTCACCGAGCCGCTGACGTACCAGGCACCCGCCTTCAACGCGATCGTCGCCACCGCGACCACCGCCGACACCTTGAGATACGAGCTCACTTGCATGGGCGTATTGTCGCCGCCCCGCGCGCTCGGTCCGGTGGTCGCTCCAGATGTCGCGCTGGTTGTCGCGCTAGTCGTCGCGCGGCGTCAGCAGCAACGCCGACGCCACGCTGGCCAGCGCCAGCTTCACCTCGGGCGCCATCTCGTCGCGCATCCACACCCGGCCCGGCGGCTGGAGCTCCACCGAGCCGATCACCCGGCCGTCCAGTTCGAACCGGAATCCGGCGCCGGCCAGGGCGAGCGGCCTGAGCAGGATGCGGCGGCTGGCGTCGTCCACCAGCCAGCCGGCCGGCTTCGCAGGATCTTGCGGCGCGCTGTCCTGCAGCAGGACGAAGCGCCAGGCCGGACGATCGCCCGCGGGCGCCTCGATGCTGCCCGCCAGGCGGGTGGCCACCGCGCCGCCCGCCGTCTGGCTCGGTGCGCTTCGCGCTGGCCAGCTGCCCGCGCTGCGGCGCGACTGGCATGCACTTGGCTCGACTCCGAACGTGCGCCTTGAATCCGGCCTGAACGGCCGGATTCCGAGGGCGTTCGTCAAATTTCGTCCGCGCGGCGTTGGTGGGCCGCGCTCGACGGCTTCGTATACGGGCCGACATGCCCTCGACGTCCCGGTGCTACGTCTCCCCAAGTACATGCCCGCCGCACCGCCGGTTCACCCAGGCCGTTGGGACAAGATACTTGCTCCATCTTTTTGTTTGGTCTGGGCAGCGCCGGGCCATCGAGGCCGCGACGCTGCCCGCGGCCGTCATCGGACACAGGCCACCGGGCTTGACGCGAATCGCGCATCGACGCGCGGCCGTTCCTTGTCGTGATGGACGACCGGCACCGTTCCGCTGTCCTGTCATTCCGCGCGCAGTCGCAGGATCCACGCTCGAGGCAACGTCATCTGCGCGCGTGGATCCTGCGACTGCGCGCAGGATGACGGGGCTTGCACGATGGCGGGCTTGCACGACGGCGGGCTTCCACGATGGCCGCGCGCTCGGACGTGGTTGGCGAGCTGGCGTCGCCTTCGTCGGTCACGAAAAGGAACGCCGGCAGCGCGACACGATGTTCGCGTCAGGCCGGGCGACCTGCCGTGGCGCCGGCCGCGGGCAGCGTCGCGGCCTCGAAGGCCCGACGCTGCCCAAACCAAACAACAAAAATGGGGAACCGAATTTGTCCCAACCGCCTGGGTGAACCGGCGGTGCGGCGGGCGTGTACTTGGCGAGACGCAGCACCGGGACGTCGAGGGCATTGCCGGCACACATACGAAGTCGCCGAGCGCGACCCGCCAGCGTTACGCGGACGAATTTCACCGAACGCCCTTGGAATCCGGCCGTCCAGGCCGGATTCAAGGCGCACGTGCGGAGTCGAGCCAAGTGCATGCCAGTCGCTCCGCAGCGCGGGCACCCCCCCTGCGCGAAGCGTTCAATCGTCACTTCAGAACCGAAGCGTCCAACCCTCACTTCAATGCACCCTCGCCACGCCTACCGCAGCAGCGACTCAGCGTCGTGATCGCCTCTCCCGTAGTACCCCACCCGTCTCATCGAGCCGTGCGCACCTGCCAGCCGAGGCCGATGACCACCGGGTCGTGGTCGGACGCGCGCCACGGCGTGGGCGTCCAGGGCGGCGCGGAGGCGGCCGGTGCGACGGGCCGCGCGCGCCAGGCGAACGCGTAGTCCAGCAGCGCAGGCTCGTCGGCATTCACGTGCCACGTGGCGACGCCCGTCACGCGCGACGCCATCGCCGCGTTGGCGAACACGCCGTCGAGGCGGCCCGACGCGCCGTCGAACACGTACGACCAGCCGCCAGGCTCGAAGCGCGCGGCCTGGTCGGCGAAGCCGTCCGCCGCCAGCGCCATGGGAGGATCCTCGCGCGCATAGGCGTTGAAGTCGCCCACCAGCAAGGTGCCGGCGACGCCGCTCTCGCGCGCGATCGTGCCCGCGAAACGCGCCAGCGCGCGCGCCTGCAGCACCCGGCGATGGCTCCAGCAGCCTTGCCCGTCGCCCAGATCGCGATCGGGCCCGCTCGCGCCGTCGCAGCGCCGCGACTTGAAGTGGCTGGCGATGACGCTGAAGCGCGCGGCGCCGTCCGCCGTGGTGAAGGACTGCGCCAGCGGCGGTCGGTTGTGCACCGCGTCGAGGTCGGCGCGCGGCGGCCCGAGAAGCGCGACGCGGGCCGGCCGGTAGATCATCGCCACGCGGATGGCGTCGCCGCCCCCGGCGCCCGGCGGCATCTCCACGCGGGCCCAGGCGGCGCCGCCGGCGCGCGCGTTCAACGCGTCCACCAGGGATTGCAGCGCCGCGCCATCGTCGTCGTTCTGGATCTCCATCAGCGCGATCACATCGGCATCGAGCGCCGAGAGCATCTCGACGAGCTTGGCGCGCTGGCGCTCGAACTCGCCGGCATTGCGCGCGCCGCGACAGTCGGATGCCACGCGGCGCGGGCCGCAGCCGGCGCGGCCGTCGGCGAGCGTGGCGAAGAAGTTGTCGACGTTGGCCGAAGCCACGCGCAGGTCGCCGCCGACGCCGGCCGGCGCGGCGGTGCGCGGGTTGGTGCGCAGGATGCGAGGCGTGCGGACCGGGTGGATCTTCCAGGCGCCGTGCCCTTCGGCATCGGCCGAGGCCAAGCCGTAGTCGAGCACGCCGGTGAGCCCGGACAGCGTGTCGCCGGCGCGCACCGTGCCGTCGTCGCCCAGGTACGGCGGCGGTTGCGGAAATTGGTGCGCCGAGCCGTCGTCGAGCACCAGGCGGCGCCGCCCGCTGGCGCGCGCCAGCGCCCGCGCGGCCGCGCCGGGGCGCACGACGTCGGTGGGCGCCCGCGCGCGACCGCCGCTGGCCAGCGTGAGCTGCCCGAAGCGCCCCAGGAAGAAGTTCTGCTGCACGATGAACGAGCCGGGCAAGGTGACCAGCATGCCTTCGTGGCGCTCCAGGCTCGACCCGTCGGGCGGCGGCCAGGCGAGGGCCACCGGCGTCACCCCGCAGCCGTCGCGCAGCACCTGCAGGTCGGCCACCTCGTGCAGCTCGGTGACCGGGCGTGCCAGCGTCTCGCGATTGCCCGGGGCGCCCACGTTGAACTCCGCCACCCGTCCGGCCAGCCGCACGCACTGGCCCGCGACGACGGCCGGCGCGTCGTCGGTGAACACGAACAGCCCGCGCGAGGCCCGTCCGCCGCCCGCGCCGTCATCCTCCTGCAGGAAGAACCCGTTGCTGGTGACCAGCGTGACCGCGCCCTCCGTGGCAACGCGGCGGCCCGCGTACGGACTGCGCTCGCCCGGCCCCTGGATGGCCTGGATGGCCACGAGCGCGGGCGGAGGCCCGGGCTGCGCCCGCGCGACGGGCACGCGCGCCGCCAGGCAGCACAGCACGAAGAACAGGAGCGTTCGCATGAGGCCGATGTTGCCTCACCACGCGGCCAGCCGGGCCCCGCCGGCTCCCCCATAAAATCGCTTCGCGACGAGCAGCGGAGTCCGGCCCCGCTCGAGCGCGGCAGCTTCCTGGGCGCGCTGCGATTCGCCGCCGAGTGGGGACAGGCTTGCCGACTTCAGTGCTTGTCGACCATCGGCAGCACCGCCGAGATCAGCGCCATCGTCACCGTGACGCCGATGAACAGCGGCAGCAGGCTGCGCAATTCGCCCGGTAGCAGCTTCTCGAATGCGGCGCGCAGGCGGCCGAGGCCGGTGCGTGGCGCCACCGGTTCGGCGGCGGGTTGGGCCGCCTGGGTCTGCTCCTCGGCGCGGCGCTGGGCGGCGATCACGGCGCGCGCCTGGCTGGCGGCCTCGTGCGCCTTGGCCTCCTGCGCGGCAACCCATTGCGAGGTGACCCAGGACTGCGGGATGAAGGGCTCGTCGGTGGTGGCGGGCTCGGGCAGCGACGTGGCCGCGGCACGTTCGAGCGCCGTGCGCGACGTGCTGGCCGCGGCGTGGGCCTGGGCCGGCGATGCGGGCGCACCCGGTTGCGCCGGCTCGTCGGCCACCGTCGGCTCGTCGGCCACCGTCGGCTCCGCCGCCTGCGCCAGGAGGTCCTCGTCGAACAGCTGCGTGGGCGCGAACCCGCTGTAGTCGTCGTCTTCGGCCTGGTGCAGGAACTGCGTCTCCGCGAAGCCGACGGCTGGGCAATGGGCGTTCTTGGCGTTGCGTGTGAGTGGCTTGAACATGTCTTTCCTTCGGAGCCGCCCAATTTCTCGCGTATTTTCGGCTCTTGCGCCCGACTCGACAGCAGGCGAAATACTTACTTTGCGAGCAGATCGACCCCAATGGCGCCCCGCATGAGCGCTGCGGGGCAGAAAGAGCGTGTCGAAGACCAGGGACGGCGCTGGAGCCGATGAACCAAGTTTCGCTGAACTCGATCGGCCGCGCGTCCCCAAAAGGGGGGGCAGATCGTCCCGCCGCTGCCGCGGCCCGTGTTTTGGCCGCGCCGGTCAGTCAGCCGGGTGACGTGAGGCGGCGCTGTCCGACGCCACCCGGCCATCGGCCAGGGTCACCACCCGATCGGCCACCGCGATCGTCTCCGGGCGGTGCGCCACCACCACCCGCGTGAGCGCCATCGAGCGCACGGCCTCGTTGACGCTGCGCTCGTTGCGCAGGTCGAGGTGGCTGGTGGCCTCGTCCAGCACCAGGATGCGCGGGCGTCGGTACAGCGCGCGCGCCAGCAGCACGCGCTGCTTCTGGCCGCCCGACAGCCCCGTGCCGACGTCCGTCACCAGCGTGTGGAAGCCCATGGTCATCGCGCGGATCTCGGTGTCGACGGCCGCCAGGCGCGCGCATTCCTCGATCCAGTCGAGGTCGGGCTCGGCATCGAAGAAGCAGATGTTGTCGGCCACCGAGCCGGAGAACAGCCGGTCTTCCTGCATCACCGTGCCGATCAGCGCGCGGTAGTGCGACAGCCCCAGCCGGTGGATGGGCGTGCCGTCGAACAGCACCTCGCCTTCGGTGGGCGGCAGCAGGCCCAGCAACACCTTGACCAGCGTCGTCTTGCCGCAGCCCGAAGGCCCGGTGATGGCCAGGCTGCGTCCTTCTTCCACCACCAGGTCGACGCCACTCAGCACCCAGGGCTCGGTGGGCGCGTAGCGGTAGCCCACGCCGCGCAGCTCGATGCGCGCGGGCCGCCGGCCCAGGTCCATCTCGATGGGCGATGGCGCCTCGCCGGGCTCGGTGGCGGCCAGCGCGATGTCGGCCACGCGCTCGCCGTGCAGTCGCAGCATCGCCAGCTCGGAGGCCGTGTCGATCAGCGCGCCCACGCGCGCCGAGAACAGCTCCTTGTAGGCCAGGTACGCGAAAAGCATGCCCACCGTGAAGCCGCCGGCCAGCACCATGCGCGCGGCCAGCCACACCACGATCACGCGCTCCAGGCCGAACAGCAGCGCGTGCGCGCTCTCGTGCGCCACGTGCACGCGCGCCACGCGCAGGCCGGCGTTGAACTGGTCGGCCAGCATGTTCATCCAGCCGGCGCGACGCTGGTCGCCGCGGCCGAACAGGCGCACGCTCTGGATGCCGCCGGCGGTCTCCAGGAAGTGCGTCTGCTGGCGCGCCGCGTGGATGATCTCCTCGGCGCTCGCCTCGCGCAGCCCGCGGAAGACGCTCCAGCGCAGCAGGCCGTAGAGGCTCGCGGCGACGAGCGACACGGCCATGAGCACCGGGCTGTAGAGGCCCATCATCGCCAGCGTGCCGGCCACCATCAGGCCGTCGACGAGTGCCTGCACCAGCCCCGTGGTGAGCGTCTTCTGGATCACCTCGATGGAGCCGAAGCACGACACGATGTGGCCCACGTGGCGCTTCTCGAAGAACTCCAGCGGCAGCCGCACCAGGTGGCCGAACACGTTGCCCAGCCACTGGAAGTTGAGGCGCGCGCTGAGCGTGGCCACCCACCAGCTGCGCACGGCGCCGATACCCGCCTGCAACAGCACCAGCAGGCCGAAGCCCAGTGCCAGCACGCCCAGCAGCTCGCGGTCGGCGGCCAGCAGCGCCTGGTCGACCACCCATTGCAGGTAGAACGGCAGCGCGATCACCACCACCTCGAGCGCGAGTGCCAGCGCGAGGATCTGCGCGAGGCCGCGGTTCAGGCCGGTGATGCGGCCCATCAGCCCGCGCAGGGTGAAGTGCAGCCGCTCGGACGTCGGCGCGAAGCCCTCGCCCGGCGACAGCTCCAGCGCGATGCCGGTGAAGTGCGGCGCGAACTCGTCGACGGTGAGCGTGCGCGCGCCGACGCGCGGGTCGTGGATCACCAGGCGCCGCGCCGACACCGACTTCAGCACCACGAAGTGGTTCATGTCCCAGTGCAGGATGCAGGGCAGCTGCAGCTCGCGCAGGTTGTGCAGGTCGAGCTTCAGCGGCCGGCTGGCCAGCCCCAGCGCCGCCGCCACGCGCACCAGGCCTTCAAAATTCGCGCCCTTGCGAGACAGCCCGAAGCGCAGGCGCAGCGACGGCAGGTCGGTGTCCAGTCCCAGGCTCACCGCCACCATCGCCAGGCACGCGAGGCCGCACTCGGTGGCCTCGGTCTGCAGGATCACCGGCAGGCCGCGGCGCAGGCCCAGGCGGCGCGTGACGCCCGCCGGCACGGGATCGTGCTGCATCGCGTCCGTCATTTCGCCGCCGCCCGCCACGCCGCCAGCGGCTCCAGCGCCCACTCCACCAGCGTGCGTCGCTCGGTCTCCAGGCTGGCCTGCACGTGCATGCCGGCCTTCAGCGACTGGCGCCAGGCGATGGCGGCGCCGGCCGGCGCGTCGGGGTCGAGCGTCACGGTCACGCGGAACACGTTGTCCGGCGCGGCGACGCCCGGCTCGTCGTCGCCGTGGACGTCGCCGAGGTCGCGCGCCGCCACCGTGCTGCGCGACACCTCGCGCACGTGCGCGGGCAGCTGCCCGTAGCGCGCGTACGGGAACGCGTCCACGCGCAGCCACACCGGCATGCCCGCTCGCACGAAGCCGGCCGAGCGGGTGGGCACCCACAGCTCGGCCTCCAGCGCCGCGCCGGCCGGCAGCAGCGTGGCCAGCGTCTGGCCGGCCACCACCGGCTGGCCCGGCGCCGCCAGCAGCGCGGCGATCTCGCCGGCCTGCGGCGCCAGCACCTGCGTGCCGCGGTGCGACTCGTTCTCGGCCTGCGCCTGCGCGAGCGCCTGCACCTCGCGGCGCATCTGCGAGCTTTCGCGACCGGCCTGCAGAGGCAGCGACGCGCGGTCGGCGCGCAGCGTGGCCAGTTCGGCCTGCGCGGTGCCGCGGGCGCGTTCCATCTCGGACAGCCGGGCCTGCTGGTCCAGCAGCTCGGTCTGCTTCTCGGCCGCCTCCACCGGCGACACCGCGCCACTGCGTACGAGCTCGGGATAGCGGCCGGCCACGTCGCGCACCAGCTGCACCCGCTCACGCTGCAACGCGATCTCGCGCTCCTGCTGCGACACCCCGGCCGCGCCGGCGCTCACGCGGGCATCGAGCGACGCCGCCTGCTGATGCACCTGCAGGCCCTGCTGCAGAAGCTCGTCGCCGAGGCTGCCCTGGCGCAGCGCCAGCGACCGCGCCACCGCCTCCTGCGTGGGGCCGGTGGCGCTGGACTGCTCCGACGACAGCGCCACCACGGCCTGCCCCGCGCTGACGTGCGCGCCCTGCGCCACCGGCGTGGCCGACACGACGCCGGCCTGCGGCGCCACCAGCCGAAGCACCCCGCCCGCGGGCATCAGCACGCCGCCCACCGACTCCTTGCGCGCAAAGCCTTGCGTGGCCGCGAACGCGACCAGGGCCAGCACCAGCAGCACGAAGAACACGGCGACGGCGGTCTGCCACGGGCTGCGCGTCAACACGATCGCCCCGTGGAATCTCTGACGCTGGTGATCGACGGCCTGGCGGCGGAACAGCTCGGTCATGGGGGTGGGTGGAAGGCGGCGCGACCGCGAAGGGTAGCGCAGAAAGCAGGCGCGTCCGGCCACGTCCTGCGATGCCGCGTGGTCATCGGCCCGATGCACATTCGGCATCCGGCGCGGCGCCCCGCCCGGCTACAGTTGAATTCCATCGACACCCCTGTGCTCCGGAGCCCCGAATGAAGCTGCTGATCGGCAACAAGAACTATTCCTCCTGGTCGATGCGTCCGTGGGTGCTGCTCACCCAGTTCGACATCCCGTTCGAGGAGGTGATGGCCCGCTTCGACAGCTTCGAGGGCGACTCCACCTTCAAGGCGACGGTGCGGGCCCTGTCGCCCGCCGGCAAGGTGCCCATCCTCGTGGAGGACGACGGCTTCTCGGTGTGGGACACCCTGGCGATCGCCGAGTACCTGGCCGAGAAGTTTCCCGCCAAGGCCTTGTGGCCGCGCGACGCCAGGCACCGCGCCCGCGCCCGCAGCGTGTGCTCCGAGATGCACAGCGGCTTCGGCGCGCTGCGCAATGCGTTCCCCATGAACATCGAGGCGTCGCTGCCCGAGGTGGGCGCGCGGGTGCTGGGCGAGGA
The DNA here is from genome assembly GCA_038208735.1 of Burkholderiales bacterium. Classification (GTDB taxonomy): domain Bacteria; phylum Pseudomonadota; class Gammaproteobacteria; order Burkholderiales; family Burkholderiaceae_C; genus Scleromatobacter. Next base: position 17,906 of record JBBQYL010000005.1, read on the forward strand.
CGCCGCGGCGCGCGCCGACCTGGCCCGCATGATCGAGCTGTGGCAGCAGGCGCTGGCCGAGTCGGGCGGGCCCTGGCTGTTCGGCGAGTACTCCATCGCCGACGCGTTCTTCGCGCCGGTGGTGATGCGCATGCGCGCCTACGGCCTGCCGGTGCCGGCCGACGTGGCCGCGTACAACGAGCGCGCGGCAGCCGCCAAGGGCACGGCCGCGTGGATGCGCGACGCGCTGGCGGAGAAGGACTTCGTACCGTTCGACGAGCCGTACCGCACGTCCCGCACATAGTCACTCGTTGCAAATGATCTAAACTTGTGATGCAATTGAACATCCCTGCAGGAGATGTTCATGTCCGACGCCGCCCAGTCATCAGCGCTTCAAGACCTCTGGTCGATTCTTTCCAGCACGACGGATGGCGGCGACCCGTCTGCACAGGGCTCCGGCAGGCGCGCCGCCCCGAAGGCTCCGCCGGTACCCAAGCCGCTCTCGCCCGGCCAGGCCTATGCCATCGTGAAGAAGGGCATCTCGAGCCGCAGCCTGGCCCCGCTGGGCAAATATCTGGGTCTGGGCAAAGGCGCCGTCGCGATCTATCTCGATCTCGACCGCGCAACGGCGCTGCGCAAAGTGGCCAAGAATGAAAACCTGCCCACTCATGCAGCCGAAAGCATGCTTCGCCTGCTCGAACTGGACGACCTCGCCAAAGGCACTTTCGAGTCGCCCGAGGAGGCCGCAGGTTGGCTGCGCAGGCCTCATCCCATGCTGGATGGCGAGTCGCCGCTGGAGTGTGCCAAATCCGGCTACGGTGCTCAACGCGTCAAGGACATCCTCGTGGCCATCAAGTACGGCGGCGCCGTTTGACCTCGGTCTACAGGATCGGGCACTGCCAGACCCCACCCCCCGATTCGAGAGCCTTGCTGGCGAGCCTGGGGGTCGGCTCCACGCTGGGCAACGGTCGCTGGCATACCCAAGGGCCCGCGCAGGTCGTGTACTGCGGCTCCAGCCGGGCCTTGTGTCAGCTGGAAAGGCGTGTGCACGCCAACGGCGCCAATCCCAAGGACCAGGCGCTGATGGAACTCGTGATCCCGGACTCGGCGCCGCTTGCAGATGTGGGCAGCCTGGGTCTGCCGAGCAATTGGCGAGATGACGACTCAGCGACGCAGGCGATCGGCGACGACTGGATCGCGTCCGTGGCAGGGCTGGGCCTGTGGGTGCCGTCCTGTGTCGAGCCGAGGGAGAAGAACCTGCTGTTGAACCCGGCTCATCCCTCGTACGGCTCGATCGTGCTGAACATCGAGAGTCATCCGTTCAGATTCGATCCGCGGCTGTTCGGGGCTTGAACCGCCTTGGGTATATTGGACAAACATGTCCGATACCCGCTTCCCCGCGCTCGCGCCCCTCGTTCTCGCCACCCTTGCGCTGCTGTCCGGCATCTCGGCCCATTCGCAGACCGAAGCCGAGGCGGCCACGGCACCGGTTCCCGCCGCGTCGCCCGTCGAGAAGGCCGTCACGGCCGCGATCGCCACCCCGGCCCCCGAGGCGGCCGCGCTCCCCCCGGGCACCCCGGCCGACGCCCCCACCGGCAACGCCACCAACGCCCGCGACGACGTCATCCGCGACGCCCGCGACGCGTTCCAGCGCCGCGACCGGGCGCGCCTGGCGCTGCTGCGGGCCACGGCGGTCACCAACCGCCTGCCGCTGGCGCCCTGGGTGGACTACTGGGAGCTCACCAACCGGCTGTCCGAGGTGAGTTCCGACGAGGTCGAGCAGTTCTACCTGCGCTGGCCCGGCAGCTACGTGGAAGACCGGCTGCGCAACGACTGGCTGCTGGAGGTGGGCCACCGCCACGACTGGGACGCGTTCAAGCGCGACTACCCGCGCTTTCGCATGAACGACGACCGCAGCGTCACCTGCTACGCGACGCTCATCGACCACCTGGCCGGCAAGGAGGTGCACGACGCGGCGCTGGCGGCCTGGCTGGCGATGAAGGACATCGACAGCGGCTGCCAGCTCATGGCGCAGACGCTCTACGACGACAAGGTATTGAGCGACGCCGACGTGTGGCGCCGCATGCGCCAGGCGGCCGACCTTCCCGCCAAGCCGGCGGAGCGCGCGCTGCGCGGCGCGGCCCAGATCCTGGGCAAGCCGGCCGTCAAGGAGGTGGGCTCGCTGCTGGACAACCCGGCGCGCTTCATCACGCGCAAGGCCGACATCGACACCGCGCGGCGCGGCGACATGATCGCGGTCGCGCTCGCGCGCATGGGCGCGAGCGACCCCGCCGCGGCCGCGCTGCAACTGCAGGACCGCTGGCAGTCCAGCCTCGGCGCCGACAACGCGGCCTGGGCCTGGGCCATGCTCGCCAGGCACGCCGCGCAGGCACTGATGCCCGAGGCCGTCGACTGGGCCGACCGCGCCTGGGCCGCCCGCAAGCCGGCACGCAAGGGCGAGACGCTGCCGCCGCCCGACTGGGGCGACGACGTGCTCGCGTGGCATGTGCGCGCCGCGTTGCGCGCGGGCAGCGGCAACAAGCGCTGGAAGAACGTGGAGCGCGCCATCGACGCGATGAGCGCCACCGAGCGCGGCGCCGACAACTGGATGTACTGGCACGCACAGGCCGAGCTCGCGCCGGGCCTGCTGGCCGCGGGCGCCGAGAACGACGCCGCCACCGCCGCCGCGCGCCAGAAGCTCAAGACGCTGTCGACCTCGGTGAGCTTCTACGGCCTGCTCGCGGCGGAAGACCTCGGCGCCCCGTTCGCGCTGCCGCCGCGGCCCGTGCCCGTCACGCGGCTGGAGCGCGGCCTGGCGCACGCCAACCCGGGCCTGCAGCGCGCGCTGTGGCTGACCACGCTCGACATGCGCGACGAAGGCCGCCGCGAGTGGAACTACACGCTGCGCGGCATGAGCGACCGCGACCTGATCGCCGCCGCGCAATGGGCCTGCGACATGAGCGACTGGCAGCTGTGCATCAACACCAGCGAGCGCACGAAGACGGAGATCGACATCGCGCAGCGATACCCCATGCCGTTCCGGCGCGACATCGTCGAGGCCGCCACCAACGCCGGGCTCGACCCGGCCTTCGTGTTCGGCATCATCCGCCAGGAGACCCGATTCATGGGCAACATGAAGTCGGCCGTCGGCGCGAACGGCCTGATGCAGCTGATGCCTGCTACCGCCAAGTGGGCGGCGAAGAAGGCCAACATCCCGTTCCGGCCCGATCTCATCACCGACCCGACCACCAACCTGCGCATCGGCGCCTTCTACCTGAAGCTGGTGCTGGACAGCCTGGGCGGCTCCGACCCGATGGCCGCCGCCGCCTACAACGCCGGCCCGGCGCGCCCGCGCCGCTGGCGGGGCGGGCTGATGCTGGCGCCCGAGGTGTGGACCGAGAACGTGCCCTTCTTCGAGACGCGCGACTACGTGAAGAAGACGATGGCCAACGCCGCCATCTACGCCGCGTTGCTGGGCAACAAGGGTCCGCAGCTTCGTCCGCGCCTGGGCCCGCAGATCGGCCCGCGCGACGCCGAGCAGGCGCCCGCGCCCGACATGCCATGAAGACGTACATCGTCGGCGGCGCGGTGCGCGATCGCCTGCTGGGCGAGCCGGTGAACGACCGCGACTGGGTCGTCACCGGCGCCAGCCCGCAGGACATGCTCGACGCCGGCTACCTGCCGGTGGGCAAGGACTTCCCGGTGTTCCTGCACCCGCGGACGCACGAGGAATACGCGCTGGCCCGCACCGAGCGCAAGACCGGCCCGGGCTACCGCGGCTTCGAGGTGCATGCCGCGCCCGACGTCACGCTGGAGGACGACCTGGTGCGGCGCGACCTGACGATCAACGCGATCGCGCAGGCCGGCGACGGCACGCTGGTGGATCCGCACGGCGGCCAGAGCGACCTGGCCGCGAAGGTGTTGCGCCACGTTTCCGAGGCCTTCGCCGAAGACCCGGTGCGCATCCTGCGCCTGGCCCGCTTCGCGGCACGCTGGCCCGAGTTCAGCGTCGCGCCCGAGACCACCGCGCTGATGCGCCGGATGGTGGACGCCGGCGAGGTGGACGCGCTGGTGGCCGAGCGCGTGTGGCAGGAGCTGTCGCGCGGGCTGATGGAACGCGCGCCGGCGCGCATGTTCGAGGTGCTGCGCGGCGTCGGGGCGCTGGCCCGTCTGATGCCGGAGGTCGACGCGCTGTTCGGCGTGCCGCAGCCGCCGGCCCACCATCCCGAGATCGACACCGGCGTGCACACGCTGATGGTGCTGGACCGGTGCGCGGCCACGGCGCAGCCGCTGCCGGTGCGCTGGGCCTGCCTGGTGCACGACCTGGGCAAGGCCACCACGCCGGCCGACGTCCTGCCGCGCCACATCGGCCACGAGCAGCGCGGCGAGAAGCTGATCCGCCGCGTCAACGAACGCCTGCGCGTGCCGGTCGACTGCGGCGAGCTCGCCGTGCTCACCGCACGCGAACACACCCACGTGCACGCCAGCACCGGCCTCGGCGCCGCGGCGCTGATGCGCCTGCTGGAGCGCTGCGACGCGTTCCGCCGCCCCGAGCGCTTCCTGCAGATGCTGGCCGCGTGCGAATGCGATGCCACCGGCCGGCTTGGCTTCGAGCAGCGTCCCTATCCGCAGCGCGGCCGCCTGGCGACCGCGCTCGAGGTGGCGCAGAAGGTCGACGCCCGCGCGGCGTCGGCGCAGGCCATCGAGCGCGGCATGAAGGGCCCGGCCATCGCGGACGCGATCCGGCGTGCGCGGGTGCAGGCCTTGGCGGTCGCCTCGGACACGGACGACGCCGGCGAGGCGGCCGGCTGATACGAAGGCGGGGGACCGCTCGACAAGACGGGACAATGCGCGCATGAAAGCTCCCCGCATCGGCTTCCTGGATCCCGGACGCGACTATGTGCGCGTCAAGGTCGGCTTTTCCTGGCCCGCCTTCTTTTTCGGCGCCATGTGGGCCTCGGCCAAGAAGCTGTGGGGCGCGCTGTTCCTGATGCTGCTTGTGGAGATCGGGCTCTACGCCCTCGGCGCAGCGGCCCAGGCCCAGCGCAGCATGCCGCTCGTACTCGTGCAATTGGCCATTCAGCTGGCCTATGCACTCGCGCGCGGCTTCTTCGGCAACGCCTGGTGGCGCGCCTCGCTGCGCCGGCGCGGCTACCAGGTCTACGTCGAGAAGCGCGACGCCGTCACTTGATCCACGCGATCGCGCTGGCGATCAGGAACAGCAGCACGCCGCTGCCCACGGGAATGAACACCTCGCGGCCGGCGATGCGAAAGCGCAGGTCGCCGGGCAGGCGGCCGAAGCCGTGGCGGGTCATCCAGTCGCCGAAGCGGTTGAAGACCAGCAGGCACAGCAGGAGGATCAGGACGAACCGCATCAGAGCATGTGCGAGCGGTCGCCGGCTCGGAAGCCGATGGGATCGAGCTCGCAGTTGCGCGCCAGCGCGATCACCTTGAACAGCTCGCCCATCTCGTGCTCGTTGACCAGCTTCTGCGCGTTCGCGCGCTCGGCCACGCTGGCGGCGGCCAGCAGGTCGACCAGGCCGCAGTTGATGAGGAAGCGCGCCTGCGAGGTGTAGCCCAGCACGGTGAGGTCCGACTCCTGGGCCGCCAGCGCGATGCCGCTGAAGTTGACGTGCGCGGTGATGTCCTTGGCACCGATCTGCACCAGCGGATCGCCGTCGGCCTGGTGGGCCTGGTGGCACATCAGCGTGCCGCCCACGCGTTGCGGGTGGTAGTACTCGTGCTCGGGAAAGCCGTAGTCCACGAGGAGGGCCACGCCGCGCTGCAGGCGGTCGGCCAGGCTCGCGATGAAGCTCTCGGCGATGGGGTGGATCTCGGTGACCGTGCCGTCGACGAAGTAGCCGTCCATCAGCGCGCTGGCGGCCTGGGTCTCGCCTTCGAGCGAGAAGGGAGCGTCCAAGTCGGCGAACGCGAAGCGATGCCGCGCGGCGCCAGCCGCATCGGCCGCCCCCGGGGGCGGGTTGCCGTCGTTGGCGGGATCGGCGGCGCGCGCGGCCGACGCCGGGTCGGCCAGGTCCACCACGCCACGCTCGTGCCAACGACTGCCGGAGCGGCGCAACAGCTTGACGGGCATCGCGTCGAGCACCTCGTTGCCGACGACCACGCCCTCGATGGCCTCGGGCCAGGCGTCGAGCCACTGCACGCGCGGCGCGAAGCGCGCCAGGCGCGCCTGCTGGCGTTCGCGTAGCGGGCCCGACAGCTCCACGATGATGAGGTCGACGGGCTGGCGCAGCATGCCGTCGTCGTCGGCGTCGTCGGCATCGAGGGCCTCCAGCAACTGCTCGGCCAGCGCGCCCGAGCCGGCGCCGAACTCGTAGAGCTGGCCGGTGCCCGACGCCGCCAGGGCCTCGCGCACCTGCACGGCCAGCGCGCGGCCGAAAAACGGCGACAATTCGGGCGCGGTGACGAAATCGCTGCCGCCCTCCGGGCCCAGCCCGAAGATGCGGCGTCCGCCGCTGTAGTAGCCCAGCCCGGGCGCATACAGCGCCTCGGCCATGAAGTCGTCGAACGGCATCCAGCCGCCGGCCGCCGCCACGCGCGAGGCGATACGCTCGACGAGCGGGGTCGAAGGTTCCGAGTTGGTGCCCGTCAAACCGGGCGTTGAATTGCGCTGCATCGAATCAAATTGTAGGGATCATGGCCCACCCCCACCACCTTGACGCCGAAAAGACGCCCGCCGCGCGCCCCGTGGCGCTGGTGACTGGCGCCGCGCGTCGCATCGGCCGGGTGATCGCGCTGGAGCTGGCGAGCGCCGGCTTCGACATCGCGCTGCACCACCGCGGCACCGGCCCGCAGTCGTTCGCCGAGGCCACCACCACGGCGGAAGAATTGCGCGCCGCCGGCGCCCGCGTGGAACTGTTCGCGGCCGACTTCGCCGACCCGGCCGCCACGGCCGCGCTGCTGCCGGCCATCGCCGAGGCCTTCGGCCGCGTCGACGCCGTGGTCAACAGCGCGTCGCGCTTCGAATACGACAGCCCCGCCACCTTCGACGCCGCCCTGCTGGAGTCGCTGATGCGCAGCAACACCGCCGCGCCCGTCACGCTCGCGCAGGCGCTCGCCGCGCAGGTGGCCGCGCAACCCGCGCACGCCCGCGTCACGCCCTGCGTGGTGAACCTGCTGGACCAGAAGCTGCACAACCCGAATCCCGACTACTTCTCGTACACGCTCACCAAGGCCGCGCTGGCGCACGCCACGGTGCTGCTGGCCCAGGCGCTGGCGCCGGCGGTGCGCGTGTGCGGCGTGTCGCCGGGCATCACGCTCGTCTCGGGGCCCATGGACGAACAGGAGTTCGCCAAGGCCCACAGGCTCACCGCGCTGGGACGCTCGTCCACGCCCGAGGACATCGCGCGCGCCGTGCGCTTCCTCCTCGAGTCGCCGGCCATCACCGGCGTCGACCTCGCGGTGGACGGCGGCCAGCACCTGGTCGGCCAACCCCGGGACGTCCTGTTCCTGGCGCGAGCCGACGAACCCAAGTCGAACTGAAGTCCCCCACCATGCACAGCCTCCTGCACCACCCCACCCTCCTGGACTGCCGCCGGCTGTTCCTGCGCAACTACGAGGTGTGGATCAACATCGGCGTGCACGAGTTCGAGAAGAAGGGCGAGCAGCGCGTGCTGATCAACGTCGACCTGTACGTGCCGCTGGCCACCTCCACCCCGAAGGCCGACCAGCTCAACGAGGTGCTGGACTACGACTTCATCCGCTCCACCATCGCCAACCGCCTGGCCAGGGGCCACGTGCACCTGCAGGAGACGCTGTGCGACGACGTGCTGGCGCTGATGCTGGCGCACCCCAGCGTGCGCGCGGCGCGCGTGTCCACCGAGAAGCCCGACGTCTATCCGGACTGCGAGTCGGTGGGCGTGGAGGTGTTCGGCCTGAAGGAGGCCGCGTGAGCGCCGTGCTCGACGAGCAGCGTACGGCGGCCGCGCGCAAGGCCACCTACGAGATCAACAAGCTCTCGAAGCGCCTGCACCGCCAGGTGGGCTCGGCCATCATCGACTACAACATGATCGAGGCGGGCGACAAGGTGATGGTGTGCCTGTCGGGCGGCAAGGACAGCTACGCGATGCTCGACATCCTGCTGTCGCTGCGCGAGCGCTCGCCGGTCAAGTTCGAGATGATCGCGGTCAACCTCGACCAGAAGCAGCCCGGCTTTCCCGAGCACGTGCTGCCCGATTACCTGCGCGCCCTCGACGTGCCGTTCCACATCGAGGAGCAGGACACCTACTCCATCGTCACCGAGCACATCGAGCCGGGCAAGACCATGTGCTCGCTGTGCTCGCGCCTGCGTCGCGGCATCCTCTACCGCGTGGCCGGCGAGCTCGGCTGCACCAAGATCGCGCTGGGCCACCACCGCGACGACATCGTGGTGACGATGTTCATGAACATGTTCTTCGGCAGCCGCCTCAAGGGCATGCCGCCGAAACTCGTCAGCGACGACGGCAGGAACGTGGTCATCCGCCCGCTGGCCTACGTCGACGAGACCGACCTGGTGCGCTGGGCCGAGCACAAGCAGTTCCCCATCATCCCGTGCACGCTGTGCGGCAGCCAGGACAACCTGCAGCGCGTGCAGGTGAAGGCGATGATCCGCGAGTGGGAGAAGCAGCACCCGGGCCGCATCGAGAACGTGTTCAGCGCCATGGCCAACATCACGCCGTCGCACATGATGGATCGGAGCCTGCATCCGTTCACCACGATCCAGGCCACGGGACGGGCCGAGCCCGGCGGCGACATCGCGTTCGACGAGGACGAGTCCTGCGGCACCCCGAAGCCGGGCGTCATCCGCATCGTGTGAACCGACGCCCCGGCCGGCGGCATGAACGACAGGCCGCCGACAGCCTTTCGAAAGCGCCCCGCCGGGCGCGCCGCGTGCCGGTACATACTCGAGTTACACGCGAGCACGACGCTCGCCATTGCGGTGCCGATGTCGGCGCCCGGGAGTTTCGCCATGACCATCCTCCATCGCACCCAACGCCTGCTGTCCGTGGCCGCCCTCGCGGGCGCCGCGCTGCTGGCCGGCTGCGCCAGCCTGCACAGCGTGGACACCTCGGTGGCCACCTTCGGCGCCTGGCCGCCCAACACCACCCCGGGGTCCTATGCGTTCGACCGCCTGCCGTCGCAGGAGCGCAATCCGCAGCGCCAGCGGTCGCTCGAGAACGCGGCCGCGCAGGCCCTGGCGGTCGCCGGCTTCCGGCCCGCGGCCGATGGCGCGAAGCCGGACGTGATGATCCAGATCGGCGCGCGCACCGAGCGCTTCGAGCAGGCGCCGTGGGACGACCCTTTCTGGTGGGGCGGCCCGCGCCGCTTCGGCTACGGCGGCTGGTCGTCGTACGACGCGTTCGGTCCCTGGGGGCCGTACGGCCGCCACCGCGGCCTGTGGTCCCCGTTCCCCAGCGAGCCCGACGTCTACCTGCACGAGGTGGCGCTGCTGATCCGCGACGCCAACACCGGCAAGGCGCTGTACGAGACCCGCGCCAGCAGCGACGGCTACAGCTCGGGCGGCGATCGCCTCATGGCCGCGATGTTCGACGCGTCGCTGAAGGACTTCCCGCGCACCGACGACAAGGCGCACAACGTGCGCGTCGAGCTGCCGATGGTGCCGTCGGCCGCGCCGCCGGCCGCGGCCACGAGCGCACCCGCGGCCTGAGCCTCCGGCCTTGCGATAATTCCGGTTCCCTCAGACGAACCGGAATCTCCTTATGGCACTCAGCGTCGTGATCATGGCCGCGGGCAAGGGCACGCGGATGCGCTCGGCGCGACCCAAGGTGCTGCATGCGCTGGGCGGCACGCCGCTGCTGGGCCATGTGGTGGCCACGGCCGAGTCGCTCGAGCCCGAGCGCTGCATCATCGTCACGGGCCACGGCGCCGACGCCGTGGAAGCGGCATTCGCCGGCCACGAGCGCGTGTTCGTGCGCCAGATGCCCCAACTGGGCACCGGCCACGCCGTCCAGCAGGCGGTGCCCGCGCTGCTAGACGACGGCATCACGCTGGTCCTCAACGGCGACGTGCCGCTGATCCGCGCGGCCACGCTGCGCGCGCTGGTCGACGCGTGCGCCGGCAAGTCGCTCGCGCTGCTGACGGTGGATCTCGCCAACCCGTTCGGCTACGGGCGCATCGTGCGCACGCCGGAGGCTGGCGATGCCGATTCGAGCGGGCCCGAAGGCCATGCCGACTCCGTCGGCGCGCCGGTGCAGGCGATCGTGGAGGAGAAGGACGCGACGCCGTTGCAGCGTCGGATCACCGAGGTCTACACGGGCATCCTGGCCGCGCCGACGGCGCTGCTCAAGGGCTGGCTCGCGCGCCTGACCAACCAGAACGCGCAGGGCGAGTTCTATCTCACCGACGTGGTCGCCCACGCGGTGGCCGACGGCGTGGAGGTGCGCACGGCGTCGGCCAGCGACGAGTCCGAGGTCCTGGGCGTCAACAGCCCGGCGCAACTGGCCGACCTCGAGCGCCGGCTGCAGCGCCGCCACGCCGACGCGCTGATGGAGGCCGGCGTGCGCCTGGCCGACCCGGCGCGCTTCGACCTGCGCGGCACGCTCGTCACCGGCATGGACGTGGAGATCGACGTGGGCTGCGTCTTCGAAGGCGTGGTGACGCTGGGCGAGGGCGTGCGCGTCGGGCCGCACTGCGTGATCCGCGACGCGCGGATCGAGGACGGCGCGGTGATCCATCCGTTCACGCACATCGAGGGCGCGCATGTCGGCGCGGGCTCGCTCATCGGCCCGTTCGCGCGCCTGCGCCCGGGCGCGAAGCTCGGCGACGAGGTGCACATCGGCAACTTCGTCGAGGTGAAGAACTCCACGCTGGCCAACGGCGCCAAGGCCAACCACCTCGCCTACCTGGGCGACGCCACCGTGGGCGAGCGCGTCAACTACGGCGCCGGCGCCATCACCGCCAACTACGATGGCGCCAACAAGCACCGCACCACCATCGGCGCCGACGTGCACGTGGGCTCCAACTGCGTGCTGGTGGCGCCACTGACCATCGGCGACGGCGCCACCATCGGCGGCGGCTCCACCATCAACAAGACGGTGCCGCCGGGCTCGCTGGCCATCGGCCGCGCGCGCCAGGTGATGTTCGCGGACTGGGACCGGCCGAAGAAGCAGCCCAAGTAGGCGCACAAGGGGTCTGGCATCTCCGCCGCAAGCGGCGATGCCTGACCCCTCGGGAGTCAGGCCGCGTCCACCGTCGCCTTCGCCAGGCACAGGTCTTCCCAAGCCTTGGCCTTCTCGGGCAGGTTGCGCAGCAGGTAGGCCGGGTGATACGTGACGATCACCGGGATGCCTTCGTAGCGGTGCACGCGGCCGCGCAGCTTGCCGATGGCGTCGTCGGACTGCAGCAGCTGCTTGACCGCGAAGCGGCCCATCAACAGGATCAGCTTGGGCTGCACCAGCGCCACCTGGCGCTTCAGGAAGGGCTCGCAGCGCGCCATCTCGCCGGGCTCCGGATTGCGGTTGCGCGGCGGGCGGCACTTGAGCGTGTTGGCGATGAAGACGCGCGTGGCCGGATCGCCGGCCTGGTCGTCCTCGCGGCCCTCGCCCGAAGCGGCCCGACGCGACTGGCCCACGGCGCGCAGCATCTGGTCGAGCAGTTGGCCTGCCGGCCCGACGAAGGGCTCGCCCTGCAGGTCTTCCTGTTCGCCCGGCGCCTCGCCCACGATCATCCAGTCGGCCCGCGCATGGCCCACGCCGAACACCGTCTGGCGACGGCTCTCGCACAGGCCGCAGGCGGTGCACGAGGCGACGGCGTCCTGCAGCGGCCCCCAGGCGAGCGTGGCGATGGTGGCGGCACGTTCGGCGAGCACGGGGTCGGATTCGGCCGCCGGCGCGGCCGCAGCGGCGACCGTAGGCGTGGCACGCGCGGGGCCGGGCGCGGGCGGGCGCGCGACGGGCGCGGACGCCGGCACGGGCACGGGCACGGGCACGGGTGCGGACACGGGCGCTCGAGCGACGGGCGCGGCAACGGGCATGGGTGCCGACGCCGACGCCGGACGCTCGGCGACGGCCGCCGCACTACTCTCCGCACTACTCTCCGCACCACTCGTCGCACCACTCGCCGCATCGCCCGACGTTGCGGCCGGCGTGGCGGTCGGCGTGGCGGTCGCGCCCGGCGCGGGCGCCCACAGCCGCACGCCCATGGCGGCCAGCATCCGCCGCTGTCGTTCGCTCCAGCTCATGCGACGTCCCTCGGCGAATGCAGCAGGCGCGTCATCAGGATCGCGTCCTCGCGCCGGCCTTGGGGCGCGGGGTAGTAGTCGCGCCGCTGGCCGGCTTCGGTGAAGCCCTCGCGCAGGTACAGCGCGCGCGCCCGGGCGTTGCTCTCGCGCACCTCCAGCCATACGGCCGTGGCGGCGAAGCTGGCGCTCAGTGCGTAGAGCTCGGCCAGCAGCCGGCGCGCGTGCCCGCGGCCCTCGTGATGCGCGGCCATGGTCACGTTGAGCAGGTGCATCTCCTCGAAGCCGGGCATGGCCACGAAATAGCCCACCATCTCGCCGTCGTCGGCCACCAGCGCGCGCGCCAGGTAGCCGGCGGCGATGGAATCGATGAAGTTGCCGCGCGACCACGGAAACGGGTAGGCCTGCACCTCGATGGCCAGCACCGCGTCGAGCATGTTCACGGTGAGCACGCGCATCGACGGCGCGGCCCCTCCGTGCGGCGAGACGTCGGAACGGACGGCACTCACGGACGCGCCCCCGCCGCGGCGTCGCGTGCCGCCTTCTCGGCCTTGGCGGCCTCGCGTTCGGCCGTGGTCTGGGCCACCTTGTCGCGCAGGTAGACCGGCAGCGCCCGGTCGGCCGGCACGCCGTCGCCGCGCGCCAGCCCCGCGGCGGCCAACCAGCCGAGCGCGGTGGCGCGACCGTGTTCCTGCGCGGCGCGCGTGGCGTCGCCGGTATCCAGGCGATCGCCGAACGCGGCCAGCGCCGATCCCGCGACGAACGCCGGGGGCGCGCCGCGCCACGACGCGTGCAGCGCCGCGGGCGTGGTCAGCGCCGGCTCGACCACCGCGCGCCAGCCGGCGTCGCCGTCGTCGCGGTAGCAGCCCGCGTAGATCTCGTCCATGCGCGCGTCCATCGCCACCCACACCGTCGCGCCGGGCGCGAGGCCGGCGTGGCGCGCGGCGTCCTCTGCAACGATGGCGAGGCTGTCGATGGGCACCACCGGCACGTCCTGGCCGAAGGCCAGGCCCTGGGCCACGGCGCAGGCCGTGCGCAGGCCGGTGAAGCCGCCCGGGCCGCGTCCGAACGCGATCGCGTCGAGGTCGGCGAAGGTCCAGCCCTGGCGTTGCAGCAGCGCCATCAGCATCGGCAGCGCCTGGGCCGACGCCGCGGCGCCGCCGTCGAGATCGAGCGCGTCGATGCGGCAGGCGGCGCGCGACAACGGCGCGGGAGCGCGCGGCGCGCGGCCGTCGTCGACGGCAGCAAGCGCCAGCCGTTCGGTGGCGCTGTCGATGGCCAGCAGCTTCACGCGCGCGGCCCCGCCCGGACGGGTGCGAGCGATGCATGCGACGTCACGTCGCGAAGGGGGAAGCGGTTCAGCCGGCGCATGGGAAAGAGTGTAGCCGTGCGATCATCGTCGCGCCCCGGATGCGCCGGCCGCCGGCGGCGCCTTCGCCCATTTCCTCTCACGCCCTCGCCCACCATGATCCGGCTCCCTGCCCTCGCCCTTGCCGTCGCCTCGCTCGCCGTCGGCACGTCGTCCGCCGCCCCCGTGCCCGCGTGGACGCTCCCGCCGGCCATCGCCGCCGCCCTCGACAAGGCCCAGGTGCCCGCCAGCGCGCTCGCGCTGTGGGTGCAGCCGGTGGACGCGGCCGCGCCGTCGTGGGGCTGGAACCCCGACTTCGGCGTCAACCCGGCCTCGGTGTTCAAACTGGTGACCACCAGCGCGGCGCTCGACACGCTGGGCCCGGCGTATACCTGGAAGACGGGCGTCTACCTCACCGGCCCCGTGCGCAACGGCGTGTTGCAGGGGTCGGTGGTGATCGTGGGCACCGGCGATCCCAGCCTGGTGATGGAGCGCGTGTGGCTCCTGTTGCGCCAGCTGCGCGACTCGGGCGTGCGCGACATCCGCGGCGACATCGTGCTCGATCACAGCGGCTTCGCGGCCGACTCGCGCACGGCCGCCGAGTTCGACAACGCGCCGTCCGAGCCCTACAACGTGCTGCCCGACGCGCTGCTGATGAACTATCGCTCGGTCACGCTGGGCTTCACGCCCGACCCGGCGGCCAAGGTGGCGCGCGTGAGCTCGGAGCCGCCGCTGGCCGGCCTGCGCGTCGACGCCACGGTGCCTCTGGGCAAGGGCGGCTGCGGCGACTGGCGCGGCGGATTGAAGCTGGATTCGGCCAGCCCGGCGAAGTGGCACTTCACCGGCAGCTACCCGGCGGCCTGCGGCCCACGCAGCTGGCCACTGGCCTACCCCGAGCCCGCCAGCTACGAGCGCCGCCTGGTGGCCGCGATGTGGCGCGAGGCGGGCGGCAAGCTGTCGGGACAGCCGCGCGACGGCACGCTGCCCGAAGGCGCGACGCTCGCGTTCAGCTTCGAGTCGCCGCAGCTCGCGCAGGTCGTGCGCGACATCAACAAGTTCAGCAACAACACGATGGCCGAGCAGCTGTTCCTGACGCTGGCGTGGAACGCCAATCCCGAGCTGTCGGCCGCCGCCGCCGACGTGCGCCAGGACCAGGCCCGCACGGTGCTCGCGCAGTGGTTGCACCAGCGCCTGGGCGCCGCCGCCGACGGCGTGGTGGTGGTCAACGGCTCGGGCCTGGCGCGCGAGACGCGCATCAGCGCGCGCACGCTGGGCCGCCTGCTGCAGTCCGACTGGGCCAGCCCCGCGATGCCCGAGCTGATGAGCTCGTTGCCCATCAACGGCGTCGACGGCACGCTGCGCCACAGCACCGCGCCCGCGGGCCGCGCGCACCTGAAGACAGGCTCGATGCGCGACGTGGTGGCGGTGGCCGGCTACGTGCTGTCCGACAGCGGCCGGCGCTACATCCTCGTGGCCATCGTCAACGACCCGAACGCCGCCGCCGCCCGCCCGGCGCTCGACGCGGCCATCGACTGGGTGACGCACGATCCCCAGTGAATGGGCAGGGTTCATCGCCGATCTGTGGCGACGTCGCTTTGCATTCTGGCGGTGAATCGCGGCGTTGAGGAATTCGGGCCACGGCCCTGGCGGGCGGAGACGGTGGGGTCGGCCTGCGCGGGGCAGCAGTCGCGGTCGCTCCGGCCTGCGGCTTCCGCGATACAGCGGCAGCCAGATCGAGTGCGGTTCACCGCGTCACTGCATCAATGCCCCGCTTCGGCGTCTTTCCCAGTGTGAACAAAGCGCCGCCCAGGACAAAGCCAAGAAAAAGAGACTGTACCTGCAGAGGTTCGAAGCTCTGGACGTGCAGGCCCGAGAAGTTGGCAAGCCAGGAGTTCACGCCAACGTCCAGCAACAGGATCGCCATCCCCAGCGCGATGGCGGTACTTCTTCGCCACCAAATCAGCACGGCGACGGAAAGATCGAGCGGGCACAGGGCCGTCCAGATCGCGTTGATGGGCATCGATACAGCATGGTATGGAAAGAGTCCGCCTTGCCAGATGTCCCGACCGTGGTTCACCCCGCCAATCGCGAAACAGCATGCAAACAGCATGCAAACAGCAGGGCAAACGTTAGGTGAGTCTTGGACATTGCGGTCGGTCAAGAAAATTCGCAGTTTGGTGCTGCATGCAATTTGCCAGGATGGCGCTCCCCGAACCTGTCGTTCGCGACCAGCTGCACATGGCCGATCTCCGACATTCTGCATGTGAGACACCAGCGAAGTCGCGGAGGCCGCAGGCCGGAGCGACCGGGACAGCTGCCCCGCGCCCATGAAAAAGCCCGCGGGCATCGCTGCGCGCGGGCTTTGGGAGCGAGGACGCTCAGATCAGAACGTATAGCCGATCGATGCGTTGATGGCGATCGGGTTGAGCTTGGCCGACGTGCTCTGCCCGGTGGACAGCGTGGCCTTGGTGCTGATGTATGTCTTGAGGATGGCCGCGTCGAGGAACCAGTGCTTGTCGATCTTGTAGTTGCCGCCCAGCTGCAGCGTGCCGCCCCATTCGGTGTCGCCGCCGATGGTGGTGGGCGGGCCACCCGGGTTGGTGACCGCGGTCAGCACCGCCGAGCCCTTGGTGCCGTAGAACTTGGCGAACGTGGGGCCCGCGCCGACGTACGGCCGGAACGGCGCGTCGGCCGCCATGAAGCGGTACTGCAGCAGCAACGTGGGCGAGACCTGGTGGATGCTGCCGATCTTGCCGACGCCGCTCACGGCGCCCGCGCCGACGATGTCGTGCTTGTACGGCAGGCCGCCCAGCGCCTCGACGGAGATGTCGTCCGTGATCATGTACGTGGCCGTGAAGAACAGCGCGCTGGCCGACTTGATGTCGATCTTGGAGCCCGGCAACGACGGCGCCGAGAGGTCGTCGCTCTTGACCTTCGGCATGATCTTGTTCCAGCCCACCTTGACGAGGATCTCGCCGGCGACCTGGGCCTGCGCCGCGCCGACGCCGCACAGGGCGGCCGTGGCGACGAGAGCGGATGCAATGGAGTGCTTCTTCATGAATGTGTCCTTGCGTGAGTCTCGACCGCCGGCTTACAGCCAGCCCTTGAGGGCCATCTTCTCGCCGACCAGCTCGGCAAGCAGGCGATAGCCATAAGGCGTCGGGTGCACCTCGTCGGCGTACAGGTAGTGCAGCAGGCCGGTGGGATCGGCGGCGGTGGCGTTGGCCGTGTCGGCGTCGATGAGCGTGTTGGCCGTGCAGAACAGCGAACTGGCCAACGGAATCCAGCCGACGCCCGGCACCGTCAGTCCCGTGGGTGCCGGCGTGGGCGCCTGCGCCAGCGGCGTGGCGTTCGCGTCGGGCAGCCGGCACGCCGCCTTCGTGACGTTGGTGAGGCCGTAGGTGGACGGGTTGACGGCCTGGTCCTGGCTGGCCGTGAACGCATCCACGTACGCAACCTCGGCAAGGCTGGTGCTGGCAAGGCCGTTGGTGACCGTGACGCTCAGGCCGGTGGCCAGCGCGTTGTTGAACGCGGTGGTCATGTCCAGCGTGAGGTGCGGGTGGATCGGGTCGACGTAGACGCCGGCGCCGGCGGTCAGCCAGTCTTTGTTGTCGGGGGTGAGGGAGACGTCGGGCAGGTTCACCACGACGACGTGCTTGCCGCCGTTGGCGATGATCTGTTCCTTGACGAGCGTGGCGAGCTGCGTGCCGGTCAGCGTCATCTGGCTCACCGCGGCGGCAGCGTAGCCGGCGATCAGGGCGTTGCCGTCGGTGGGCGAAATCTGGCCGGCCAGCTCGGCCTGCAGGACGCCCTGCGTCTGCGCGTCGACCGTCAACGCGCGATCGATGAACAGGTCGTTGCCGCCCGCCAGCACGGTGATGATCTGACTGTCGGTGAACGCCGTGTGGTCATGGATGTAGGCCGCAACCTGGGCCTCCACCGGCTTCGTGAGCTGGCCCACCTGGCCGCTGGCGGCGTGGTAGGTGTTCCACAGGTACGCGTTGCCCGGCCCGTAGGGGTTATGGACTTCGGAGCCGCCCTGCGCATAGCTCAGGCAGGTGGTGGAATCGACGGTGGCCTGCGCCAGGAAGAACAGCCCGCCGGTGGAGGCCAGGCCGACCTCGGCCGGGCACGGCTGGGTGATCTTCAACGTGGCCGCGAGGTACTCGGTCCAGTTGGTGTACAGCAAGCCCGCCGACGACAGGTTGCCATTGATCGAGTAGTGGCCGCCGCCGTTGGCGCCGACCACGGCCGTCTTGTAGGTGCCGACATCGCTCAGGCTGTCGCCGAAGTTGACCATCTGCGTGAACGTGACACGCGGCTGCTGGTTGCCGGCCTCGTTGCCGCCGCAACCGGCCAGGAATGCCGCAGCCGCCAGGGCTGTGGCCAGTACGTGGAATTTCTTCATGTGCACCTCGCCAAACGAAGAGTCAAAGACATTAATCGAACGGTCGTTCGATTTGTTAAAAACTATACGCACCTGGGTGTGAGGAAGCCTTGGGGACTAACCCTGTCGACACGGCCCAAAACAACGCGGCACTGCGCAAATCAGGGCCGTGGCGAGTGCGAATTCGCGTGTCGGCGCGCGTGAAAAGGCCCTCGGACAACGGTAGCGTCGTGCGAGGGCCACATGGTGCAGTGCAGCACCTTCGGCGATCGACAGGCCGCAGGCTCGCGCAGTGCCGCGCGACCGCGGGCCGTGTCGTCAGAACGGGTTGGAGTGCGCGCGGCTGACGGCCTGGCTGCCGATCTGGTTCTGGATGACCGAGCCCAGGTGGGTGGCGTCGGCCCACATGAAGGCCGCGGTGGCCTCCTGGCCCGTGGACGGGTCGTTGCGCAGGGTGTCCGGCGTGCACGTGGGCAACGGCGCGGTGTCGAGGCAGCCGTAGGTCTGGTTGTCCAGCGAGATCAGTCCGTACGAGCCCGGGCTGCGCGTGGCGTTGCGCACGATGTCGTCCACCAGCACGAGGCCGATCTTGCTGCCGTCGTTGATGATGCCGGTGCGCAGGCCGAGGTTGAACTGCGTGCTCATGTCGGACAGCAGCTTCGCGCGATCGAAGTCGCCGCGCTGCGCCTCGGCATAGCCATAGGGGGTGAAGCTCATGTCGGGGATGGTGAGCAGCACCACCTTCGCGCCGGCGCCGGCGATCGCGTTGACCACGCCGGCCAGGGTGGCGCCCTGCTGCTTGATGTCGGTCAGCACCGTGGTCTGGTCGCCGCTGCCATTGGCCTGGTACTCGGTGAGCACGTCGTTCATGCCGACCCAGATGGTGACGATGTCGTTGTAGTTGAACGTGTCGCCGGCCTGGAATGCCGCGACCTTGTTGACCACGTCGTCCACCGTGCCGCCCACCGTCGTGAGATCGAGCGCGCTGATGTTGTTGGAGGCGTTGGGGTTGCAGTTGGCGAACACCAGTCCGTAGGAGTTGGCGAGCGCCTGGTTCCAGATCGGCGAGACCTGGCAGTCGATCTGCGAGCCGGTGAGGCCGTTGATGCTGTACTTCAGCCCCTGCGCGCCCTCGAGGCGGCTGCTCTCGTCGCCGAAGCTCAGCAGGCGCACCGGCACGAAGGACGTGACCTGGTAGGTGCCGCCGCCGCAAGACGCCAGTGCGGCCAAGGCGCCGATGGCCACCAGCCCTGCTGCCGCTCGCGTCGCGACGCGGCTCAGGTGTTCTCTAAAAAACATTCGCTCTCCCGTTGGATTCGGCTCGAGTCCGGCGCACGCATCGCATGCCGGCCTCCGTGGATTTCTATGCAGCGGCCGCACGCTGCAAGCGGTCGCGGACGCCGTCCCATGCCGGAGCATCGGGGGGCGTCTCGACCCAGATCAGAGTGGTCCCCGTGGCGTCCAGTTCACGCAGCGCGGAAAAAAGTTCGTGCGCCGCGGCGATCGGATTGTCCGGCATCGCGCGATACGCCCGAACCGATCGATCGGGCGTGACGGTGCGGAAATATACCGCCACCGGGTTAACGCTGGATTTCGCGAGCACGCGGAGGGCGGCGCGCAGCTGGTCGGGCGGCATCAGGCGCACCTTGGCGCGCGGGGCGTAGTGCGCCTCCAGCGTGCCCGAGGCGCGCGGCGCGTCGTGGCCGGGGTCGCGCAGCGGCTGGCCCAGCGCGGCCTCGATCTGCTCGCGCGTGAGCACGCCCGGACGCAGCAGCGCCGGCGCGCCACGGCTGCAGTCGACGATGGCCGACTCGATGCCGGCCTCGCATTCGCCGCCGTCGACGATGGTCATCACGTCGCCGAACTCCTCGAACACGTGCGCCGCCGTGGTGGGACTGATGCGACCGAAGCGGTTGGCGCTGGGCCCCGACACGCCCGCCACG
The DNA here is from genome assembly GCA_038208735.1 of Burkholderiales bacterium. Taxonomy (GTDB): domain Bacteria; phylum Pseudomonadota; class Gammaproteobacteria; order Burkholderiales; family Burkholderiaceae_C; genus Scleromatobacter. The sequence goes on from JBBQYL010000005.1 coordinate 37,759, forward strand.
CCCAGCGCCGCGACGGCGGCCAACAGCTCGCGCGCCACGGGGTGCGACGGACAGCGCAGGCCGATGCTGGTCTGCCCCGCGGCCGAGGCCGTGCCCATGCCGGAGCGCCGCGGCACGATCACCGTGAGCGGCCCGGGCCAGAACGCGTCGGCCAGTTTCTGGGCGGACGCGGGCCATTCGGCGGCGAAGGCGCGCGCGCCCTCGACATCGCCCACGTGGACGATCAGCGGATGGTCGGCGGGCCGGCCCTTGGCCGCGAAGATCTTCGCGACGGCCGCGTCATCGTCGGCGCGCGCGCCCAGCCCGTAGACGGTCTCGGTGGGGAACGCCACCAGCTCGCCCGCGGCCAGGGCGGCCGCGGCGCGCTGCAGTGCCGCCGGGTCGGTGCCGTCAACGATGGACATCAGAATCCTTGAAGCCCCAGCACGGCGGCCGCCGCGTTGGCGCGTTCGCGCGCGAGCGCCGGCGTGGCGGCGGTGACGGTGAGGTGGCCCATCTTGCGACCCGGGCGAGCCTGCTTCTTGCCGTACAGGTGCAGGTGCATGCCCGGCAGCCCCAGCAGCGCGGCCCAGTCGGGCTCGCGCTCTTGGCCCGTGACGAACCACAGGTCGCCCAGCAGGTTGACCATCTCGCACGGCGAATGCTGGCGCGGCGTGACCAGTGGCAGGCGCGCCAGCGTGCGCACCTGCAGCTCGAACTGCGACAAGTCGCACGCGTCGATGCTGTAGTGGCCGGAGTTGTGCGGGCGCGGGGCCATCTCGTTGGCCACCAGCGAACCGTCGTGAAGCACGAAGAACTCCACGCACAGCACGCCCACGTAGTCCATCGATTCGGCGATGGCGGTGGCGCGCGCGATGGCCTGGTCGGACTGCATCTCGGTGACGTCCGGCGCCGGCACCGTGGTGAGCGCGAGGATGCCCGAGCGGTGCAGGTTCTGCTGCACCGGCAGGTGCACGATGGCGCCGTCGGCGCCGCGCGCCACGATGATGCTCAGCTCGTAGGCCAGCGGCAGTCGCTTCTCGAGCACGCAGGGCACCTGGCGCAGGTCGGCCCAGGCGGCGGCCAGCGCGGCGCGGTCGGCCACTGTGACCTGGCCCTTGCCATCGTAGCCCAGGCGCGAGGTCTTGAGGATGCCGGGCAGCAGGTCGTCGTCGACGCCGGCAAGCTGCTGCGTGGTCTCGATGACGGCGTGCGGCGCGCAGGGCACGCCGGCGCGCCCGAAGTGCGCCTTCTCCGCCGCCCGATCCTGGCAGATGGCCACGGCGGCGGCGGACGGCGCCACGAAGATGTCCTGCGCCAGCGAGGCCAGCGACGGCGCGGGCACGTTCTCGAACTCGGTGGTGACGGCGTCGCAGCGGCCGGCCATCTCGGCCAGCGCGCGCTCGTCGTCGTACGGCGCGCACAGCTGCGCGTGGGCCGCGGCGCCGGCGGGGCTGGTCTTGTCCGGGTCGAGCACCAGGGTGTCGAAGCCCAGCGTCTGGGCCGCGTGCACGAACATGCGGCCCAGTTGGCCGCCGCCGAGCACGCCCAGGGTCGCTCCGGGCGGAAGGGGACGCTTCACTTGAGCTCCTGCGTCATCGCGCGGGCGACCTCGGTCTGGCGCGCCCGGAACGCCTCGAGCCTGGCGCGCAGCGCCGCGTCGCGGTTGGCGAGCATGGCCACGGCGAACAGCGCCGCGTTGGCCGCGCCGGCCACGCCGATGGCGAAGGTGGCCACGGGAATGCCCTTGGGCATCTGCACGATGGAGTGCAGCGAATCGACGCCGTTGAGGTGTTTCGTGCCGCAGGGCACGCCCAGCACGGGCACCACCGTCTTGGCGGCCAGCATGCCCGGCAGGTGCGCGGCGCCGCCCGCCCCGGCGATGATCGCCTGGAGGCCGCGCCCGACGGCGCTTTCGGCGTACGCGAACATGTCGTCGGGCATGCGATGTGCAGAGACGACGCGCGCCTCGAAGGGAATGCCGAACTCGGCGAGAATGTCGGCAGCCGCCTTCATCGTCTCCCAGTCGCTGGCCGAACCCATGACGACGCCGACCGCAGGGAAGGCATCGTCCATGCCGACCGCAGGGGAGGCATCATCTACGCCGACTACGGGCGAGGCACTATTCAAGATCACTCCCGGTAAAACGACGATTTTAGCCGGGGGCACGGACGAAGCCCCACATGATAGACATCACCCTCCAGAATTTCGAGAACGACCTCCTGCAGGCTTCGATGCAGCAGCCCATCCTCCTGGATATCTGGGCACCCTGGTGCGGCCCGTGCAAGAGCCTGGGGCCGATGCTGGAAAAGCTGGAGACCGCCTACGCGGGCCGGTTCAAGCTCGCCAAGCTCGACAGCGACGACCAGCCGGAGATCGCCGGCCAGCTGAGCCAGGCCTTCGGCGTGCGCTCCATCCCGTTCTGCGTGATGTTCAACCAGGGCCAGCCGGTCGACGGCTTCGTGGGCGCCATTCCCGAGAGCGAGATCCGCGCCTTCCTCGACAAGCACGTGCCGGGCGAGGACGAGGCGCTGGCCGAGTCCGACGCCGAGGCGGCCGAGGCGCTGCTGGCCGAGGGCGACACGGACTCCGCGCTCGCCAAGCTGCAGGAGGCGGTGGCCGTCGACCCCGCCAACGAGTCGGCCCGCTTCGACTACCTGCGCCTGCTCATCGAGACCAGTCGAAGCAATCCCGATCTGCTGGTGCAGGCCCGACAGGCCTACCAGCCGGTGGCCCAGCGCGTGCTGCCCAACCCCCGCTTCGACGCCATCGGCCACTGGCTGGACGCCAGCGAGAAGGCCGCCACCGGCCGCTCGCACGACGAGCTCGGCGCCGCCATCGCCGCCAACAAGCGCGACTTCGACGCCCGCTTCGAGCTGGCGCAGTCGTACTTCGCCGCCGGCGCGTTCACGCAGGCGCTCGACGAGCTGCTGGAGATCCTCATGCGCGACAAGTCGTGGCACGACGAGCTCGCACGCAAGGCCTACGTGGGCATCCTCGAGCTGATGACCAAGCCGGCGCCCAAGCCCGTGGCCGAAAAGGCCGCGGCCGACAAGCCCAAGCTGGAGCTCACCGGGCACTCCACGGCCGTCGGCGCGGATCCGGTCATCGACCAGTACCGCAGGCGGCTGAGCATGACCGTGCTCAGCTGACAGGGCTGCGCCCTGTCATCCTGCGCGAAGTCGCAGGATGACGGCGTAGCGGGGGGCGGGATCCTGCGACTGCGCGCAGGATGACCGTCCTGCGGACGGTCAGCTGAAACTGACGGACGCGAGCGCGGCGGCCCAGCGCTTCTGTTCGGTGCGGTGCAGCGCCAGCGCCGTCTCGGCCTGCGCCGCATGCGCGTCCGCCTGCTCGGCGCGTCCGAGCGCGCGCGTGACCACGGCCAGGCGGGCGTGGGTGGCGGCGATGTCGTCGTGCTCCGTCATCAGCGGCAGGACCGCGTTGAGGGCGCGCAGCCGCTTGACGGCCTCGTCGAGACGGCCCAGCTTCACCTCGGCGAACACCGCGTCGGCCAGGAAGCGCGCCTCGCGGTGCACCTGGCCTTCGGCACGGGCGCGCGGAAGCTGGGCGTCGAACAGCACGATGGCCGCGTCGTACTGGCCCAGCACGGTCATCAGCTGCGCGCGCAGCAGCGGCACCTCGGCCAGCAGTTGCGGGTTGCCGACGCCCGCGTCGTAGTTGCCGGTGGATTCGGCCTCGAGCAGCACGCGTTGCGCGTCGGCCAGGTCGGCGCGCTCGAACGCGCCTTCCAGGCTGATGCGGCCGGCCTGGAACGCGGCCATGTTGTGCAGCAGGACGCTGACCAGCGACACGTCGCCCTCGGTGGCCGCGTGCTGGCGCGCCACCTTGTACCAGGGGATGGCGCGCTCGTCGTCGCCGGCCACGCGCCAGGCGCTCGCCACCACCAGCGCGGCGCGGGCGCGGGCCGCGTGGCTCTCGGCCGGCGCCACGCGCAAGGCTTCCTGCGCATGGGCCACGGTGGCGTCGACGTCGCTGGCGTTGAAGTCGGCCATCGCCAGCCAGGCCGCGCTCAGCGCATGCAGGTCGGCGTCGCCGGCGGTGGAGGCCAGGTCGTAGGCGCGGCGGAACTTGGCGCGCGCGGAGGGATTGAGCGACTCGCAGTGCTCGATCAGGCCATCGACGAACGCCACCCACGCCGAGAGCACGGGGTTGCGCAGACGCTGGCTCTGCGAGCGCAGCCCGGCGAGCGCGAAGCGCGCCTCGGCGAACTGGCCGTGGCGCGCCAGCACGGCGGCACGGCGCGACTTGAGGCACTCGCGCTCGAAGACTTCCTCCGCCTGGGCGATCTGCGCGTCGAGTCGTTCGAGCAGGCGGGCCATGTGTTGGTGCAAGCTCTTCAGCCCGCGAGGCGGTCGAAGGCTTCGCGGTACTTGGCGGCCGTGCGCTCGCCCACGTCCGCGGGCATCGCCGGCGCCGGGGCCTTCTTGTTCCACGGCTGGCCGTCGACGCGCACCGACTCGAGCCAGTCGCGCACGAACTGCTTGTCGAAGCTGGGCGGGTTCTGGCCCTCCACATAGCCCTCCACCGGCCAGTAGCGCGAGGAATCGGGCGTGAGCACCTCGTCCATCAGCGTGAGCGTGCCCTGGTCGTCGAGGCCGAACTCGAACTTGGTGTCGGCGATGATGATGCCCTTGGTGAGCGCGTAGGCGGCGGCGCGCTCGTACAGCGCGATCGACGCGTCGCGCACCTTGTTGGCGAGCTCGTTGCCGATCATGGCGGAGGCCACCTTGAACGAGATGTTCTCGTCGTGCTCGCCCGCCTCGGCCTTGGTGGCGGGCGTGAAGATGGGCTCGGGCAGCTTCGACGCGTTCTTCAGGCCGGCGGGCAGCTCGACGCCGCACACCGACTGGCTCTGCTGGTATTCCTTCCAGCCGGAGCCGGCCAGGTAGCCGCGCACCACGGCCTCGATGGGCAGCGGCTTCAGCCGCTTGACGAGCATCGAGCGCTCGAGCACCTGCGCCACCTCGTCGGCCTGCACCACCGATTCCGGGGCCTCGCCGGTGAGGTGGTTGGGCACGATGCCTTCGAGCTTGTCGAACCAGAACAGCGCCATCTGGGTGAGCAGCGCGCCCTTGCCGGGGATGGGCTCGCCCAGGATGACGTCGAACGCCGACAGGCGATCTGTGGCCACCATCAGGATCCGGTCGTCGCCGACGGCGTAGTTGTCGCGCACCTTGCCGCGAGCCAGCAGCGGCAGGGAGTGGATGGACGTGGTCAGCAGCGCGGCAGTCATGTCTTGGCAGGCGGGAGGCGGCAAAACCCGTATTGTGCCCTTCCCGGCTTTGCAAATACGTCACGCCGCGAACTTGCTCACGCGATCATCTGGGCGAGTTCGCCGCTGGCGTACTTGGCGGCCACCACCTGCAGCGTGTCCGTCTTGATCTTGCTGGCCTGGCCCTCGCAGCCGAACTCCAGGTAGCGCTGGCGGCAGATCTGCTTGGCGGCCTCGCGCGCCGGCTTCAGGTAGTCGCGCGGGTCGAACTTGTCGGGGTTCTCGAACAGGTACTTGCGGATGGCCGCCGTCATGGCCAGGCGCACGTCGGTGTCGATGTTGATCTTGCGCACGCCGTGCTTGATGGCTTCCTGGATCTCCTCCACCGGCACGCCGTAGGTCTCCTTCATGTCGCCGCCGTACTGGCGGATGATGGCCAGCAGGTCTTGCGGCACCGACGACGAGCCGTGCATCACCAGGTGGGTGTTGGGGATGCGCTTGTGGATCTCCTTGATCCGGCTGATGGCCAGGATGTCGCCCGTGGGCTTGCGCGTGAACTTGTAGGCGCCGTGGCTGGTGCCGATGGCGATGGCCAGCGCGTCGAGCTGCGTGCGCTTGACGAAGTCGGCGGCCTGCTCGGGGTCGGTCAGCAGTTGTTCCATCGTCATCGTGGCGTCGGTGCCGTGGCCGTCTTCCTTGTCGCCCTTCATCGTCTCGAGCGAACCCAGGCAGCCCAGCTCGCCTTCCACCGTGATGCCGCGCGCGTGCGCCATGTCGACCACGCTGCGGGTGACGTCGACGTTGTAGTCGTAGCTGGCGATGGTCTTGCCGTCGGCCTGCAGCGAGCCGTCCATCATCACCGAGCTGAAGCCGAGATCCATCGCGCCGCGGCAGACGTCGGGGTTCTGGCCGTGATCCTGGTGCATCACCAGCGGGATGGACGGCCAGCTCTCGGTGGCGGCCTGGATCAGGTGCTTGATGAAGGGCTCGCCCGCGTACTTGCGGGCACCGGCCGAGGCCTGCAGGATGACCGGGGCGCCGACCTCGGCGGCCGCCGACATCACCGCCTGCACCTGCTCGAGGTTGTTGACGTTGAAGGCGGGGATACCGTAGCCGTTCTCGGCGGCGTGGTCCAGCAGCTGGCGCATGGAGACGACGGGCATGGGAAGTCCTTTTGAGGAGTTTGCGAATGGCGTTGCGGCACGCACGAACGGTGCCATGGATCCGGGCGGCGCGGCGATGTAACCGCGTCGTAACTTGCCCATTCTAGAAGCTAGGTTACCGAACCGCATAATCGCCCCTGGTTCCCAAACGCAACGACGAGTCATCGATGGTCTTCTCCTGGTTCAACACGCAAAAAGTCGACGCGTTCATCGACGCCGAAGTGGCCGACCTGGTCCGGCGCGTTCCGCCGGCCAGGCTCGAGGGCGACGGTGGCGGTGCGAAGAAGGCGACCGAGCAGCTCGCCAAGTCGCACGACCTGCTGCTGCGCCACGCGAAGGACTTCGTGCAGCGCGAGAGGCCCAACCTGTACCAGAAGGCCCGCATCGCCAACCGCATGAAGTGGGCGTTGCTGGAGGCGAAGTACCCCAAGTCCTTCGTCAACGAGTTCGCCTATGCTTTGGCCACGGTGGTGGCCGCGGCGAGTTCGCAGCGCGAGCTCTGATGCAGCATCGTCCCGCGCCCACCAAGGTGTTGCCGCCGGCGGCCACCGTCGTCCTGAACCAGGCCGTCGCGCAGCACCAGGCGGGCCGGCTGGACGAGGCCGCGAAGCTCTACGCCCAGGTGCTGTCGCTCGCGCCCGGCCATTTCGACGCCACGCACCTGCTGGGCGTGGTGGCGCTGCAGCGCGGCGACCTGGCCGAGGCCGAACGCCAGATCGGCCTGGCGCTGGCGAGCAAGCCCAAGGATCCGGGCGCTCTGAACAACCTGGGCACCACGCTGCTGCGCGCGAGGCGGCTCGACGAGGCGCGCGAGCAGTTCGAGCGCGCCGCCAGGGCGCAACCGGGGTTTGCCGACGCGCAGTCGAACCTGGGCAACGTGCTGCGCCAGCTGGGACGCATCGCCGAGTCGGTGGCACCGCTCAAACGCGCCCATGCCGCCAATGCGAAGTCGGCCGAGATCGCCGACCTGCTGGGCGCCGCGCTGCTGGAGACGGGTGACGGCCGCGGCGCGGTGGCCGTGTTCGAGTCCAGCACCAAGGTGCGGCCGAAGGAGGCACGCGGCTGGCGCCACCTGGCCACCGCGCGCCAGATGAGCGGCGACGCGAAGCGCGCCCTGGAGGCCGCCGACCAGGCCCTGGCGCTCGCGCCGGACGACGCCGGCGCCTTGGGCGTGCGCGGCCAGGCCCTGGCCGGCCTGGGCGACTTCGCGGCCGCGCGAACCGCGTTCGCAGCCGCCCTGCGTGCCGCGCCGTCCGACGCGTCGGCGCACCACAACTTCGGCGTGTTCCTGCGCGAGCAGGGCGACCTGGCGCCCGCCATCGAGCGCCTGCGCCAGGCGGTGCAGCTCGACCCCACGTTGGCCCCCGCGCACGAGGCCCTGCTGGCCGCGCTGGTGGACGCCGGCCGCGCCGACGACGCGATGAACCTGGGCCGCGCGTTCGCCAAGACGCATCCCGACAGCGCCACGGCGCTGGCGATGCAGGCCGCGGCGCATTTCGCGCAAGGCCACATCGAGGAGTCGGTGGCGTTCTACCGGCGCGCCGCCGCGGCGCCGAACCCGGACGCAGCGCTGTTCCTGGCCTTCGGCAACGCGTTGTTCGCCTCCGGCGACGCCGCCGGCGCCACGAAGCAATACACGCGCGCTGCCGAGCTCGACCCGCAGAACGCCCGCGCGCGCTTCGCGCTCGCCCTGTCGCACCTGCGCCCGATCTACGACGACGAGGCCCAGATGGACGCGTCGCGGCGCGCCTTCTCGCGCGCCCTGGCCGACCTGGACGCCTGGTTCACGCCCGCGCGCGCCGCCGCCGGAGCGGCCGCCGTCGGCAGCGTGCAGCCGTTCTACCTCGCCTACCACCCGGTCGACGCCAAGCCCCTGCTTCTGCCCTACGGCAAGACGATGGCGCGCCTGATGGCCACCGGCGTGGAGGCGCCGCGCGCCGCCGCCGCCGCCGCCGCGACCGCCGCGCCCGCGCCGGGTCCGCGCAAGCTGCGCGTGGGCATCGCCACCGCGCACGTGCGCGACCACTCGGTGTGGAACGCCATCACCCAGGGCTGGGTGCGCCACCTCGACCGCGAGCGCATCGAGCTGACGCTGTTCAAGCTCGATCGTGCGTCCGACGACGAGACGGCCCGCGCGCGCCGCGAGGTCACCGCCTTCGTCGACGCCCCCGCCACTCTGGCCGACTGGGCCCAGGCCATCGTCGACGCGCGGCTCGACGTGCTGATCTATCCCGAGATCGGCATGCACCCGCTCACCGGCCGGCTGGCCGCGATGCGCCTGGCGCCGGTGCAGGCCGTGGCCTGGGGCCAGCCCCTCACCAGCGGCCTGCCCACCATGGACCTGTTCATCTCGGCCAAGGGCCTGGAGCCGGCCGCGGGCGCCGACCACTACTCGGAGCGACTGGTGGCGCTGCCCAACCTGGGCGTGTGCCTGCAGCCGCTGATGGCCGAGCCCGTGGTGCCCGACTTCGCATCGCTGGGACTGCCGGCCAACGAGCCGTTGCTGCTGTGCCCCGGCTCGCCGTTCAAGTACACGCCGCAGGGCGACGCGGCGCTGGTGGCGATCGCCGCGCGGCTGCAGGCGCACGGCCGCGGCCGGCTGGTGTTCTTCCTCAGCCACCGGCCCGCGATGTCGGCCCAGATCGAGCAGCGCATGCGCAAGGCCTTCGCCAAGGCCGGGGTCGACTACGACCGCACCATCGCCTGGATTCCCACGCTCGGCCGCGGCCGCTTCTTCGGCCTGATGCAGCGTTCCACCGCGCTGCTCGACACGCTCGGCTTCTCCGGATTCAACACGGCCGTGCAGGGGCTCGAGTGCGACCTGCCCGTGGTGGCGTTCGAAGGCGACGCCATGCGCGGCCGCCTGGCCAGCGGGCCGCTGCGCCACCTGGGCCTGGACGAGCTGGTAGCCAGCACGCCGACCGCGTTCGCGGACATCGCCATGCGCCTGGTGGAAGATGCCCCGTGGCGCGCCCACGTCGAGCGCGAGATCGCGCAGCGCCGCCACGCGCTGTTTTTCGACCAGGCGCCGGTGCGGGCCCTGGAGGACGCGCTGTTCGAGGCCGCCGGCGTTCAGAAGGCCTGAGAACACGGCCCATTTTCGGCCGCTGTTCGAGGGCTTCGGCCGTTCCAGGTCCGGGACACTCTGCCGAGTTGAGCCGCCGTCCTGGTGCGGCCCGGAGACCCTTGATGGCACGCCTCGATTTCGCGACCCTGACCCGCACGATCACCGCCGACGCGCTCGCGCATCCCACCGACCTCGGCCCGATGCTGGCCAAGCGCCACTCGGTGTCGCGCGGCACGATGACCAAGCAGCTCAAGCGCCTGGTGCAGAGCGGCTGGCTGGAACGCAGCGGCATCACCCGGCCGAACTTCAAGCCCGGCGTGCAACGCGAGGTCACCACCGAATACGCCGTGGCCGGCCTCGACGAGCACACCCCGTGGCTGCGCGACGTGCACCCGGTGCTGCAGCTGAGCCCGGCCGTGTCGCGCATCGCGCAGCACGTGTTCGGCGAACTGCTCAACAACGCGATCGACCACGCCGCGGCCGCCCGCGTGACGGTATCGGTGCGCCAGACGCCCACCCACTTGCACATCCTCATCGGCGACGACGGCCTGGGCGTGTTCAACCAGCTCGCCGCCAAGGCCGAGCTGCCCGACGCCCAGCGCGCCGCCCTCGAGATCGCCAAGGGCCGCCTGACGACCCAGCCCGAATGCCACGGCGGCCGCGGCCTGTTCTTCGTGGCGCGCATGGTCGACGCGATGAACCTCCAGTCCAACGGCCAGGTGCTGCAGTGGCGCCATCGCGGCGAATCGGTGCAGTTCCGCAACCACCCGCTCAAGCGCAGCGGCACCACCGTCTTCGTGAGCCTGGCACTCGACTCCACGGTGCGTCCCACCGACACCTACAGCGCCTTCGGCTCCGAAGACGCCCCGCTCGACTTCAGCCGCACCCAGGTGCCGCTGCGCCTGCTGACCGACAACGGCCTCACGCTCGACTCGCGGGCGCAGGCGCGCTGGGTGGTCTCGCGCCTGGAGCTGTTCGCCACGGCGGAGCTCGACTTCGACGGCGTCGACGACGTGGGCCCCAGCTTCATCGACGAGGTGTTCCGCGTGTACGCGAAGGCGCATCCGGAAGTGGCGCTGCAGCCCACCAAGGCGAGCGAGCGCGTGGGCAAGCTGCTCAAGGGTGCGATCCACTAGAACCGGCGTCCCGCATCCGGCCGTACGCGGCCTCCAGGTCGCGCACGAAGCGCGGCATGTCGGTGAGCGGCGAGGCCTGCATGCGCGGGCGCAGTTCGCGCCGCAGCACCGCCAGCGCCACGGTGTCGGACGCGCGCGCGACGGCGACGTCCACGAACCCGTCGACGCCCGGCGCGACCCAGTCGGCCATTCCCAGCAGTTGCAGCACGCTGGCCGCGCTGCGCGACACCGGCGTGTCGCCCGTGGCCGCCAGCACCGGCACGCCCATCCACAGCGAGTCGAGCGTGGTGGTGCCCCCGCCGTAGGGGAAGGTGTCCAGCGAGATGTCGACCCGGTTGAACAGGCCCAGGTACTTGTCCAGGCCGATGCGCGGCACGAACTCGACGCGGTCGGCCGCGACACCTGCCGCCTCGAGGTCCTGCAGCATGGCCGCGCGCTTGTTCGAGCCGTGCGCGTTGCACACCACCAGCCGCGAGCCCGGCAGCCGTGCCATGGCCTCGCCCCAATGCCGCGTGATGCGCGACGAAATCTTCAATGCCGCGTTGAACGAGCCGAAGGTGATGAAGCCGTTGCGCTCGAACGGCGCCACGGGCTCGATGGCCGTGTCCACCATCGGGCGGTAGCACCATTGACTCTCGGGCAGGTGCACCAGTCGCTCGGTGTGCACCGGTTGCGAGAGCGCCAGCGGGTCGGTGCGCGCGTCGCACAGGCGGTAGTCCATGCGCGTGAGCCCCGTGGTGTTGAGGTAGCCCAGCCACGCGACCTGGGCCGGCGCCGGTCGCTGGCAGAACACGCCCAGCCGCGCCCGCTCGGTGTGGCCGGCCAGGTCCACCAGCACGTCGATGCCGTCCGCATGGATCGCGTCGGCAAGCTGCGCGTCGGTCATCGTGGCCGCGTCGCGCCAGTGTTCGGAAAGCTGGCGCAGGTGCCGCGTGATGCCGTCCTCGGCCTGGACGAAGGAATAGCAGAACACCTCCACCAGCGCGCGATCGTGATGCTCGAGCACGGGAATCAGGAAGAACGGCACCGGGTGCAGGACGAGGTCGCCCGACAGGTAGCCCACGCGCAGGCGGCGCGGCACCGCGAGGCGAGCGGCCGGCGGCGGGAAGCGCGCGGGGACGGCGCGCTCCATGTCGGCGCCGAACGCCTGGTGGCCACGGAACAGCGCGTCGGCGGGGATGCCGTCCGCGAAGTTCATCAAGAGCAGCTCGAGCGAGCGCAGCGCCCAGTTGCCGGGATCGCGCGCGTTCGCGTCGCGCAGGGGCTCCAGCGCCTGTTCGGCGAAGCCCTGGTCGCGTAGCACGCGCGCCAGCAGCTCCAGCGAACTCGGGTTGCCGGGGTCGGCGGCCAGCGCGCGCCGGATCGCGGGTTCGGCCTCGTCGGCGCGGGCCAGGCGCTGCAGCAGCAGGCCCAGGTTGTACCAGGCGCCGGCATCGTCGGGCTGCAGCGCGAGCGCGGCCTGCAGCGACGCGACGGCTTCGTCCAGGCGGCCGAGCGCGTCCATCACGTTGGACTGGACGACCAGCGCCTGCGGGAACCCGGGCTTCGCCCGCAATGCCTCGCCCACCAGCGTCTCGGCGCGCGCCAGGTCGCCGCGAACCAGCGCGAGGCGCGCGTAGTTGTAGTTGCCGAAGGGGTGCGCGGGGGCGATGGCCAGCACCTGCTCGTAGGCGGTCGCCGCGCCGTCCAGGTCGTCGCGCGCGGCCAGCACGATGCCCAGGTTCAGGTGGGCGCGGGCGTGGCCCGGCGCCAACGCGACGGCGCGGCGATAGAGCGCCTCGGCCTGCGCCGCGTCGCCGCCATCCTCGCACGCGTTGCCCTCGGCGATCAGCGCGTCGGCGCCGTCGACGTCGGCCGGCGCCGATGCCGGCGAGGGCACGGGCACGGGCACGGGCACCGGCGAGAGGATTCGATTCAGCAGGTTCTTGAACATGGTCAGCGGGCCTTCTCGAGCCACATCGCGCGCAGCGCCGTTTCCAGGTCGCGCGTGTAGCGGGGCAGTTCGGTCAGGAGCGAGTCCTGCAGGCGCGGGCGCAACGTGGGCCGCAGCGCGCACAAGGCCTCGCGATCGGAGGCGCGCGCCACGGCCAGCGCCACGAAGTCGTCGACGGTCGGCGCGATCCAGTCGTCCAGGCCGAGCGCGCCCAGGATGCTGGCCGCGCTGCGCGCGACCGGCGTCTGCCCGCTCGCCGCGACCACGGGCACGCCCATCCACAGCGAATCGAAGGTGGTGGTGCCGCCGCCGTACGGACAGGTGTCGAACGTGAGGTCGACCTGGTTGTACAGCCCCATGTAGGCATCCGTCCCGACGCGCGGCAGGAACGTGATCCGATCCTCGGCCACGCCGCCGGCGGCCATGTCGCTGCGGATCGCGGCTCGCTTGCGTTCCGAGTTGATGTCGCCGATGACCAGGCGCGAGCCGGGCACTCGCAGCATCACCTGCGCCCAGCGTCGGCAGCACGCCGGCGTGACCTTCAGCGCCGCGTTGAACGAGCCGAACGTGAGGTGGCCGTTGCGCTCGAACGCCGGCGCGGGCTCGATCGTCTGCGCCGCGTCGCCCGGATAGCACCACTGGCTGGCCGGCAGTGGCACCAGACGCTCGGTGTGGCGCGGCTGCGAGACGGCGGGCGGATCGCTGCGCGCGTCGGTGATGCGGAAGTCCATGCGCGAGAGGCCCGTGGTGTTGAGGTAGCCGAGCCACGCCACCTGCGCCGGCGCGGGCCGCTGGCAGAACACGCCCGGCCGCGGGATGCTGGAGTGGCCCATGAGGTCGACCAGCACGTCGATGGCGTCGGCGTGGATCGCGTCGGCCACCTCGTCGTCCGATCGCCCGGCCACGTCGCGCCAATGATCCGCGGCGGCGCGCATCCGCTGCGTCGTCGCATCGGGCCTGGCCGCGAGCGAGTAGCAGAACGACTCCACCTGCGCCCGATCGTGCTGCTCCAGCACCGGCGCCAGGAAGACCGACACGGGATGGGCGATGAAGTCGGCCGAGAGGTAGCCCACGCGCAGCCGCCGCGCCGGGTCGCCGCGTTCCGCGTAGGTCTGGAAGCGCACGGGCACCGCCTGCTCCAGCGCGGCGCCGAATTCGAGGTGCCGCGCGAACAGCGCGTCCGCGTCGACGCCGTCGGCGAAGTTCAGCACCATCAGCTCGAACGAGCGGTGCAGCCAGTTGGTCGGATCGAGCGCCACGATCTCGCGCAAGGTGGCCAGCGCCGCGTCGGCGAAGCCCTCGTCGCGGTCGATGCGCACGCGCAGCTCGAGCGCCTGCGCAAACTCCGGCTTGGCGCGCAGGGCCGCGTCGACCAGGACGCGCGCGCGCGCCGTGTCGCCGCGCAGCACCCGCAGGCGCGCATAGTTGTAGTTGCCGAACGGATGGTGCGGGTCGAGCGCCAGCACCTGCTCGAACGCGGCGACCGCGCCGTCCTGGTCGCCCTGCGCCTCCCGCACGATGCCCAGGTTCAGGTGAGCCCGGGCGTGGCCCGGCGCGCTGGCCACCGCCAGCCGGTACGCGGCCTCGGCCTGCGGCAGCTGGCCGGCATCCTCGAGCGCGTTGCCTTCGGCGACCAGGGCGTCGGCAGCGGCGATGTCGTTCGCGGGGGGCGCTGACGCGGGGGCGATCGCTGGCGCCGGTGCCGGGCTCGAAGACGGCGGCAGGAATCGGTTCAGCAGGTTCTTGAGCATGGAAGCGTCATCCTCGGACACGCACATTGTCGGCCACATGCAAAAGGGCCCCGAAGGGCCCCTTGTGTCCAGCAGCCCAGGCTCAGCCGACGCGGCAGATCTTCAGCATGTTGGTGCCGCCCGGGTAGCCCATCGGCTCGCCGCACGTGATGGCGTAGGTGTCGCCCGGCCGGAGCACGCCGCGCGCCACGAGCAGGCGCTCGGCCTCGGCGAGCGCGGTGTCGCGGTCGTCGCAGGACGGCATCATCAGCGGCGTGACGTTGCGGTACAGCGCCATGCGGCGCAGCGACGTGGCCTGCGTGGTGAGCGCGAAGATGGGCACCTTCGTGCGCTGGCGGCTGATCCACAGCGCGGTGGAGCCGCTCTCGGTGAGCGCGACGATGGCCTTGCAGCCCAGGTGCTGCGCCGTGAACAGCGCCCCCATGGCGATCGACTGGTCGATGCGGCCGAACTTCTTGTTGATGAAGGTGGCCTCGACCAACTGCACGTCGTCGGCGCGCTCGGCCTCCAGCGCGATGGCGGCCATCGTCTCGACGGTCTCGACCGGGTACTTGCCGGCGGCGGTCTCGGCGCTGAGCATCACCGCGTCGGTGCCGTCGAGCACCGCGTTGGCCACGTCGCTCACCTCGGCGCGCGTGGGCACCGGCGCGAGGATCATGCTCTCCATCATCTGCGTGGCGGTGATGACGACCTTGTCCATCTCGCGCGCCATGCGGATCATGCGCTTCTGCAGCGCGGGCACCGACGCGTTGCCCACCTCGACGGCCAGGTCGCCCCGCGCCACCATGATGCCGTCGCTGGCCTTCAGGATGGACTCGAGGTTGGGAATGGCCTCGGTGCGCTCGATCTTGGCGATCATCGCCGGCTTGTGGCGCTGCGCCTCGCCGGCCACGTTGGCCAGCTGGCGCGCCATCTCCATGTCGGTGGCGTTCTTGGGAAAGCTCACCGCCAGGTAGTCGCAGCGGAAGCTCATGGCCGTGCGGATGTCGTCCATGTCCTTGGCCGTGAGCGCCGGCGCCGTCAGGCCGCCGCCCTGCTTGTTGATGCCCTTGTTGTTGGACAGCTCGCCCTCGATCTTGACGATGGTGTGCACCTTGTCGCCCTTGACCTCCTCGACCGTGAGCACGATCAGGCCGTCGTTGAGCAGCAGCGTGTCGCCGGGCTTCACGTCGCGCGGCAGCTCCTTGTAGTCGAGGCCGACGCCGTTGATGTCGCCCGGCTCGGTGCGCGACGCGTCGAGCACGAAGCGCTCGCCCTTGACGAGCATCACCTTGCCGTCGACGAACTTGCCCACGCGGATCTTGGGACCCTGCAGGTCGGCCATCAACGCGACGGTGCGGCCCAGGCGGTCGGCGATCTCGCGCACCATGTTCGCGCGGTCTATGTGGTCCTGCGCCTTGCCGTGGCTGAAGTTCAGCCGCACCACGTCGACGCCCGCGAGGATCAACCGCTCGAGCACCTCCGGGTCGCTGGTGGCGGGGCCGAGGGTAGCGACGATCTTGGTACCACGAGTCATGACGGGCTGTCTCCTGGGCGCTTGCGCGCCTCTGCAACGAAGTAACTGAATAACGCGATTATGGGCGCGCGCACCCGGCTGCGGTTACATGAGGACTACAGCATCGCGCCGGTGCCCCGCGCGGTCAAGCGCCCGAGGCCGCGCGCTTCTCCAGGATCTCGAGCGCGGGCAGCTTCTTTCCTTCGAGGATCTCCAGGAACGCGCCGCCCCCGGTGGAGATGTAGCCCACGTCCTTCTCGATGCCGTACTTGGCGATGGCCGCGAGCGTGTCGCCGCCGCCGGCGATGCTGAAGGCCGGGCTGGCGGCGATGGCGCGTGCCAGCGTCTCGGTGCCGTGCGCGAACGCGTCGAACTCGAATACGCCCACCGGGCCGTTCCAGACGATGGTGCCGGCCGCCTTCAGCTGCTCGGCCAGCCTGGCGGCCGTCTCGGGGCCGATGTCCAGGATCAGGTCGTCGTCGGCCACGTCGGTGGCGGCCTTCACCGTGGCCGGCGCG